>NC_001264.1:0-300000 GCF_000008565.1 Deinococcus radiodurans R1 = ATCC 13939 = DSM 20539 | reverse complement strand
GTTCAACTACGCCGAGGACACCATTCAGATTCCGCGCGGCAGCATTCGCGCCACCGTGCTCATCGAAACCATCGTGGCGGCGTTCGAGATGGACGAGATTCTCTACGAACTGCGCGAGCACTCGGCGGGCCTGAACTGCGGGCGCTGGGACTACATCTTTTCCTACATCAAGAAGCTGCGCAACCACTCCGACCGCGTGCTGCCCGACCGCGCCAAGGTCACCATGGCCGTGCCCATGATGCAGAACTACTCCAAGCTCGCCATCCAGACCTGCCACAAGCGTGGCGCCCCGGCCATCGGCGGCATGAGCGCCTTTATCCCGGTCAAGGGCGACGAGGAAAAGAACGCGGCGGCCTTCGAGCAGGTGCGCGTGGACAAGGAACGCGAAGCCACCAACGGCCACGACGGCACCTGGGTCGCGCACCCCGGCATGGTGCAGCTCGCCACCGAGGTCTTCGACCGCATCATGCCGCAGCCCAACCAGATTGGCAGCGACAAGCAAAAGGACTTCAGTCTGACCGCCACTGATCTGCTTCAGGCGCCCGAAGGCAGCGTGACCGAAGCCGGCGTGCGGACCAACATCAATGTGGGCATTCAGTACCTCGCGGCGTGGCTGCGCGGCAGTGGCGCGGTGCCGATTCACAACCTGATGGAAGACGCCGCCACCGCTGAAATCAGCCGCGCGCAGCTGTGGCAGTGGCTCAAGCAAGGCGTGACGCTCGAAGACGGGCGCACCCTCGACCAGGGCCTCTTCGACCAGCTCTACACCGAGGAAACCGACAAGCTGGGCGCCGAGTTTGCCGACGCCTCGGCCCTGTTCAAGCAGACCGCCACGGGCGACACCCTGGTGGACTTCCTGACGCTGCCCGGCTACCAGCAGCTGGCCTGAATGTGCTGACGTGAGGGGGACGGGGAAGACGCGCTTGCCTTCCCGGTCCCCTGCTTTTTGCCCCCAGGAGAAGACCCCATGAGCCACAAGACCCTGCCCCTGACCGACCACTACGACGTGAAGCGCGGCGAAGACGGCCACCGCTACCTGCGCCCGCTGGTGCGCGGCTTCAACCTCACCCGCATTCCGCTGCTCAACAAGGGCACCGCCTTCACCGCCGAGGAGCGCGAAGCCCACGGTCTCGACGGCCTGCTCGCGCCGCAGGTGGACAGTCTGGAAGTGCTCATCGAGCGCGCCTACCGCGAGTTCTCCAAGCGCGGCGCGGCGCTGGAAAAACACGTCTACCTGCGCAACCTGCAAGACCGCAACGAGGTGCTGTTCTACGCGTTGCTCTCCCATCACGTCGAGGAAATGCTGCCCATCGTCTATACCCCCACGGTGGGCGACGCGGTCAAGAAGTTCAGCCAGATCTACCGCTACCCGCGCGGCCTGACGCTCAGCACCCGCACCATCGAGCGTGCCGAGCAGGCCCTCGCCAACGTGCCGCTCAACGACGTGCGGATTATCGTGGCGACCGATTCGAGCGCGATTCTGGGCATCGGCGACCAGGGCTTCGGCGGCATGGCGATCAGCATCGGCAAGCTCAGCCTCTACACCGTGGCGGGCGGCGTGGGGCCGGACAAGACGCTGCCCGTCGAACTCGACGTGGGCACGGGCCGCGCCGACCTGCGCGAAGACCCCCACTACCTCGGTGTCAAGCACGAGCGGCTGACCGGCGAGGAATATTTCGCCTTTATCGACAAGTTTGTCGAGGCGACCATTCAGCGCTACCCCAAGGCGATTATTCAGTGGGAAGACTTTTCCAAGGACGCGGCCTTCGAGGTGCTCGCCCGCTACCGCAAGGTCGTCCCGAGCTTCAACGATGACATTCAGGGGACAGGTGCGGTGGTGCTCGCCGGGGTGCTCAACGCCTGCCGCATCAAGGGCGAGGCGCTCAAAGACCAAGTGGTCGTCGTCCACGGCGCTGGGGCGGGCGGGGCCGGGGTCGCCGCCGCTATCCGCGAGGGGATGCACCGCGAAGGGCTGTCCCCCGACGAGATTGCCCGCCGCGTCTTCGTCCTCGACTCGCGCGGGCTGCTCACCGACGACCGCTCCATGGAAGCCTACAAGCAGGCGCTGGCGACGCCCCGCGCCCTGGTGAGCGGCTGGAGCGGCACCGACCTGCTGGGCGTGGTGCGCGAAGCCAAAGCAACCGTGCTGCTCGGTCTCTCCGGTGTCCCCGGCACCTTCGACGAGGACATCGTGAAGGCCGCGCTCGCCAACACGCCGCGCCCGTTGGTCTTTCCGCTGTCCAACCCCACCGCGCACTCCGAGGCGCTCCCCGAAGACATCCTGCGCTGGACGGACGGCGCGGCCATCGTCGCCACCGGCAGCCCTTTCGCGCCGGTCGAGCACGGCGGGCAGACGCACGAAATCGGGCAGGGCAACAACGCCTTCATCTTTCCTGGCCTCGGCTTTGGCGCCATTCTGGCCCGCGTGCGCGAGATCACCGACGAGATGGTCACCGAGGCCGCCTACGCGCTCGCCGACTACACTCAGGCGCACCATCCGGGCCGCACCTACCCGCCGGTCAACGAACTGTCGCAGGCGAGCGTGCAGGTGGCGGTGGCGGTCATCAAGCAGGCCATCAAGGACGGCGTCGCCACCGAATTCAGCGTGCGGCGTCTGAGCGACGGCGAACTGCGGGCCTTCGTGGAGCGCAAGTTTTGGGAACCCAAGTTTTTGCCCTACCACTCGTGAGCGCGGCGTCAACCTGAGCGTTCTATTAAGCGGAAAAATGTGACAAAGAGCGTATAACTCGGTCACAGCGTGTCCTTTCTCCCTGCGGCATCTGTCGACAGGGAGTTTCGTTTCTCACCAGGAGGCCCTATGTCCTCATCTCCCAGGAATTTTTCGCTCGTCCCGACCCTGCTGCTCAGCCTCGCGCTGGGTGTCATTCTCGGGGTCATTTTCCTGCTGCTGTTCAACCCGGCGGTCAAGCGCAACACCGCCGCGCAAAACGGGCAGGTCATGACCCAGACGAGCCAGAACACCAGCACCCAGACCACTCAATCCAGCCAGTCCACCCAGGGTACTCAGTCGACGGACCAGACGGCCCAGAACCAGTCGGGGCAGAATCAAACCGCTCAGACAAACGCCGCTGGTGGCCTTGGCACCACGGGCCAGGAAGCCCAGGGCCAGAATGGGCAGAACGCCAACGGTCAAAACGCTGCTCCCGAAGACCCCGCGCACGGCACGACCCAGGCGGCGGACCCGGTCAAGGGGCGCACCTACGACTTTTTCACCGGCCAAACCGGCGCCGAGCTGTACGTCGAAGTCTGCCAGAGCTGCCACATGCCCGGCGGCAAGGGTGCCAACGGCGGCGGCGGTGTCTACAACTACCCCGCGCTCGCCGGCAACGCCAAGCTCGCCAGTGCGCCCTATGTGGAAAGCATGGTTCTGAACGGCAACGGCGGGATGCCCGGCTTTGCCCACTACCTCAGCGACGAGCAGGCGGCCAAAATCGTCAACTATGTCCGCACCGAGCTGAACAACAATCAGGACCAGGTCAAGCCCGAAGACCTCAAGCAGATTCGTCCGCCGGTCGAGAGAGAAATGACCTTCGGGGAAGACGCGGGCTGATGCGCCGCGCCGCCACAGCGAACGCCACCAGAGACAAAGGCAGGAACAAGCATGAGTGAAATGAGCCGCAGAAATTTCCTGGGGATGGTCGGCATGGTCGGTGGGGCCGCCGCCGCCTACCAGATGATGAACACGATGGGCCTCGCCGCGTCCTCGACCTACACCAAGCCGCAACTTACCGGCGGCGGCAAGGGCAAGAGCGTGCTGATTCTGGGCGGGGGCTTAGCCGGCATGGCGAGCGCCTACGAAATGCAGAAGGCCGGCTACGACGTGCAGATTCTCGAATTCAACGGGCGCGCCGGGGGCCGCTGCTGGACCATTCGCGGCGGCGACGAATACACCGAGCTCGGCGGCTTCAAGCAGACCTGCGAGTTCGACCGGGGCCTGTACATCAACCCCGGCCCCTGGCGCATTCCCTGCCACCATCACGCTTACCTCCACTACGCCCGCGAGTTCGGGGTCAAGCTCGAACCGTTCATCATGGAAAACTGGAACGCCTACATCCACCGCGAGGGGAAAAATGGTCAGCAACCCACGCGGGTGCGGCAGGCCGAGGCGCGCACCGACATGCAGGGGCACGTGGCCGAACTGCTGAACAAGGCCGCCAGCCAGGGCAACCTCGACACCGGCCTGACCACCGAGGACAAGGAAAAACTGCTCGAAGCGCTGCACGAATGGGGTTTTCTCAACAAGGACGGGCGCTACGTCAAGAGCCTCGAAACGAGCACATTCCGTGGCTATGACCGCGACCCCGGTGCCCGCCTCGAACCCGGCACGCCCTCGCAGCCGATCGGCCTCGACACGCTGCTTGAGCGCCGGCTCTGGAGCGACCTGAACCAGGGTATGTGGTACGAGTTCCGCAGCACCATGTTCGAGCCGGTCGGCGGCATGGATGCCATGGCCCGCGCCTTCGAGAGCCGGGTGGGCCGCTTCATCAAGTACCGCGCCCGCGTGACCGAAATCAAGCAGGACACCGACAAGGTCACCGCGACCTACGTGGACGCCGACGGCACCACCAAGACCGCGAGCGGCGACTACTGCATCTGCACCATTCCGCTCTCGATCCTCAGCCAGATCAAGCTGACCGGCGTGGACAAGGACCTCGCCGAAGCCATCAAGAAGGTGCCCTACGCCTCGAGCTTCAAGGCGGGCGTGCAGTACAAGCGCCGTTTCTGGGAACAGGACGATGACATCTACGGCGGCATCTCGTACACCGACCTGCCCAACCAGCTCATCTCCTACCCCTCGAACAACTACTTCTCGACCGGCAAGGGCGTGGTCCTCGGCGCCTACATGTTCGGCACCGACGCGGTGGTCATGAGCGGCATGTCGCCCGAAGAGCGCCTGAAGAAAGTCGTGGAGTACAACGCGCAGCTGCACCCCGCCGCCGCCAAGGAGTTCGACAACGGCGTGACCGTGGGCTGGCACCGCGTGCCCTGGACTCTCGGCTGCTACGGCCTGTACAACGCCGACACCCGCGAGCGCTACTACCCTACCCTCTGCGCCCGTCATGGCCGCATGATGCTGGCCGGCGAGCACACCTCCTACTGGAACGGCTGGCAGGAAGGCGCCCTGCTCGCGGCCACCACCGCCGTGCAGGAAATGCACAAGTTCGCGAGCAGTCAGGCCTGAGCAGACAGGACAGGCCTAAAGCCGCCGCACAACGCTAAGAAAAACCCCCGGTGCTCAGGCCGGGGGCTTTTCTTGGTTGGTCTGTTCGTGGCCCGTCAGCCGCGCCAGAATGACGCTGTGGTCCTCGTGGAACAGGCGGGGACGGGAGAGGGCGACTTCAAGGCAAACGGGCACCACCTGAAAACCGGCGGGAGGGGCACCCAGCCGTATCTGCGCCACTGTCCGTGTCACCAGCGTCCGCGCGGGGTGGTCGAACGTGGCGTCTCCGGGGAGGGGCACTTCGCCGGGCGGCAGCACTTCGCCGGGCGGCAGCACTTCGCCGGGCGGCAGCACCCGCCCCGGCAATTCCCACAAGCCCTGGCCGATGGGACCGGGCCGGTGAGCGAGCCACACCCGCCTGTCCATGACGTGCAGCCAGCGTTCCTCTTGCAAGACGGTGCCGGGGGGCAACGCGGCGCGTTCCTGTCCCACGGCGGTCCATTCCCGCCGCAAGCGGGCGCAGGTGGGCGTATGGGCAAAACGGCCCAGCGCCCCCGACACCGGGCGCGGCAGGCCAGCAGGCAGCGGGGCGCCCTCAAACAGCGCCGTGCGGATATCCGTCGCGTTCAGGCCCGGCGTTTCCGGCACGTTGACCCGCTGCCAGCCGGGAAACCAACGCAGATAACTCGAACTCGCGTCCTTTTCAAAGCCGACCAGACCGACGCTCGCGCCGGGGCCAAAGATCTCCGCCGCTACCGCCCGCACGTCGGCGGCCCACAGGTCGGCGTCGAAACGGTCCGGCAGCGGGCGAAAGGTGACGCGGCGCAGGTCAGCCCCTGCGTCCGTCAGCGCGGCCCGGAACATCACTTCGCGTTCGGCAGGCGTGAACGGATTTTTCACGCTGCGGGCCAGATTGGCGCTGCCGAGCAGGACCAGCACGCGCGGCGCGGCCTCCAGCGCGGCGAGCACACTGGCGACATGCGCGGCGTGCGGCGGCTGAAATCGCCCGACGTAGACGGCCCCGCTGAGCGTGGACGGCTGCGGCAAGGTCAGTGGCCCCGCAGTTCCTGCGCCAGCCGGTCGCGCAATTCCGAGACTTCGGGGGCAAGGCTCACGCGGTAGACGTGCGGGTTAAGCAGACGGCGCGTTTCGGGGGCGAGGCGCGCAAGTTCCTCGCGGGCGCGGGCTTGCAGCGCGGGCAGCGCCTCAGCAGGGCGGGTGCGCTGGCCGCCGCTCATCACGAGGTCGCGGGCCGGACGCCAGTGCAGGCGCGAGGTGAGCCGGGCCGAGCGCAGCGGGTTGGTGGGGTCGCTGACGCGCAGGCCCTCATGTGGAGCGTCTCCCAGCGTCAGCACGTCCCAGGCGAAGTGATCATGATCTAACCCGCGCCACACGGCTTTGGTGCCGGGCAGGCTCGACTTGGCGGGGTCGCCGGTCAGCTTCATGCGGGGCCGCCCATTCAGTTCGGCCAGCTTGTACACGCCGCCGAGCGCTCCGCCGCCGGGGCCCCCCGCCGTGGCGAGTTGCGTCCCCACGCCGTACACGTCCACCCGGCCCCCCTCGGCAATCACGCCGGAGATGACCGATTCGGACAGGTCGTTGCTCACCACGATTTTCACGTCGGGAAAGCCCGCCGCGTCCAGCCGCTCCCGGATGACCCGCGAGAGGTAGGCGAGGTCGCCTGAGTCCACGCGCACGCCGCCCAGTTCATGGCCCTTCGCCCGCAGTTCGGCGGCCACCGTCAGCGCGTTGGGCAGGCCGCTGCCGAGGGTGTCCACCGTGTCGAGCAGCAGCGTGGTGGAGTCGGGGTAAAACTCGGCGTAGGCGCGAAAGGCGTCGAGTTCAGTCGGAAAACTCTCCACCCAGGCGTGCGCGTGCGTCCCCGACACTGGAATCCCGAACTGCCGCCCCGCTTCCAGATTGCTCGTGCCCACTGCGCCGCCCACGAAGGCCGCCCGCGCCGCGCTGACGGCCCCGTTCGGCCCCTGCGCCCGCCGCGCCCCGAATTCGAGGACCGTGCCGCCGCCCGCCTGCGCCGCCAGCACGCAGCGCGCCGCCTTGGTCGCCACCAGCGTCTGAAAATTCAGGGTGTTGAGCAGCGCCGTTTCCACCAGTTGCGCTTCCCACAGCGGCCCGCGCACCGTCAGCAGCGGCTCGTGCGGAAAGACCACGCTGCCTTCGGGAAACGCCGTCACCTCGCAGGAAAAGCGCCACTCGCGCAGCGCCGCCAGAAACTCGGGCCGGAACTGCCCCAGCGAGGCGAGGTAGTCGAGGTCGGCCTCGGCGAAGTGCAAGCCCTGAAGCCAGTCGAGCATCGGCTCCAGCCCGGCCCACACCGCGTAGCCGCCCTCGAAGGGCAGGCGGCGGAAATACAGGTCAAACGTCGCCTGCTGCCGGTGCAGGTCGCTGAGAAAATAGCCCTGCATCATGGTGAGCTGGTAGAGGTCGGTCAGAAGGGGGGAGAGGTCAGTCATGGTGTTCCTTTGGGGAGGGGGAGAGGTGTCAAACGGGCTAACTGTTTGACCGTCTGACCGCGAAATGCTGTGGCATGTGGGGTCTTTGGCCTTTAGCGCATTTGCCAGAAAAAGACACCCTCACCCCAAGCTTTCGCAAGGCCCTCTCCGCAAGCGGCTCTCTGAGTCCCATCAAGGGAGAGGGTCAAAGACAGACCAGATCATTCTGTCAAATGCTTTAGACGGTTGGACTTGCATTACTCTGCCGTTTCCGCCAGCGCCTGCCCCCGCGTTTCCACCCCGATGCCCCACGCCGCCAGCGCTGCGAGCGCGAAGCACACGGCGAACACGGTCAGCGCGAGCGTCAGGTTGCCGGTGAGCAGCATGGCCCCGATGCTCGGCGACACCACGCTGGCGAGCCGGGCCACCCCGCTGACCAGTCCCATGCCGGTGGTCCGCAGCGGGGTGGGAAACAGCTCGGGCGTGTAGGCGTACAGCGACCCCCAGGCGCCAAGCAGCGCGAAAGAGAGCAGGGCCGAGGTCAGCAGCACCGTGTTCGCGTCGTGGGCGAGCAGGAACAGGTACGCCCCCACCGCGCCGAGCGTCAGAAAGCCGACCAACGTGACCCGCCGCCCAATCTTTTCCACCAGGTAAGCGGCGAGCAGATACCCCGGCACCTGCGCGAGCGCGAGCAGCAGCGTGCTGCGGTACACCGCGCCGAGGTCCAGCCCCTGCGCCCGCAGAAAGCTCGGCAGCCACGAGAAAATGCCGTAGTAGCCCAGGCTCAGCCCAAACCACGTCACCATCAGCAGCGGCGTGCGCCGGGCGAGGACGCCCCGGAAAAGCTGGGCGGGCGACACGCGCGGCGGCTGCTCCGGGTGCGCGAGCGGCGCGGCGGGCAGCGTGCCCCCGTTGGCCTGCGCGACTTTTTGCAGCGCGGCGCGGGCCTGCGCTTCTTCGCCCCGCGCCAGCAACGAGCGCGGCGAATCGGGAATGCCGATGCGGGCAATCAGGCCGACCAGCCCCGGCAGCGCGGCCAGCCCCAGCAGCCAGCGCCAGCCCTCGGCGGGGGCAAAAGCGGTACTGACCCACCACGCGAGCGCGGCGACGACCACCGTGCCCACCGCCCAGAAACTTTCCAGATACACCAGAAACCGCCCGCGCCACGCTGTCGGCACGAACTCGGCCATCATCGAGTAGTCCACCGGTAGCGTCCCACCGATGGCGAAGCCCGTTAGAAAGCGGGCGACGAGTAGCCACGTCAGCGTCGGCGCTAGGGCCCCCGCCAGCCCGAAGACCACGCCGAGCGCCACCGTCGTCAGAAACACGCTGCGCCGGCCCACCCGGTCGGCCAGATACCCCCAGAACCACGCCCCGAACAGCATCCCCGCAAAAGTCGCGGTGAGCAGCATCGTCGCGGCGGGCGAGCCTTTGGGCAACTCGAACGCCGCACTGATGCCGGGCAGCGCGAAGCCCATCAGGAGCACCTCCATCGCGTCGGCGGCCCAGGTCAGCCCACAGATGGCGAGCAGCTTCCACTGGAAGCGGCCCAGGCCCAGGTCGTCCAGCACGCGGTCCACCGTCATGGGGACCGATTTTTCCTCAAATGATTGAATGGACACAGTGCAAGTGTAGAGGCTGAGCAGCCATTAGAGAAATAAATTACATAGTCCCGAACAACCGACCGTGGGTGAGCGGCGGGGGGAGAGTGACAGGCGCGGCGCGGCAGGTGCGGTGCGGCAGGCGGTGAGGTGCCGTCGCCCTCCCCGGCAGCATGACCCCCTCCCCTCATGACCTCTTACACTGCGGCATGAACAGTCAGGACAGAGACGAGACGAACGGGGACCGGCAGCGGCTGGTGCGGGTGGCGCTCGGGCAAGAGGACGGCGACCTGCTGGTGCGCGGCGCCCAGGTCGTGCAGCCGGTCACCCGCGAGGTCTACGCCGCCGACGTGCTGGTGGCCGGGGGCCGGGTGGCGGCGGTGGGGCCCGACCTGCCCGCGCGGGCGCGGCGCACGGTGCAGGCGCGGGGGGCGTACCTCGCGCCCGGTTTTATCGACGGGCACATTCATATCGAATCGAGCCTGCTCACCCCGGCGAGTTTCGCGGCGGCGGTCTTGCCCCACGGCACGACGGCGGTGGTGGCCGAGCCACACGAAATCGTCAACGTGCTCGGCCCGGCGGGTCTGAACTGGATGCTGGGCGCCGGGCGCACCTCGGGCCTGCGGGTCTACGCCTCGGCCCCGTCGTGCGTGCCGGCGAGCGAGTTCGAGCAGGGCGGGGCGCGGGTGGACGCGGCGCAGGTGGCCGAGATGCTGGCGCGGCCGGGCGTGCTCGGCCTGGCCGAGATGATGAATTACCCCGGCGTCCTCGGCGGCGACGCGGGCGTATGGGACATCCTGAACGCTGGGCGCCGCAGCGGCAAACGGCTCGACGGCCACGCGGCGGGCCTGGGCGGGCGCGAACTGCTCGCCTACGCGGCGGCGGGGCTGCACTCCGACCACGAGGCGACCACCCCGGAGGAAGCCCGCGAGCGGCTGCGGGCCGGCCTGTGGCTGATGGTGCGTGAGGGCTCGGCGGCCCGCAACCTCGCGGCGCTGCTGCCGGTGCTGCGTGACCTGCCACGCCGCGCCCTGCTCGTGAGCGACGACGTGAGCGTGGACGAACTGCTCGAACTCGGGCACCTTGACCGGCTGCTGCGAACCTGCGTGGCGGGCGGCCTGCACCCCGCCGACGCGGTGGCACTGGTCACGAGCCAGCCCGCCGAATACTGGGGCCTGCACGACCTCGGGGTGATCGCCCCTGGGTATCACGCCGACTTCGTGCTGCTGCGCGACTTGCAACACTTCGGGGTGCTGGAAACCTTCGTGGGCGGCGAGGAAGCGCGGCCCGGCGGCGAGACGCCCCCCCTGCCCGGTGGCGGCGTCGACCTCGGGCCCGGCTGGGACGGGGCCACCTTCGATCCGCCCGCGCACTGGCCCACGCTCCAGATGTTTCCCGACCAGATCGTCACCGGGCGTGCGGCGCCGGGCAGCGGAGACGCCCGGCTGGTCGTCGCCGACCGCTACGGGCGCGGCGAGTGGTCGAGCTGCTGGACGTTGGGCAGCGGCCTGCGCGGCGGCACCCTGGGCATCAGCATTCTGCACGACGCGCATCAGGTGGCCCTGCTCGGCGGCAGCGACGCGGACCTGCGCGCGGCGGGTCGGGCGCTCGAACGGCTCGGCGGCGGCATCGTCCTGGTCGTGGACGGCGAGGTCCGCGAGCAGTTGCCCCTGCCCTACGCGGGTCTGATGACCGACCACGCTCCGGCCGAGGCCGCCGCTGCCCTGGGCCGGGTGACGGCGGCGGCGCGCTTGCTGGGTTGCATGCCTGCAGGTCGACTCTAGAGGATCCCCGCCTGCCGAGGTGGAAGCCCGCATCGGTGAGGTGCTGGAACGCTACGACCTGGGGGAATACCGTCAGCACCCCTCGCACCTGCTCAGCGGGGGGCAAAAGCAACTGCTCGCCATTTCGGGCGTGCTGGTGATGCGGCCCGAGTACGTCGTGTTCGACGAGCCGACCACCTTGCTCGACCTGCGCAACCGCAACCGGGTGGCGGCGGCCATCCGCGAGTTGCCGCAGACGGCGATTGTGGTGACGCACGACCTGGACTTGCTGCGCGACTTCGAGCGGGTGCTGGTGTTCGAGGCCGGAGAACTCATCGCCGACGCGCCGCCCGCCGAGGCGCTGCGGGTCTACCGGGAGCGGATGACGTGGCCCTGAACCGCTCACCGGAAGCCGCATGACGCTGGGTCTTTATGTCCCCCGCGACTCGCCGCTGCACCGCGCCGCGCCGGGCGTCAAGCTGCTGGGGCTGCTGCTGTGCGGCGTGCTGGTGTTTATGCTGCATGACTGGCGTCCCCTGCTGGCGCTGCTGGGGCTGACGCTGGCGCTCTACGCCGTCGCGCGTCTGGGGTGGCGCACCACCTGGGCGCAACTGCGGCCTGCGCTGGGGCTGCTGCTGTTTTTTCTGGTCGTGCAMGGGCTGCTGACGAACTGGGAAACCGCTGTCGTCACCGCCCTGCGCTTCGGGGTGATGATTCTGCTCGCCTCGCTGGTCACGCTCACCACACGCACTTCGGCGCTGCTGGCCGGACTGGAACGGGCCGCCCTGCCGCTGGCCCGGCTGGGGGTCAATCCGGCGCGGGTGAGCCTCGCCGTGTCGCTCACCCTGCGCTTTATTCCGGTGGTCGCGCAGACCGTGCAGGACGTGCGGGAAGCGCAGCGGGCGCGCGGTATCGAGAAATACTGGGGCCTGCACGACCTCGGGGTGATCGCCCCTGGGTATCACGCCGACTTCGTGCTGCTGCGCGACTTGCAACACTTCGGGGTGCTGGAAACCTTCGTGGGCGGCGAGGAAGCGCGGCCCGGCGGCGAGACGCCCCCCCTGCCCGGTGGCGGCGTCGACCTCGGGCCCGGCTGGGACGGGGCCACCTTCGATCCGCCCGCGCACTGGCCCACGCTCCAGATGTTTCCCGACCAGATCGTCACCGGGCGTGCGGCGCCGGGCAGCGGAGACGCCCGGCTGGTCGTCGCCGACCGCTACGGGCGCGGCGAGTGGTCGAGCTGCTGGACGTTGGGCAGCGGCCTGCGCGGCGGCACCCTGGGCATCAGCATTCTGCACGACGCGCATCAGGTGGCCCTGCTCGGCGGCAGCGACGCGGACCTGCGCGCGGCGGGTCGGGCGCTCGAACGGCTCGGCGGCGGCATCGTCCTGGTCGTGGACGGCGAGGTCCGCGAGCAGTTGCCCCTGCCCTACGCGGGTCTGATGACCGACCAGCCTCCGGCCGAGGCCGCCGCTGCCCTGGGCCGGGTGACGGCGGCGGCGCGCTTGCTGGGCTGCACCTTGCCCTATCCCGTCACCACCCTGAGTTTTCTCGGCCTGAGCGTGATTCCGGCGCTCAAGCTGACGCCGCGCGGCCTGCTCGACGTGACGGCGTGGCGATTGCTGGACCGGGAAGGGTAAGGCGGCCCTCTGCCCACGCTTCTTTTGCGCTCCATCTGACCATTGCCCGCCCGCCCGTCCGCCACACTGGCGCCCAATGACCGCTCACGCCCCGCCGGACCCGCGCCTGGCCGACCTGCTCGCCCGCAGCAGCGCGCTGCACGGCCACCTCTGCCCGCGTCAGGTGCTGGGCGTGCGGCTGGCGCTGCTGGCGGGGGAGACGCTGGGACTGGACTTTCCTCGCAGCGACAAACGGGCGTTGGTCTTCGTCGAAACCGACGGCTGCTTCGCCGATGGTGTGAGCGTGGGCAGCGGCTGCTGGCTGGGGCGGCGCACGCTGCGGCTCGTGGACCACGGCAAGGTCGCCGCTGCGGTGGTGGACACCCGCAGTGGGCGAGCGGTGCGCGTGCGGCCCCAGACCGACCTGCGGGCGCGGGTGCGTGCCGGGCGCCCCGAGGGACAAACACGCTATCAGGCGTACCTCGACGCCTACCAGACCTGGCCGGACGCCGACCTGTTCGACGTGCAGCCGGTGGACCTGCGCTTTGACCTCGCGGCCCTCGTCAGTGCTGCCGGCAAACGCGCCGTGTGTGACCGCTGCGGCGAGGAAATCGTCAACGAGCGTGAGGTGGTGCAGGGAGACGAAACCCTGTGCCGGGGCTGCGCGGGGGACAGCTACTTCACCCTGTTGTGAGGGCTGAACCCCGGATATTCAGAACGGAGCTTGCTGCCCTGCCGTCGCCAGTTGCGCGGCGAGTTTGGGGAGGCCGGTCTGCCGGGCGCGGGCTTCGAGTGCGGCGAGGTCGCTGCGGCCCAGGCTGCCGAGCTGCGGCGCCACCTGACTGCGCAGCGCCCGGTCGAGGCCCAGATCGGTCGCCATGCCCAGCACCTCTTCCATGAAAAAGGTCCCCACTGTCACGAACCCGCGCAGTCGCCCGGCCTCACGGTCGCTGACAGGGTCGCCGCTGCCCACGAAGTCGTAGAGCGTCCCCAGTGTTCCGGCGGGCAGGTGCGCCCAGCTCCGTTCCAGAAAGGCGCGCTCCCCGGCAGGCACCCCCACCGGCACCGTCACGAAGCGGCGCTGCAAGGCCGAGCCGATTTCATGCAGCCGCCCCACGTCGGCGTCGTTCATGGTGGCGATGAGCACGAAGTCGGCGGGCAAAAACACGTCCTCGGGGGCACCGTCCTGCACGCCCACCAACGGCATCTGGGAACGGTAGGCGGGGTCGAGCAGCGTGAGCAGCCGCCCGAACGCCTCGTCCTGATGCGCCCGGTTGAATTCGTCGATGATGAGGGCGTGGGGCCGCCCGGTCGCCTGCATACTTTCGCGGTGCCGCTGCGCCGCCCGCGTGACCACCCCCGGCACGAAGCTGTAGCGCAGGCCCTCGCCGGGCATGACCCGCAGGCCGCCGAGCACCTCGCTGCTCGTCCAGCGGGCGTCGGCGGTGACCAGCGTGAAGTTGCCAGGGCCGCACAGCACCTCGGCCAGCAGCGTGGCGAGCAGCGTCTTGCCGGTGCCGGGCGCGCCGGTCAGCAGCAGAGGCCGGCGCCGTTCGAGCGCGGCGCGTGACACGGCCAGCACGTCCTCGTCCACCGCAATTCGGGCATCTATGGCGGCCCAGGGGTCGGGCGCGGGCTGCGGCGCGGGAGGTTCGGTGGCTGGGACTTCAGGGGCTGGAATGTCGGTGGCTGGGGCTTCCGAGACTGGCGCAGCGGGTGCGGGCGGCTCGGCGGCAGGTTCTTCAGGAGGAGATGCGGCTTCCACAGGTTCCGGCGCAACGGGCGCGGGCTTGGCCTTGCGGTTCGCCTTCGGCGGCTTGGGAGGTTTGGGCGGCTTGACCTTGGGGGGCGCGGGCACCGGCGGGTTGAGCAGTTCGTCGAGCAGGTGCCGCGCCGCCGGGGTGGGCGCCGGGGCGGTTTCGTTTTCCAGCGTGGCGTAGGGCCGGGTGCCGCCCGCGCTCAGGGCGTGCAGCGCCAGGGGGCTGAGCTGGGTGCTGCCCAGGGTGGAGGCGTGAAAACTGCGCTTGCCGTTGCCTTCCTGGTCGAGCGCCGCTCGCAGTTGACAGACATGCCGCGTTTCGCCGCCCTGCACCTGCAACTGGTGGTCGTAAGCCGCCAGCCAACGCACCTTGCTCACCTGATTCTTGCGCGGCAAAAAGACCAGCCGCGCTTCCAGCGTTCGCACCTCCTGTCCCGGCGGCAGGGCGCGGTAAGCGAAGACGGTGGTGCGGGTGAGCTGGCCGAGGCCCATGTCTGCGCGCTCGGCCTGAATCACCTGCTGGCCCAGTTTGTGCGGCGCGGGCGCGTAGGCGATCAGCGGGTCGCCCTGCATGTCGGCAAAATGCGCCGAGTGAATCAGCCGCATTTCTCCGCCGAGCGGCGCCGCGCTCGACACGTCGAACACCACCAGTTGGGCCTGCGCCGCCTGCC
This sequence comes from Deinococcus radiodurans R1 = ATCC 13939 = DSM 20539, assembly GCF_000008565.1. Taxonomy (GTDB): domain Bacteria; phylum Deinococcota; class Deinococci; order Deinococcales; family Deinococcaceae; genus Deinococcus; species Deinococcus radiodurans. The sequence goes on along the minus strand of NC_001264.1, from coordinate 284,952 downwards.
GCGCTTGCCCCGCCGTCGCGCGGTCGGCCCAGGGAAAGTCGAGCGCTCGCGTCTGCGGCGGCGCCGCGCCACCCGGCTCGGGGTCCGGCGGCATCTGCAACGGCAGCAACGGCGAAAGCATTCCCCCGCCCGCATCGGTAGACCAGTCGGCGCCCCAGGCTGCGCGCTCCAGCGCTTCTTGCTGCTCGGGAGAAAGGGTGGCCAAAGTTTCGCGGGCAATCTTGTACTGGGCAAAAATAGTCGTGAAGTTCATGTCAGTTCTCCGGGTGGGGCTCAGGGCGCTCAGGCAGCAGCCCGAGGTCGCGCAGGTCGTCGTCAAGGTGGTGCGGCGGATCGAGGGGATGCAGCCGCAGCCGCACCAGCCGGGCGCGGCCTCCCGGCAAGATGCTCAGGCGGCGGTCAGTCGTGGGGTCGGGGGGCGCGGCGCCGTCCAGGTCCGCCTCGGGGTCGCTGCCGGGCCACAGCACCAGCCCGGTGGCGGCGTGGGTCAGGCCCATGTAGCGCAGCAACTGGTCGTTGATTTCGCGCTGGTGGTCGGTGCCCAGGCGGTCCAGGGGTCGGTATTTCACGTCGGCCACCACGACTTCGCTCCCGGCGCCCTGCCCCAGCACCGCCAGCAGGTCGGGCTGCAAGGTCTGCGAGGACGAGCCGATGCCGCTGAACATCAGCCGGGGATTGAGCGACACGGTGGCCCAGGGCTGCGTTTCGTTCGGCTCTGCGTCGCTGTGCAGGGGCCCGGTCTCGCTGCGGAGGGTGCCGGTGTAGAGGCCGTCGGCGGTGGTGGACAGCTCGCCCTGCACGGCGCCGAACACCCGCGCCAGCGTCATCTGCGCCCAGAACTCGTACAGCTCGGCCATGCGGACCCGCCCCCCCGGCAGCCCGCTGGTGGGCCGGGTGAGCGAACGCACCTCGGCGGTGAGCTGCGCGGCGCGGCGCGACAGGGGGTCGCGGGCCGGGGGGCCGGGCCGGGCCGCAGCAGGCGTGCTTGCCGGGTCAGGCCGGGGAAACTCCGCCAGGGCGCGGGCAAAACGCCTCTGCACCTCGTCGCGCTCAGGGCCAGGAGCGAGTTGCGCGGCGGCCTCTTCCATTGCCTGCCACAGCTCACGCAGGGCGGCCAGCGCGGGCGGCGGCTGCGGCGCAGGCAGGTCGAGGGCGACGTGGTGCGGAAACTCGCCGCGGCCCCACAGGTCGAGCGTGCGGTTCCAGTCCACCCGGTCGGGCACCTGTCCGCCCAGCACCACGCGCTCGCGGGCGCGTCCGGCCTGCGCGCTGTGCGCCGGGCGCGGCTGCCGCCGGGCGAGTTGCCACAGTTGCCACGCTTCTCCGGCCAGCTCCAGCAGGTCCTGGGCGCGCAGCGGCACCGTCCACAGGGTCTGCACCCCGCTGAGCGCTTCGGGCAGGTCACCCCCCTCGAAGTGCAGCCGCCGCTGCAACTCGGGCAGCTCGGCCACCATCCGCGCCAGGGCGGCAAACGCGGTGCCCGGCGTGCGCGAGAGCTTGGCGGGGTAAACGACCACTTCCTGCACTTCTTCGCTGTCCTCGTAGACCAGCCGGAAGGGCAGGCGGCCTACCCAGTCGGTCAGGCGAATGCTGACCCCTGCCGACGTGAGCTGCTCGATGTGCGGCACGCGGTCACGGTTGCCGTTGATGAAAAACGACAGCCGCTGCTCGCCCAGCCAGACTTCGAGCGCCAGTTCGCGGGTCGGCAGGAACACCGAGCGTTCCTCAGCCACGATCTGCGCGGCGGGGCCGGGCGGCGCGCTCACATCGGCCAGGGTGCCCAGAGGGGAGTCCGGCGGCATGGCCTACTCCTCCCGCTGGCGCAGGTATTCGTCGAGGGCGCTGCCCAGCACGTCCTGAATTTTGCGGTCATGCAGCGCGGCGTACACCCGCAGCCGCCGCTGCAAACTGCGTGGCAGGCGGCTGTTGAACGGTTCGAGCGGGTCGGTGCTGGAGGCGGAAACAGATTCGTGGGGATCGGGCAGGACGTTACGGGGGTCCTGGGGGGACATGTCGGCACCTCCTCGGCGCGTCAGGTCAGCGCCGTGGGAGAGCCTGACCTGACAAAGAGTCTCAAGAGCGACTCTAGCAGGAGGTGGCAAGAAAGAAAGAAAGCCAGCAGATTTTCTTCAGAACGCTGGGTGGTTTGTCTGCCTTCCCAGCTCAACTTCCCAGCCCAAAAGAAAAGCGCCCGGCACAAGGAGGCCGGGACGCTTTTGGAAAAATGTGGTCGTGAATTCAGTCGCTCAGCTTTGCCCTGCCGCCATTTCAGCGCGGGCCTGTTCCTGAAGCTGACGCCAGGCGACTTTGCCGGTGGGGCTGCGCGGCAGGCTGTCCACGAACTGGTAGTCGCGCGGGACCTTGTAGTTCGCCATCTGCGTGCGGGCCCAGGTTTCGATGTCCTGCGGAGTGGCCTCCATGCCGGGGCGCAGCACGATCAGGGCGCGGGCGCGTTCGCCGCTGCGCTCGTCGGGCACCGAGATGACGCAGGCTTCCTGAATAGCGGGGTGACCGTGCAGCTTGTTTTCCACCTCGGCGGGCCAGACCTTGAGGCCCGAGACGTTGACCATGCGCTTGAGGCGGTCGGCGAAGAAGAAGTAGCCTTCCTCGTCCATGTAGCCCAGGTCGCCGGTGCGGAAAAAGCGCCGTCCGCCGATTTCGGTAAAGGCTTCCTCGGTTTCGCGGGGCCGCTGCCAGTACTCGCGCATGACCTGCGGCCCGTTGATTACGATTTCGCCCACCTGACCGGGCGGCAACTCGGCCCCCGTTTCGATGTCGATGATGCGCGAGTCCACGTTGAACAGCGGAATCCCCAGGCATTGCAGTTTCTGGCGCCCGTGCGGGTTGGAGTGCGACTGCGCCATCGTTTCGGAGAGGCCGTAGCCTTCCAGAAAGAAGATGCCGGTGGTGTCGAGCAGCCGTTGCCCCACGGCGGCGGGCAGGCTGGCGCCGCCCCCGGTCAAGCTGCGCAGCGTCTTGAGGTCGCTCGCCTGAAAGTTGGGCGAGGCCATCAGGTCGATCAGCATGGTGGGCGTGTTCGTCCAGACGGTCACGCGGTGGTCACGGATGAGTTCGCGCGCCGTGTCGCGGTCCCAGCGGGCCATCATGACGACTTTGCCGCCGCCCGCCACCGCCGTCATCAGGCTGTTGATAAAGCCGGTGACGTGGAAATACGGCAGGGCCGCCAGAAACACGTCCTCGCAGGTGCCGTTGACCCACACCGAGGCGCCGAAGTGCTCGCCTGCACGCTGCCGTGGGTGTGCGCGCAACCCTTGGGCAGCCCGGTGGTGCCGCTGGTGTAGAAGATGATGGCGAGGTCGTCGCGGTCCACTTCCGCAATCGGGGCCGGGGCCGAGCGCAGCGCCTGTTCCAGCGTCACGTCGCCCGCTTGCAGCTCGGGCTGCGCGTCCAGGCCATCGGGCAGTTTCACACCCGCCTGTTGCGGCACGGTGCCCGCCATGACGTTGGCGACGACGGCGTGTTCGAGCCCCGCCTGCTTGCCCTTTTCGTAGAGTTCGGCGCCTACGACGGCCACCTTGATGCCCGCGTCTTGCAGGAAAAAGGCCAGTTCGCGTGGTTGCAGCATGGGCGTGAGCGGCACCACCACCGCGCCGAGCTGCCACGCGGCAAAGGCGCCGATGGCCCAGGCGGGGCTGTTTTGCAGCCACAGGCCCACCCGGTCGCCCTTGCGCACGCCCTGCGCGGCGAGGTGCCCGGCGAGGCGACCCACTTGGTCATAAAGGTCGCCGTAGGTCAGCTCGCGCCCGTAGAACCACAGCCCCACCTTCTCGGGGTAGCGCTCGGCACTCACGCGCAGGTTGTGGAAGAGGCCGGTCTGCGGCAACGTCAGGCTGCGCGGCTTGCCGGGAGGCCAGTAGCGCCCCTGCACGGGCGGGTAATCGGTAGACGTGGGAGCAGCGGGAACAGCAGTGACTGAAGCGTCGGACATAGGTCTCCTGAGCAGATGCCATGGCCTGCCAGGAAGAGAAGAAAGGGCAGCACTGCCCTCCGCCGACTGGCCGGTTCACGGCACCCAGATGGTTGGTGGATGACCGGAGTTTAGCGCGTTCCGCAGCGGGGAGGCAGAACCGCGCCAAACTTTTCTAGATTTCTGACATTTGGCTAGACAGTTGCGGGCTGTGCAAGCTGGATGTGAACTGCCTCAAGCTTTTGCTAACATCCGTTCGTTCAGTTCAATTTGTTGTGGTGTCCGGCGAGTCCTGGCGCTGACTTTTTCCTTTGGAGGATTCCCCATGAAGACCCGTTTGCTGCTGACCCTTGCCCTTGCCGTCCTGGGCACCGCCTCCGCCGAAATCAAGGTGGGCGTGATCGTTTCTTCCACCGGCTCCGCCGCCAGCCTCGGCATTCCCGAGCGCAATACGGTCGCCCTGCTGCCCAAGACCATCGGCGGCGAAAAGGTGAGCTACATCATCCTCGACGACGCCTCCGACACCACCGCTGCCGTGACTGCCGCCCGCAAGCTGGTGCAGGAGAACAAGGTGGACCTGATCCTCGGCACGACGACCACGCCCGCGAGCCTCGCCCTGATCGACGTGGCCGCCGAGAGCAAGACTCCGATGATTTCGCTCGCCGCGTCCGAAGCAATCATCAAGCCGGTGGACGGCAAGCGCAACTGGGTGTTCAAGACCCCGCAGACCGACGCGATCATGGCCGCCGCCATCGCCGACCACATGGCGAAAAACGGCGTCAAGACGGTGGGTTACATCGGCTTCAACGACGCTTACGGTGAGGGCTGGCTCTCCGAATTCCAGGCCGTCGCCGCCAAAAAGGGCCTCAAGATCGTCGCCACCGAGCGCTACGCCCGCAACGACACCAGCGTGACCGGGCAAGCGCTCAAGATTTTCGCCGCCAGGCCCGACGCCGTGCTGATCGGTGCCGCCGGGGTGCCCGCCGTGCTGCCGCAAAAGGCGCTCAACGAACGCGGGTACAAGGGCAAGATCTACCAGACCCACGGGGTCGCCAACGCCGACTTCCTGCGGGTGGGCGGCAAGGACGTGGAGGGAGCTTTCCTGCCCGCCGGGCCGGTGCTGGTCGCCGACCAACTGCCCGCCACCAACCCCACGCGCAGAGTCGGCCTGAACTACATGAAACTCTATGAGGACAAGTACGGCAAAGACAGCGTGTCCACCTTCGGGGCGCACGCCTGGGACGCGGGCCTGATTCTGCAAAAGGCCATTCCCGTCGCGCTGAAAAAGGGCAAGCCCGGCACCCCGCAGTTCCGCGCCGCGCTGCGTGACGCCATCGAGGGCAGCCGCAACGTCATCGGCGCCCACGGCATCTTCAACCTGTCCAAGACCGACCACCTCGGCCTCGACGCCCGCTCGCGGGTGATGGTGCAGGTGCAGGGCGGAACCTGGAAGCTGCTGAAGTGAGTGCCGAGGGGGGGAGGGGAATACCTCCCTCCCACCGCCACGCGACGCCCTCTCCTGCCTTGCGGAGCTTTTTTGCCCGCGCCGCCGGAGAGGGGTTTTGATTCGAGAAAGGGCCCGCTGTGGATATTTTTGACCCCACCATTTTTCCCATCCTGACCACCGACGGGCTGACGAACGGCGCGGTGTACGCGCTGCTTTCGCTGGCGCTGGTGCTGGTGTTTGCCGTGACCCGCGTGATTTTTATTCCGCAGGGCGAATTCGTGATGTTCGGGGCGCTGACGCTGGCGAGCCTGCAAGCAGGAAAGGTGCCCGGCACGCTGAAACTGGTACTGGCGCTGCTCGCCCTGAGCGTGATTCTGAACGTGGTACAGTCGCTGCGCGCCGGGCACACTCAAGCGGCGCTGCGAAGTGTCCTGATTGGCCTGGGCGCCTGGGCGCTGCTGTGGGCGCTGACCGGCTGGCTCGCGCCGCTCAAGGCGCCACTGGCGGTGCAGGTGCTGCTGACGCTGCTGCTCGTCGTGCCGCTGGGGCCGCTGCTTTACCGCGTGGTGTACCAGCCGCTTCGCAACGCCACCGTGCTGGTGCTGCTCATCGCCTCGGTCGCGCTGCACCTCGCGCTCACCGGGCTGGGGCTTGCGTTCTTCGGCGCCGAGGGCAGCAACACGCCCGCCTTCGTCAGCGGTGATCTCCACATCGGCAGCTTTTCGCTGAGTTACCAGAACCTGCTCGTCATGGTCGTTTCGCTGGCGCTGATGGCGGGCCTCGCCGTCTTTTTCGAGCGCACGCTGCTCGGCAAGGCGCTGCGGGCCACCGCCGTGAACCGGCTGGGCGCGCGGCTGGTGGGCATTCGGCCCGAGTTCGCCGGGTCACTCGCCTTTACGGTGGCGGCCTTGATGGGCGTGCTGAGCGGCCTGCTCATCGGCCCCAAGTTCCCCATCGGGTACGACACCGGCTTCCTCATCGGTCTCAAGGGCTTTGTCGGCGCGATTATCGGCGGGCTGGCGTCTTTTCCGCTGGCCGCCATCGGGGCGCTGCTGGTGGGCCTCATCGAGAGTTACGCCAGTTTCAGCCTCAGCCAGTGGAAAGAAGTCATCGTGTTCACCCTGATTTTGCCGGTGCTGCTGTGGCGTTCCCTCTCCACCCGGCACCATGACGAGGAGGAAGAGTGATGCGCCCGCGCACGCTGCTCGCCATTATCGCCGCCGTGCTGGCGCTGGTGCTGCCCCTGGTCCTGCCGGTGTTTCAGGTCACGCTGCTCACGAACATCGCCATCGTGTCCATCACCGTTATCGGGCTGGTGCTGCTGACGGGCATTTCGGGCCTGACCTCGTTCGGGCAAGCGGCCTTCATGGGCGTGGGCGCCTACACCACCGCGCTGCTCACCACCAAATACGGCTGGAGCCCCTGGCTCACGCTGCCGGCGGGGATGCTGCTCACCGCCGCCGTCGCCAATATCCTCGGCCTCATCACGCTGAGGATGCAGGGGCACTACCTGCCGCTGGCGACGATTGCCTGGGGCATCAGTTTGTATTACGTGTTCGGCAACACGCCCGCGCTCGGCGGCTTTACCGGCATCCGCGAGATTCCGCCGGTCAGCTTTTTCGGCAGGGTGCTCGACCAGCCGCGCGAATTCGCTTATCTGGCGCTGGCGTTTCTGGCGCTGACCATCGTGGCCGCCCAGTTTCTGCTTTCCAGCCGCTTCGGGCGGGCGCTGCGGGCGCTGCGAACCGGGCCGGTGGTGGCGGAGGCGTTCGGGGCCAATACCTTTGCCCTGCGCGTGCAGGTGTTCGTGCTCTCGGCGGTCATGGCGTCGGTGGCGGGCTGGCTCTACGCCCACCAGCAGCGCTTCGTGAATCCCACGCCGTTCGGGCTGAACGTGGGCATCGAGTACCTCTTTATGGCGGTTATCGGCGGCAGCGGCTACGTCTGGGGCGGCGTGGCGGGCGCGGTGCTCATCACCCTGCTGCGCGAGGTCTTGCAGGACGTGCTGCCCCGGCTGCTCGGTGAAAACACCAACTACGAAATCGTCGTGCTCGGCATCCTCATTATCCTGACGCTGCAATTTGCCCGGCGCGGGCTGTGGCCGCTTATCGAGCGCTTTGTCCCGGCGGGCAAGCCCCGGCTGCTGGCGCGGGCCGTGACTTTTCCGCACCGGCCCACCCCGGCGCCCGGCAGTCCGATACTGAAAGTACGCAACGCCGTCAAGCAGTTCGGCGGGCTCAAGGCCGTCAACGACGTGAGCTTCGATGTCAACGCGGGCGAAATCGTGGGCCTCATCGGGCCGAACGGGGCGGGCAAGTCCACCATGTTCAACCTCGTCACGGGCGTCAACCCGGCGACCTCCGGCACGGTGGAAGTGCTGGGCCACGACGCCGGGCGGCTGCCGGCGCGGGCGATTCACCGCCTCGGCGTGGCGCGGACCTTTCAGCACGTCAAGCTGTTTCCCGAACTCTCGCTGCTCGAAAATACCATGATGGGCGGCTACGCCCGTGGTCAGGCCGGGTTGCTGCGAAGCATGTTGCACCTCGAGCGCGGCGAGGAAGCGGCGCTGCAAGGGCTCGCGCTCACACAACTCGAACGCGTCGGCCTGAGCGAGCAAGCCTACGAGCAGGCCGGCAACCTCGCGCTCGGCCAGCAACGGCTGCTCGAAATCGCCCGCGCGCTGGTCGCCGACCCCAGTTTCCTGCTGCTCGACGAACCGGCGGCGGGGCTGCGCTTCGGAGAAAAACAGGAGCTTGCGACGCTGCTCAGGAAACTGCGCGACGAAGGCGTCACCATCCTCATCGTGGAGCACGACATGGACCTGGTCATGAATCTGGTGGACCGTCTGGTGGTCATGAACAGCGGGCAGGAACTCGCGCAGGGCAGCCCGCAGCAGGTTCGCAGCAACCCGGCGGTGCGCGAAGCCTATCTGGGGGCGGAAGTATGACGGGCCACCCTGGGGCGCTGCTGCAAGTGGACGACCTGCACGTGGCCTACGGGCGCGTCGAAGCGGTCACGGGCGTCAATCTCAGCGTGGAGGCCGGGCAAATCGTGTCGGTCATCGGGGCGAACGGCGCGGGCAAAAGCACGCTGCTGGCGGCCCTTATCGGCGCGCTGCCCTCACGCGGCGTCATTCGGTACGCGGGCCGCGACGTTCGCCAGATGCCGCTCGAAGACCGGGTGGCGGCGGGCATGACGCTGGTGCCCGAGCGCCGCGAACTGTTCGGCTCCATGACGGTGGAAGACAACCTGCAACTCGGTGCCTACACCCAGCGCGCGGGCATGCAAAGTGGGCTGGCCGACGTGTTCCGCCGCTTTCCGCGCTTGCTGGAGCGCCGCAAGCAGCTCGCCGGCACCCTCTCGGGCGGCGAACAGCAGATGCTCGCCATTGGCCGCGCGCTGATGGCCCGGCCCAAGCTGCTGCTGCTCGACGAACCGAGCCTGGGTCTCGCGCCGCTGATCGTGCGCGACATCCTGCACATCGTGGCCGAACTGCGCGACAGCGGCGTGACCGTGCTGCTCGTCGAGCAAAACGCCCGCGCCGCGCTCGCCATCAGTGACTACGGCTACGTGCTCGAAGGCGGGCACGTCAAACTCGAGGGCCCCGCCGCGAGGCTGGCGGACGACCCGGCGGTGGTGGCGAGTTACCTGGGCGGGTAAGCGGAAACAAGGCGCACAGCAGAGGAGGGGAGGCCTGTTCCGGACACGGAGCAGGTTTGCCTTTGCCTGCCGAGTGCGGCCCACTTTAATAACTATTGGTCATCTAACTTATCCGATTAATCTTTGCAAGTTAGTGGGTTTTAGAGAACCTTTGAAGATCAAGTAGAAGTGAGTCTTCGTAATAGGTGTTTCTTTTTTCACGGCGCCCTTTGCGCCTACTCTGTGGGGGTTCACCTGGGGTTTCCCAGGAACACGTCTTCCCGAAAAGGCCGCGCTCTGGTGGCTGACTTTCACTTCGCTCTTCTCAAAGGAAGGTGGCTCATGGCTCCCAAACGTACCCTCTCCACCCCGCTGTCTCTTGACGACGCCCAGAAGCAGGTCGACGACCTGAGCAAGGCCCAGGACCTCAGTGCCAACACCACCGACCCCGGCACCACCCTGACTGACAACATGGGGCACGTCGTCAGCGACGACCAGAACTCGCTGCGGGCGGGCGAGCGCGGCCCGACCCTGATGGAAGACTTCCTCTTCCGCGAGAAGATCACCCACTTCGACCACGAGCGCATCCCCGAGCGCGTGGTGCACGCCCGTGGCGCCGGTGCGCACGGGTACTTCCAACTCGACAAGAGCCTGGAAAAGTACACCCATGCCAAGGTGCTGACCGAAGTGGGCGTCAAGACCCCGGTGTTCGCGCGCTTTTCCACGGTGGCCGGCTCGCGTGGCTCGGCGGACACGGCGCGTGACGTGCGCGGCTTCGCCGTGAAGATGTACACCAAGGAAGGCAACTGGGACATCGTGGGCAACAACATTCCGGTGTTCTTCATTCAGGACGCTATCAAGTTCCCTGACCTGATCCACTCGGTCAAGCCCGAGCCGCACAACGAGATTCCTCAGGCGGCCTCGGCGCACGACACCTTCTACGACTTCATCGCCGAGACGCCCGAAGCGATGCACATGCTGATGTGGATTCACTCCGACCGCGCCATTCCCCGCGCCTACAACATGATGGAAGGCTTCGGCGTGCACACCTTCCGTCTGGTCAACGCCCAGGGCAAGGCTCACCTCGTCAAGTTCCACTGGAAGCCGGTGCTCGGCGTCAAGAGCCTGGTGTGGGACGAAGCGCAGAAGATTGCCGGTAAGGACGCCGACTTCCACCGCCGCAGCATGTGGGAGACCATTGACCAGGGCGGCACGCTGGAATGGGACTTCGGGGTGCAAGTGTTCACCGAAGAAGAGGCGATGAAGTGGGACTTCGATGTGCTCGACGCCACCAAGATCGTGCCCGAAGACCTCGTGCCGGTACAGCGCGTGGGCAAGATGGTCCTCGACCGCAACGTGGACAACTTCTTCGCCGAAACCGAGCAGGTCGCCTTCATGACCCAGAACGTAGTTCCTGGCATTGATTTCACCAACGACCCGCTGCTCCAGGGCCGCAACTTCTCATACCTAGACACCCAGCTTTCGCGCCTGGGCAGCCCCAACTGGCAGGAACTGCCCATCAACCGCCCCATCATCCGCGTGAGCAACAACCAGCGCGACGGCCACATGCGCCACACCATCAACAAGGGCCGCGTGGCGTACTTCCCCAACCAGATGGCCGCCAACAAGCCGGCCCAGGCGGGCGCGGCGGGCTTCGTCACCTACCCCGACAAGGTGGAAGGCACCAAGCTGCGCGTGCGCGCCGAGAGCTTCAGCGACCACTACGGTCAGGCGCGACTGTTCTGGAACTCGATGAGCCCGGTGGAAAAGGAGCACATCGCCAAGTCGCTGCGCTTCGAGCTGAGCAAGTGCGAAACCCGCGACGTGCGTGTGCGGATGCTCGGGCATCTGGCAAAAATCAACGAGGTGCTCGCCGCGCAGGTCGCCAAGGGCCTCGGCGAGAAGTTGCCCTCCACGAGCGACGCCAAACCCGGCGGCCAGCAGGACAGCGCCTCTGAAACTGCGCTGCTCGCTGCGGCCATCTCGCCCACCACCGCTTCGGGCGGGCTGCAAAAGGCCAAGGGCCTGAGCCAGGAAGAAGGCCAGCCCAAGAGTGCCAAGGGCCGCAAGGTGGCCGTGCTCGTCGCCGACGGTGTGGACGCTGCCGGAGTGAAGGCGCTGCAAGACGCCCTGAAGAAGGCCGATGTCAAGTACGACATCGTGGCGCCCCACCTCGGTGAAATCGCTTCCGGCGTGATGGCGACGGCGACCCTGTCCAACACCGACCCCGTGGTCTACGACGGCGTGGTCGTGGCGGGCGGCGCGGCGGCGGTGCGCGAACTCGCGCAGCACCCCGAAAGCTTCAACTTCGTGGTGGGGTCTTACCGCCACGCCAAGCCCATCGGCAGCCTCGGCGAAGGCGCCGAAATCGTGACCGGCTCGGGCATCGGCAACGTGCTGCGCCGCGTGGCCGCCGACTCCCCCGCCAAGGACGGCGCCACGGCTCCGGTGCAGAACCTCTCCGAAGTCGCGGGCGTGCGTCTCGCAGCGGGCGAAGGGGGCGCCAAGCTCGCCGCCCTCGGCGTAATCGTGGGCCAGGACAAGGGGGCCAGCGCCGCCGCCGACAGCTTCGTGCAGGCGCTCGCCGAGCACCGCTTCTGGGGCCGTCCGCAGCTCTAAACCATTAGTCCTCAAGGTGGCGGAATAGACGCCACCTTGAGGACCGAGCGAAGCGAGTGAATTGGATGAGCAGAACGGAGAATGGAGTGGTGTGGGGCGCTTTTCCTCCCACCACGGAATTCGGAGGACTGCTCTGAGTCTCACGAGCAGGGGCCGGGCACAGAGCGTTTGGGCTGGCCCGGCCCCCCGTTCATCTTCACGAGGAACCCCACCATGACCGATGATCTCAAGACAGGCAGACCCCACGAAGGCAGTCGCCGTACCTTCCTGCGCGGCCTCGCCGGAACCGCCGTCGCCGCGAGTTTCAGTGACGCTTTCGGCCTGGGCGGCGCCGGGGCGCCCGTCGGCAAGCAGAGTTCCGTGCTCGACCTCGCGGCCACCGCCGAGGCGCTGTCTGTCACCCTGTACTTTCAGGTGCTCAGTCACGCCAGCTTCATGCTGACCCCCGAAACCGCCGACGACCTGCGCGGCGTGCTCGCCGCCGAGTCGCATCACCTCGAACTGCTGTGCTCGCTGGGGGGCCGCCCGCTCACGGCGTCGTTTGCCCTCCCGGCGCGGCTGCTGACTGACGCGGGCGTCTTTGCCGACACCGCGCTCAAGCTCGAGCAGATTTCGACCAGCGCTTACCTCGGCGCGGCCCACCAGCTCGCCGCCGCGCAGCCCGAACTCGCCGCGACGATGGCCCAGATCGCCGCCAGCGAGGCGCAGCACCTCACCCTGCTCTCGCAGCTCAGCGGGTACGGTCCCTTCCGCGACACGCTGCCCGCTGCCAGCTTCCGCCAGATGGCCGACACCGCGCCCGCGCTCGCGCCTTACCTCAAGGTGGCCGGCAAGGGCGAGGTGACCCCCCTCCCCGCCGACGCCGACGTGCGCCGCGTGCTGGGCAGCCGTCCGGTGCCGCGCGGTGAAGCGTTCGTGCAGCTCTACCGCCCCGCGCCCAAGCGCTAAGCCCCCAAGGACGTGTTTCCGATGACCTCATCTTCTGCGCCCACAGACCTCGACCGTCAGGTGCTCGAATTTTTGCAACGCGCTTTTGAAGTCGCCCGTGCCGGCGACGCCGCCGAACTGCGCGTGATGCTCGACCAGGGCCTGCCGCTCAATGTCCGCAATCAGAAGGGTGACACCCTGCTGATGCTCGCTGTCTACCACAGCCATCTCGACGCGACTCGGCTGCTGCTCGAACGCGGCGCCGACGCCTCTATCGCCAACGACATGGGCCAGACGCCGCTGCAAGCCGCCGCCTTCAAGGGCGAGCTGCCGATGGTGCAACTGCTGCTCGACCACGGTGTAGACGTGGAAAGCCGCGGGCCGACGGGCCGCACCGCCCTGATGTTCGCGGCGATGTTTGCCCGGCTCGACATTCTGGAGTTGCTGCTGGAGCGAGGCGCCGACCTACAAGCGCGGGACAGCGCGGGCACCAGCGCCCTCGACGCCGCCCGCACCATGAACGCGCAGCCTTCGGTGACGTGGCTTGAAGAACGGCTGGCCCGCAGCTCGGGTTGAACCGCCGCTTCAGTTTTCTCTGGCCCCCCCACATCGGGGGGATTTTTTATGGCTGGCGGAGAGCGGGCGGCACTCCTCTGGGCAACAACCAACCAAACGTTCGTTAGGGGTTTACAATTCGGGACAAGTCTCAATTCAGATTCTGTTGTCTGGTCCTGCTGGACCGTCCCGGAGGTGTTCTTTCCTTGTTTCAACCTGAACGTGAGGCCCTGCCCCTGCCCCAGCTCCGCGCGCTGCAACTCGCGCAACTGCAAGTCATGGTGGCGCGGCAATACGAGCGCGTGCCCGCCTACCGCGCCAAATTCGATGCCCTGGGCGTGCGCCCGGACGACCTACAGACGCTCGACGACCTCGCCCGCTTTCCGCTGACCCGCAAGAGCGACCTGCGCGAAAACTATCCGCTGGGGCTGCTGGCGACGGACCGCGACCAACTGCGCCGCATCCACGCGAGCAGCGGCACCACGGGTAAACCGACCGTGGTGGCCTATGATGCCAACGACCTGAACGTCTTTTCCGACGTGGTGGCGCGCAGCCTCTACGCGGCGGGCGGGCGCCCCGGCATGACGTTCCACAACGCCTACGGCTACGGCCTGTTTACCGGCGGCCTGGGCACCCACGGCGGCGCCGAGCGGCTGGGCATGTGCACCGTGCCCATTTCGGGCGGGGGCACCGAGAAGCAGGTGCAGCTTATTCAGGACCTCGAACCGCAGATCATCGCCTGCACGCCGAGCTACGCGCTGGTGCTGGCCGAGGCGCTGGGCCGCTGCGGGATGCGCCCGGAAGACATCTCGCTGCAATACGCGGTGCTGGGCGCCGAGCCGTGGTCCAACAAGACCCGCACCGAGGTCGAAGCCCGGCTGGGCGTGAAGGCGACCAACATCTACGGCCTGTCCGAAATCATCGGCCCCGGCGTGAGCAACGAGGACGTGAGCGAGCAGCGGGGCAGTTACCTCTGGGAAGACCACTTCTACCCCGAGATTCTGGACCCCGACACCGGCGAAGTGCTGCCCGACGGCGAGTGGGGCGTGCTCGTTCTGAGCAGCATGACCCGCACCGCGTTGCCGGTGCTGCGCTACTGGACCGGCGACATTACCCGGCTGCTGCCCGCCCAAAACGGCACCGGGCGCACCATGCGCCGCATGGACCAGATCCGGGGCCGCTCGGACGACCTGATTATCCTGCGCGGGGTCAACGTGTACCCCACGCAGCTCGAAGCGGTGCTGCTCGGCATGGGCCAGGCCAGCCCGCACTACCACGTCATCTTGACCCGCACCGGCATCATGGACGACCTGACGCTGCAAATCGAAGCCCTGAGCGAAAGCGCCGCCCTGCGCCAGGAAATCGAGCGCCAGATCAAGGCCCAGGTGGGCGTGACGGTGCGCTGCGAACTGCACGTACCCGGCAGCCTCCCCCGCAGTGAGGGCGGCAAGCTGCGCCGCGTCACCGACTTGCGCGGCGACCGCTGAGCGGAAGAAAAACGGGGATTGGCAGCCTGTTGGAGAGGGGAGCACGTGACCGCTGCGTGTTCCCCTCTGCTTTAGAGCATTTGACAGAAAAAGACACCTGCACCCCTTGCTTCGCAAGGCCCTCTCTGCGGTGCAGCTCTCCGAGTCCCATCAAGGTAGAGGGTCAAAGACAGACCAGATCATTCTGTCAAATGCTCTAACAGCGATTTATTGACGGCCATTTGCCCTCTCCCGGCGCCGCTGGGGGTAGACTGCCGCCCGTCCATTTCTAGTTCAGTGTCGCGGTCCCCACGGGCCGTGCCTTGCCCTTTTCTTTTTCCCGGAGGCTTCCATGTCGCGTTCCCCCTTTTCTTCCGTCTCGCTTCCCGCGCGTTTGCTGCTCGGCTCTCTGCTGCTCGGCCCCCTCATGCTCGGCGGGGCGGCGAGCGCCCAGACCTATCAGGTTCAGATTCAGCGCACCGCCCACGGGATTCCGCATATTCAGGCGTCCGACCTCGGCGGCATCGGCTACGGCGTGGGCTACAGCTACGCGCAGGACAACCTCTGTCTGCTCGCCGACCAGGTCATGACCGTGCGCGGCGAGCGCTCCAAGTTTCTGGGGGCCGAGGGCAAGACGGTGGTGGGCTTTCAGCCGGTAAACAACCTCGACAGCGACGTGTTTTTCAAGACCGTCATCGAGCCGGGCCGCTTGCAGGCGGGCTACCGCGACCAGCCGCAGATTCTCGCGCTGATGCGCGGCTACGTGGCGGGCGTCAACCGCTACCTGCGCGACACGCCGCCGGAGCAGTGGCCCTCGGCCTGCCGGAACGCCGACTGGGTGCGGCCCCTGACCGAACTCGACGTGATGCGCCTCGGGGAAGAGAAGGCCATTCAGGCGAGCGCCGGGGCCATGGTGAGCGCCATTACCAGCGCCCGGCCTCCTCAGGCGGGGGCCAGCACGGCGGCGCCGCGTCCTGACCTCGCCGCCTTCAACCGGCAGTACCGCTTCAACGACCTGCCCATCGGCAGCAACGGCTGGGCCTTCGGGAGCGAGGCGACGACGAACGGACGCGGCCTGCTGCTCGGCAACCCGCATTTTCCCTGGGAAACGTCGAACCGCTTTTACCAACTGCACCTCACCCTGCCGGGCCAGTTCGACGTGATGGGCGCCAGCCTGGGCGGGATGCCGGTCGTCAACATCGGCTTCAATCAGGACGTGGCCTGGACGCACACCGTGTCCACCGACAAGCGCTTTACCCTCGCGGCGCTCACGCTGGTGCCCGGTGACCCGCTGAGCTATGTCAAGGACGGCCAGCAACGCCGACTGCAACGCCGCACCGCTGTCATCGAGGTCAAGACGGCCAACGGTCCGCGCCTGCACACCCGCACGGTGTATTTCACGCCCGAGGGGCCGCTCGTCAACCTGCCCGCCGCCGGGCTGACCTGGACACCGCAGTACGCCTTCGCGCTGCGCGACGCCAACCGCAACAACACCCGGATGCTCGCCACCTGGCTGGGGTTCGCCGGGGCCAAGAGCGTGCGGGACATCCGCGCCTCGCTGAACGTGCAGGGCATTCCCTGGGTCAACACCATCGCGGCGGACCGGGCGGGCAGCGCGCTCTACGCCGACATTTCCAGTTCGCCCAACGTGTCGGCGGCGCAGCAGCAGGCCTGCACGCCTCCGCCGCTCGCGCCGCTGTTTCCGGCGGCGGGGCTGGCCGTGCTCGACGGCAGCCACTCGGCCTGCGACTGGAAAACCGACCCTGCCTCGCGGGTGCCGGGGCTGCGGGCGCCGGACAAGATGCCGGTGTTGATTCGCCAGGATTTCGTCGCCAACTCCAACAACAGCGCGTGGCTCGCCAACCCCGCCGCGCCGCAAACCGGCCTCGACCCGCTTGTCGGCGAGGTCAACGCCCCGCAGTCGCCGCGTACCCGCATGGGCCTGCTGGAAATCGGGCGGCGCCTGAGCGGCACGGATGGCCTGCCGGGCCGGACCTTCGACATTCCGACCTTGCAGGCGACCTTGCTGCGCGAGAGCAATCTCACGGGCGAAATGTACGCTGCCGACGCGGCCAAGCTGTGCCAGTCGGCAGGCGGCGCCGAGCTGCAACCCGCCTGCAACGCGCTCGCGGCCTGGGACCGCCGCAGCTCGCAGGAAAGCCGGGGCGCGGCCCTCTGGCGCGAATTCTGGCGCCGGGCGCGGGCGATTCCCAACGTCTACGCGGTGCCCTTCGACCCCGCCGACCCGGTGAACACGCCGCGCGGCCTGAACACGGCGGACCCCGCTGCCCAGACGGCCTTGCTGGGGGCTCTGCGGGAAGCCGCCGCCGCCCTGACTGCCGCTGGCATTCCCTTCGACGCCCCGCTGGGCGAGGTGCAGGGCGTGGTGCGCGGCGGCGACTTCATCTCGCTCCCCGGCGGCGCCGAGTTCGAGGGCGTGCTCGACAAAATCGACTTCAACCCGCTCGCTCCGGGTGGCTACCGGGGCGTCGTCGGCAACGCGAGCAGCTATATCCAGACGGTGGGCTTCACCGACAGCGGCGTCCAGGCCGAAGCCGTGCTGACCTACAGCCAGTCGAGCAATCCCGAGTCGCCCTACTTCAGCGACCAGACGCGGCTGTTCTCGCGCAGTGAGTGGGTCAAACTGCCCTTTACCCAGCCTGAAATCGAAGCCGACCCGACGCGGACGGTGGTGCAGCTTTCGGAGTAAATGCTTTTTCTACCCTCTCCCCTTGTGGGAGAGGGCCTTTGCGAAGCAAAGGGGTGAGGGGGCGTTCAGCAATGGTTCGTGCAGTTTTGAGCCCAAAAGGAAAGACCCATTGAAAATGGAGCTGTGAAATCACCGCTTCCAATGGGTCTGATGGCCATCCTACAGTACGTTCTCAGCGCGGTCCCGCTGCGCAAGACGCAGCGGAATTTCCTGACCGTGCTGCTCAGCGTTTTTCTCGCTGTTCCTGGACGGCTGAACGCCCTGAATCTCTCCCGGTATGCAGCCTGCTCGGAGAGTACGATTCGTCGTTGGCTGCACCGAAGTGACGATGGGGCCATTCCGTGGGGCGCGTTACACCAGGCGACTGTCAGTACAGCAATCGAGAGTGGGCTGATCAGCCCACTGTGCGTTCTGGCCATCGACGCCTCTTTTCACCGCAAAGCCGGTCAGCACACCGCACACCTCGGCTCGTTCTGGAATGGCTGTGCCGCGCGGACCGAACGCGGAATCGAGCAATCCTGTTGTGCCCTCATTGATGTCCAGCACCGGCAGGCCTTGACGGTCGATGTCCGTCAGACCCTGACCGGGTCTGAGGCTCCAACTCGTCTGGAACAGGCCGCCGATCAGCTGGATGACGTGCTGCTCGATCTCCGGACTGTTCAACAGCTTGATCTGGCTGCTGTCGTTGCCGACGGGAATTACGCGAAGGAACCCATCGTGGAGACCGTGACGGGTCACGGTCTCCCGTTTATCTCCAGATTGCCTCGCAACGCCAACCTCAACGACCTCTACACCGGTGAGCATCCCAGACGACGGGGGCGAAAGAAGAAGTTCGACGGTAAGGTGGACTTCAGTGACCTGCAGCGCTTCGACCTCGTCTCTGCAAGGCCGACTGAGCGGGTGTGGACGCAGGTGGTCTGGAGCGTGCAGTGGGCGCGGGAAGTGCGCGCAGTCGTCATTCAGCAGATTGGTAAAAAGGGTCAGGTCACCGGCTACGCGGTGCTGTTCAGCACCGCTGTGACCATGCCGGCTCATGAGGTCATGGCGCTGTATCGAAGCCGCTTTGAGATCGAACTGATCTTCCGGGATGCCAAACAGTTCCTGGGGGGCCAGGATGTGCAACTGCGGTCACAGCAGGGCATCGAGGCGCATTGGAACGTGGTGCTGCTGACCCTGAATCTTTGCCGACTGGAGGCCCTGCGAGCGGCAGGTGGCGGGCAGGATCTGGTGTTCAGTCTCGAAGACATGAAACGCAGGGCGTATAACGCCCTGCTGGCCCAGGTCATTTTATCCAATCTGGACCTCTCGGCTCGCTTTGAAGAATGAGCGAATTCGCCGTTCAGTCCGCTGGATTTCGGACTTAAAGCCGCCTAAAACTGCACGAACCATTGGTTCAGACCAGCGCCAAATTTATGCCTCCACCCAAAAGAGCGCAGGCCGATGCGATGGCCTGCGCTCTTTTCTCTTGCTGCTATCGAGCGGCGTCTTAACTGTCGCGCGTCGCCACGAACCGCTTCGTCAGCCAGCGGTCAAAGCGGGCGAGGTTGTCCTTTTGCCGCTCGTAGGCGCTGTTCAGGACATGCAGCCGGGTCTGAAGGCGCTGAAGCTGCTCGTCGCTCAGCGGCACGTCCTCGCGCACCCAGTCGCGGCGGTAGGTGCCGTCGGGGGCGTGGGTGGCGCGGCGCAGGGTCACCATGTCGCGCGATTCTTCCAGCGTCATTCCCAGGGCCCGCAGGTCAATCAGGTCGCGCAGCAGCCGCAGTGAGTAAGGCGCGTACAGCACCCGGCCCGAGGCCGTCACTTGGTCGGGCGGCAGCAGGCCGATTTCGGCGTAGTGCATCACCGTGCGCCGGGTGACCCCCGCCTCGCGGGCGAGTTCGGCGGTGGTGTAGAAGGTGAGGTCGCTGCCGGCCTCGTCAGTGGGCGCCGTCGATTTGGAAGGGGTCGTCAAGGTGTAATGACCACCTTCCCCGTCACCTGTCGCCCCAGCAGCGCCCGCAGCGCCTCGGAGCCGCGCTCCAGCGGGTAGCGCTCACTGACGAGGGGGCGTACTTTGCCCTCGGCAATCCAGCCGATGAGCCGCGCCATGTTCTCGGCATTGGCCTTCGGCTCGCGCTGCGCGAATTCGCCCCAGAACACGCCGACGAGGCTGGAGCCCTTGAGCAGCGGCAGGTTGAGCGGCAGCTTGGGAATCTCGCCGCCCGCGAAGCCGATGACGAGGTAGCGCCCGTTCCAGCCGAGCGAGCGGAAAGCGGGTTCGGCGTAGCGGTCGCCCACCGGGTCGAACACCACGTCCAGGCCCTTTTTGCCGGTCAGCGCCTTGAGCCGCTCGCGCAGGTCCTCGTCCGTGTAGTTGATGACTTCGTCGGCGCCGTGCTCACTCGCCACCGCGCATTTTTCCGGCGTGGACGCTGCCGCGATGACCCGTGCGCCGAGCGCCTTGCCGATCATCACGGCGGCCAGCCCCACACCGCCCGCCGCGCCGAGGACCAGCAGCGTTTCGCCTTCTTTCAGTTGCCCGCGCTGAATCAGGGCGTGCAGGGTGGTGCCGTAAGCGAGCGGCAGCGTCGCCGCCACGTCCGCCGGAAAGCCGGGCGGCAGCGGAATCACATTGGAGGCAGGCGCCACCAGATGCGACGCGAAAGCCCCGGTGCCGGTAAAGGCCACCACGTTCTGACCGGGCTTGAGGTGCCGCACGCCCTCGCCCATGGCGGCGACGGTTCCGGCGGCCTCGGCCCCCGCCACGAAGGGCAGCGGCGGGCGAACCTGGTACTGGCCCATCACCATCAGGGCGTCGGGGAAGTTGACGCCGGCGGCTTCCACGGCAATCACGACCTCGCCGGCGCCGGGCGTGGGGTCGGGGCTCTCAAGAACGGTCAGGGTTTCGGGCTGGTCGAACTGCTGGCAAACGAGGGCACGCATGGCAAAACCTCCGGAAAAAGCTGGGACGAGGAGCAAGGGGCGAAGAGGAAGAAAAGAGAGAGACGGTCAGGCGGGTGTGCCCTATAGTAACGCCAACGTACAAAGTAAACGTTGACGGACATTTTTCTGCCTGCTGCGTTTGCCGCTGCTTCCCGTCCCTGCGCCCCTTTTTCCTCCGGAGGTTGGTCCTGATGGCTCCTTTTTTGAATAAACGCGACCTGCAATTTCAACTGTTCGAGGTGCTCGACACCGCCCAGTTGCCCGAGCGCCCCCGCTTCGCCGAACACTCGCGCGAGGTCTATCAGGACGTGCTCAACGTCGCCTACAACGTGGCCGAGAAGTATTTCGCCAACCACGCCCGCGCCGCCGACGTGAATGAGCCGCATGTTGTAGACGGCAAGGTCAAGCTGGTGCCCGAGGCGCAGCAGGCGGTCGAGGCCTTCCGTGACGCCGGGTTTTTCTCGGCGCACCACGACGAGGAACTCGGCGGGCTGCAACTCCCCTGGGTGGTCATGCAGGCGGTGCAGGCCAACTTTCAGGCGGCCAACCCCGGCACCGCGAGCTACACCTTCCTGACCATCGGCAACGCCAACCTGCAACGCGAGTTCGGCAGCCCCGAGCAGCAGGAAAAATATCTGCTGCCGCTGCTCGAAGGCCGCTGGTTCGGCACGATGGCGCTTTCCGAGCCGCAGGCGGGGTCCGGGCTGGCCGACATCACGACCACGGCGACCTTGCGTGACGACGGCACCTACTCCATCACCGGCACCAAGATGTGGATTTCGGGCGGCGAGCACGAACTCACGGAGAATATCGTCCACCTCGTCCTCGCACGCATCAAAGGCGCTCCGGCCGGCGTGAAGGGCATCTCGCTGTTTCTGGTGCCGCGCTACCGCATCAATCCCGACGGCAGCGTGGGCGAAAGTAACCACGTCGTGCTGGCGGGCCTGAACCACAAGCTTGGACACCGGGGCACCACCAACACGCTGCTCAACTTCGGCGAGGGCGGCGAAACCATCGGTGAACTCGTGGGCGAACCGGGCCGGGGCCTGGCGCAAATGTTCCACATGATGAACGAGGCCCGCATCGGCGTGGGCATGGGCGCCGTCATGAGCGGCTACGCGGGCTACCTCGCGAGCCTGGAATACGCCCGTGACCGCCGCCAGGGCCGACACGCCAGCAACCGCGACCCGCAGGCCGAATCGGTCGCCATCATCGAGCACGCCGATGTCAAGCGGATGCTGCTGCGCCAGAAGGTCTTTGTGGAGGGCGGACTCGCACTCGGGCTCTACGCCGCCTCGCTGGTCGACGACCTGAATACCGGCCCGGAGGAGGAGAAGGCCGACACCGCGCTTCTGCTCGACCTGCTGACCCCCATCGTCAAATCGTGGCCGAGCAAGTACAGCCAGGAGGCGCTGAGCGACGCGATTCAGGTGATGGGCGGCGCTGGCTACACCCGCGACACCCCGGTGGAGATGTACTACCGCGACAACCGCCTCAACCCTATTCACGAGGGCACCGAGGGCATTCAGGGCAACGACCTGCTCGGGCGCAAGCTGACGCAGGCAAACGGGCGCGGGCTGCAAGTCCTGCTCGGCAAGATGGGGGCCGACCTGAAGGCCGCCGAGCAGGAGGGGGAACTGAGCGACATCCGCACGGCGCTGCAAGAAGCGATTGGTCAGTGCGCCGCCGCGCTGGGCAGCCTGCTGGGCCGCGCCGCCGAGCTGGGGCCGGACCTCTTCCTCGCCAACGCCAACGCCGCGCTCGATATGGTGGGCCACACGGTGGTCGGCTGGATGTGGCTGCGCCAGGGCCTCGCCGCCGCCCGCGCCCTGCCGGACGCCCGGGGCGACGACCGCGACTTTTACGAGGGCAAGCTCCACGCCGCCCGCTTTTTCGCCCGCTACGAGCTGCCCAAAGTCCGCACCTGGGCCGAACTGCTGGCGAGTGCCGACCCGACGACGGTGGAGATGCAGGAAAACTGGTTCTGAGGCAGGAGAAACGGAGGGGAGGGGGAATCGGGGACGGTTCCCTCTTTCATTTGTTTGGCGTGACTGACGCCCTGTATGTGCTGCGGCAATCGGTCAGTCACTGGAGTTTTCGACAGAAAACAGAAAAAAGACACCCTCACCCCTTGCTTTGCAAGGCCCTCTGCTTCGCAGCTTTACAAGTCTCCCCTTGGTAGAGGGTCAACAGCACACAATCTCTCCGTCAAATGCGCTCAGCCCCCTCAACCACAAAAAAGCGCACCCAGGCGACAAGGCCGAGGTGCGCTGCTGTTGTGAATGTCCTGCGAAAAAACCTTACTCGCTGCGGTACTTCGGCTCGATGATCTGCTCGTGCCCGCCGAGTTCGAGTTTCTCCGCGCTCAACGCAGCGGCGCTGGGCACGCGGTAGGCGTCGGCGGCGGCGTAGTTGACCGCGTAGCCCATATCCTGCAAGCTGCCCACGCTCATGCGCGAGAGGGGGTTGACCACGCCGCTGTTGAGGTAGCCGGTCATCAGCTCGGTCTTGAAAGTGGTTTCGCGCCAGTGCGAGCCCGCCGTGCCCTGGCCGCCCTGGTTCTCGACGGGCACGCTGCTGAGGGTGCCGCCCGCCGCGCGGTACTCGCGCACGCCGTTGGTGCCGGTGTAGACGGGGTTGCTGGTGCCGGTGCCGCTGACGATCCGGAAGCGCGACCACAGCGACCCGATGCCCAGCGAGTGCCCCAGCTCGTGTACGGCGATGTCGGCGAGTTGCCCGCTGAACTGCCCGAGGTCGGCGGTGTCGAAGACCAGGGTGGAGTAGGTGGTCAGGCCGGTGCTGGTCCGCACGCTGCACGGGCCGCTCTGGGCGAGCACGCCGCCAGGGCCGTCAATGCTGGTGTTGCCGGTAAAGACAAGAATGTCGTCGATGGTGCCGCTGAACGCCGCGTTGCTGCCGCACGCCCCGGCGGGGATGCTGGCGGTGGCGTCGGGCTGGCCCTGGGTAATCACGCTCTGCCAGCGGTTCGCGGCGGCCTGCATGGCGCTCACCACGCTGGGGTCGCTGCCGGGGGCAAACTTCAGGGTGATGTTGTAGGGCTCGGTGGCCTGCGATTGCACAGGCGCCGTCTTCACGTAGGGGTCTACCGGCAGGTCGGTCACGTTCACGGTGCCGGCTTGTTCGGGGCGGGCATTGGCGGCGGCGTCCGTCACGGCGGTCTGGTTGCTGCCGGCGCCGCACGAGGCGAGCAGCAGGCTCAGGCCCAGGGCAGCGGCGGTGAGATGGGCAGGGGTGGTCAGTCGGGTCATGTGGGGCTCCTTGCAACAAAGGCCAGGGTGAGGAAAGCCGGGCAACGAACAGGCCTCAAAACTCAGGGGCGCGGCCACAGAAGTAGCTTGATGGAAGTCGGGCAAGGCGTCCCAGGTGTAGGCGGCGAGCTGCCACCGACCCTAGAAACTGTGCTGCCTTCCTTTGAAGCTGAGGAGAAAACTACACGGCGGTTTGTGTGATTTATGTGTGCGTCCGCTCAAGCCCTCATCAAGACAGTGCGTCAATCACCCGCCGACGAGTGTTTTGTCAGCCTCAGCGCGGAAATCCCCGCAGGTGCGTTGTCTATCCTGCCCCCGCCTCATCTCATGGTGTGTCAATAGTTCCATATCGGCAGATGTTCACTTCCCAAATTAGTTGACTTAAGTGAACTAACGGCTCTAAACTGGGGTCATGGTTGACCTTTCCTTTGCTTCCCCACGGGGCGCCGCAACGGGCCTGATGGGCAGCCAACCTCCGCCGGGGGTCCGGTGAAGCCGTCCGAGCCGGGTGCGCTTTCCACGCCGCTGCTGCCGGAGCAACTGACCGACGAACTCATCCTGCGGTTTCTGGGCGGCATCTGGCGCCTCAACCGCCGCATGAAGCAGGACGTGGGCCCGCTGCTCGCCGAGCGGCACGGCATCGACCTCCGCCGCTACTTTGTGTTGCAGGCGATTCACCACGGTCACGCGTATCCCAAACAGCTCGCCGAAGCGCTCGACATGCCGCCCAGCCTGCTCAGCCGGTATCTCGAACAACTGGTCAAGGCCGGGCTGCTCGAACGCCAGATCGACCGTGAGGACTCGCGCCGCATTCACCTCACCCTGACGGACGCCGGACAGGCGATGCTCGACAACATCAGCCGGGCCATCAAGGACAGTACGGGTCAGCGCCTCGGGCACCTCGAATTCGAGCGACTGCTGATGCTGCTCGACACCATCGAGGCTCTGGCCGACATCGGCCTGCCCGCTTCTGCCACCGACCCCCTGTGCGTTTCCGACCCCACCCCCACCCAGGAGCCTGCATGACCAACCCCGCTTCCCCGCCCCTTCAGTCCTCGCCGGCTCCAGTCCCGGTGCCCGATCACGAAACGATGCCGCACTTCACCGATCAGGAAAAGCGCATCACCCTGATCGGCCTGCTGGTCGTTTTCCTGCTCGCCGCGCTCTCGCAGAACGTGGTCGGCACCGCCATGCCGCGCATCATCGAAGACCTCAAGGGCTTTAACCTCTACACCTGGGTCACCACCGCCTACCTGCTCGCCTCCACGGTGATGGTGCCCATCTACGGCAAACTCTCGGACCTTTATGGCCGCAAGCCGATTCTGATTTTCGGCATCCTGGTCTTCCTCTTCGGCTCGGCGCTGTGCGGACTGGCGGGCGAGCCGTTCCTGGGCAACTTCCTCGGCGGCGGCATGAACCAGCTCATCGCCTTCCGTGCAGTGGCGGGCTTCGGCGGCGCGGCGCTCTTTACCACCGCGTTCACCATCCTCGCCGACATGTTCGACCCCACCGAGCGTGCCAAGTTCGGCGGCCTGTTCGGCGCCATCTTCGGCCTGAGCATGGTGCTGGGGCCGCTGATCGGCGGCTGGCTGACCGACACGCTCTCCTGGCGCTGGACCTTCTACGCCAACCTGCCGCTGGGCATTCTGGCCCTGTTCCTGATCATCTCCAAGATGCCCAAGCTCGCGCACCGCATGCAGGGCAAAATCGACTACTGGGGCGCGGCGCTGATTCTGGCGACCACCATTCCGCTGTTGCTCGCACTCACCTGGGGCGGCACCACCTACGCCTGGAACAGCTCCACCATCATCAGCCTCTTCGCGGGCAGCCTGGTGAGCCTGATCGCCTTCCTGTTCGTCGAGCGGCGCACGCCCGACGCCATCATTCCGCTGACACTCTTCAATGTGCCGATGTTCAGCATCGGGAACCTCGCCTCCTTTGTGATGGGCATGGCGTTTTTCGGCGTGGTCATGTTCCTGCCGCTCTACATGCAGATGGTGCTGGGCGTGTCGCCCACGGCGAGCGGCACCAGCATGTTGCCGCTGATGCTGGGCCTGATGCTGTCGAGCATTACCTCTGGGAACATCGTCGCCCGCACCGGCAAGTACAAGCCCTGGATGATCGGCGGCGCCCTGATCCTGATTCTGGGCATGTGGACGCTGACCGGCATCCGCTCGGACTCGCACCTCGTGGACCTGTACTGGCGCATGTTCATCGTCGGTCTGGGCCTGGGCCCCAGCCAGAGCCTCTTTACCCTCGCCATCCAGAGCGCGGTGCCGCTGCGGCAGCTCGGCGTGGCGACCTCGTCGAGCCAGTTTTTCCGTCAGATCGGCTCCACCATCGGCGCAGCGATCTTCGGCACCCTGCTGATGAACAACCTGCACAACGAGCTGCCCAAGCACCTGCCCGCCATGCCCGGTTCGTCCATGAACTCCAAGAACATCGACCTCGGCACCCTGCGCGCCGCGAGCACCGGCAAGGGCAACGGTCCCGAAGTGCAGATCAAGAAGGCGTTCGACCAGCAGTACGTCCTGATCGAAAAGGCCATCAACGGCGACGAAGCCGCCCGGCGCGCCGTGCAGGCGAACAAGCAGTTGCCCAACGAGCTCAAGGTGCTGGCGACCGGCGGGCTGAACGCGAAGGTTCACGCGGGAGTCATCCGGCAGGCGGCGGGCGTACAGGCCGCGCTGGCGAAGGGCGAAAAGGGCCGCCAGGCGATCTTGCGTAACCCCAACCGCCCGGAACAGCTCAAGGCGATTGTGCGCGGGCTGCCCGCTCAGGCCCTCGCCACGCCGCAGGCCGCGCAAGTCACCGCCGCCCGCGTCGCCCAGGGCATTCTGGCGAGCGAGCCGCAGGTGCAGGCGCAGGCCCGGACGCAGGCGCTCGCGACCATCAAGCAGCAGTTCGACACCCAGGCCAAGACCCTCGGCAAGCAGGTCGGCCAGGGCCTGAAAGACGGCTTTACCGCTTCCATGACCAAGATGTTCCGCAGCGCGATCTGGTTCGCGCTCGCAGGCTTCCTGATCACCCTGTTCGTGCCGGTGGTGCCCCTGCGCACCCGCAACAAGCCCGCCGGTCCCTCCAAGACCGAGGGTGAAGGCGCGGTGCCGGTGGCCTGAGCCACGCACACCAAGAACCGGGGGTTTCCGTGAGGGACCTCCGGTTTTTTTGTCTCACGGGGCAGGAGAGCCGGCAAACGTAGCCCGCCTCGCCCTCTGCGCCCCGCGATGGTCTACCCTCTAGGCCGATGAAAAAACGCGCTCTTTTCGCCGCCCTGCTGTGCAGTTCCGCCGCCGCGAGCGGCACCCTGGTCGTCGCCGGCAGCGGCGAACCCGCCACGCTGGAATCGGCCAACGCCCACGACTCGGTGACCATGCACGTGCAGCGGCAGATTTATGACCGCCTGATCAACGTCAAGCCCGGCAGCACCGACCTCGCGCCGGGGCTGGCGACGAGCTGGGCCCCCAACAAGGACGCGACGAGCTGGACCTTCACCCTGCGCCGGGGCGTCAAGTTTCACGACGGCACGCCGTTTAATGCCGACGCCGTGGTCTTCAACCTGCGCCGCTGGTGGGACAAGAGCGACCCCAACGGCCTGCGCGACCAGGGCCGGACCTTTTCCATCGTGGCTGACCTGCTCGGCGGCTACAAGGGCGAGAAAAACGCCATCATCAAGAACATCGTCAAAGTGAACGATTCCGTGGTGCGGGTGGACCTGACCCGCCCGAACACGGTGTTTCCGGTGCAGATGAGCGCGTCGTACTGGGGCATTGCCAGCCCGGCGGCCATCAAAGCCCAGGGCGCGAAGTACGGCACGCCGCAGGGCACGGCGGTGGGCACCGGCCCCTTCGTCTTTGGGAGCTGGCGCAGCGGCGACCGCGTGACGCTGCGGGCGAATACGGCCTACTGGGGCAGCAAGCCGAAAGTGGACACCCTCATCATTCGCAGCATCAAGGACCCCAACCAGCGCCTCAACGAACTGCGCGCCGGCACGGTGGACCTCGTGGGCGACCTGCAACCCGACGACATGAAGGCCATTCAGGCCGATAAAAATCTGGTGCTCTACAAGCGGCCCAGCTTCAACCTCGGCTACATCGGGCTCAACAACCGCAACGAGTACCTGAAAAACCCCAAGGTCCGGCAGGCGATCAGCATGGCGATCAACCGCCGCGCCGTCGTGGACGCCTTCTGGTCGGGCCTGGGCCGCACCGACACCAGCATCGTGCCGCCCGCGCTCGGCTGGGCGACCAGTTCCAAAGTGCCCGCCGACTACAAGTTCGACCCCGCCGCCGCGAAAAAACTGCTCGCCGAGGCGGGCTACCCCAACGGCTTCACGCTCGACTTCTGGTACATGCCGATCACCCGCAGCTATTTCCCGCAACCCAAGGCGTCCGCCGAGGCGATGGCCGCCGACCTCGCCGACGTCGGAATCAAGGTCAACCTCAAGACCGAGGACTGGGCCAAATATCTCGACGACCTCTTTGCGGGCCGCCTGAGCATGTTCCAGATTGGCCTCATCGGTGACTACGGCGACCCCGACTACTTCTACGGGGCGCTGTACAATCCCACCTCCACCAACGACATCGGCTGGAACGCGCCCGCCGAGCTCGACACCCTGCTTCAGCAGGCCCGCAGTGGCCTGACCCGGCAGGCACGGGCGCAGGCGTATGCCCGCATCCACGAGTTGACCTACAACGCGGGCTACCGTATTCCGCTCGTCCACAGCCAGTCAGTCGCCGCTGCCCGCAGCTACGTGAAGGGCTGGGTACTGAGCCCCTTCAGCAGCGAGCCGTACAACACGGTGTCGCTCGTCGGCAAGAGCTGGAAGAAGAAGTAAAAAGAACAATGCAGTAATGGGGGCGGCTGACTCCAAAGGGGAGGCCGCCCCTCTTCAATACAGAAATTCTTCGATGTCGTAACGTGCGACTTGTACGCCTGGCTTGTGCGTTTTCAGGAACTCGCGCAGGGCCGCCGCCTGGGCCTCGCGCTCGGTGATGGTGAGGGGCAGCACCCCGTGCTCTCGCGCCCGCGCCGCATAGTCGCCGTGTTCGACGAAGGGCGACAGGTACACGAGGTCGCCCGTGCTCAGCGGTAAGCGCTCCAGCAGCCGCAGCGTGTCGGCGAGGTGCGCCGCCGCGTAGGTCTGACCGCCTACCCCGGTCATGAAGATGGGGGCGACGTTCAGCCCCGCCGCTTTCAGGTCGTGAATCAGTTCGGTGGCCTGCGCCGCGCTGCCGGGTTTGTCGAGCCAGGCGAGCAGGGGGTCGTGCCCGGTTTCCAGGCCCAGGTACACCCGCCGCACGCCCGCTCCGCGCAGCTCGCGCCAGTCGGCCACCGTTTTGCGGCTGCCGGTGAACACGTCGAGAAAGCCGTGGACCTCGCGTCCCGGAAAAGCGGCGCGGGCCTGCGCGATGAGCGGCAGCAGTTTGCGATTGGACAGCATCAGCGCGTTGCCGTCGGCGAGGAAAATGGAGCGCCGCAGCCGGGCGCCCTCGCCCAGCAGTTCGGCCACCGCTTGCAGGTGCGCGGCGAAGGCGTCCGGCGCCTGCACGCTGAAAGGTCGGTCCCGGTAAAAGGTGCAGAAGGTGCAGCGGTTCCACGAGCAGCCGCGCGTCGCCTGCACCACCACCGCGAAATACTGGTCCGGCGGCAGGATGCTGACCGGCGCGTAGGCCGCCGCGAAGCGCGCCCGCTCGGCCCGTAGCCGCGCCGGGGTCCAGTCGAGTGCGCGGCCCAGCAGGGGAGAAGCCAGTTCCGCCTGCGCCGCCGCTGTCGTGTCCCAGAGGGCCGTCAGGACCTGCCACTGCTCGGCCTCGTCCGTCGGCCAGCGCCGCCGCGTTCCGCCCACCTGCCGCCGTCCCAGCACCCGCGAGTCGAGCGCCCGTTTGTAGAGCGTGCCGGGCGCGAAGGCCGGGTTGAACCAGGTCAGCCAGCGCCCCTCCGCGTCGAAACTCAGCACTTCGCCGCCCCGACTCAGCGTGAACGAGTCGGGGCGGGTGTGCAGGGTCCAGGTGGGCGTCGGGGTGGGCGTTGGCGTCGGCATGGGCGAAGGGGAGGGTAGCGCAGGGGAAAGGCGGCCAACCGTTCGGCCTTTCCCTTCTACCCAGGTCCCCTCTGCCCAGGCCCCCCTGCGGGGTTGGGATCAGCCCAGAATTGCCGGATCAGCCCAGAATCACCGGCGCGAAGCTCTGGCTCGGCCCGAAGGTTTCGGTAAAGCGTCGCTCGGCGGGCACCTGCAAGTCGTCGAGTATGGCTTCCACCGCCCCGGCGAAGCCCGCCGGACCGCAGTAGTAGAACTCGGCCTCACCCGCCGGGAGCGCGCCCCGCACGGCGTCCAGGCTCAGGCGCCCGGCCACGTCGTGGTGGGTGCCGAGCTGGTCGTCGGGGCCGGCCTCGTCGTAGAAGACCACCTTGCGAAAGTGCGGGTACTCGTGCGTCAGCCGCGCCACGTCGTCGCGGAAGGCGTGAACGGAGCCGTTCTGCGCCGCGTGGATGAAGGTGACGGGCCGCTGCGACCCCGCCTGGGCCAGCGTCTGCACCATCGCCAGCATCGGGGTGATGCCCACGCCTGCGCTGATCAGGACCACCGGGCGCTCACTCTGTTGCAGCACGAAGTCGCCCGCCGGAACGTGAACGAGCAGTTCGTCGCCCTCCTGCACCGCGCCGTGCAGGTACTCCGACACCAGCCCGCCGCCCTCGCGCTTGACCGAGATGCGGTAGTGGTCCGGGCTCGGCGCGTCCGAGAGGCTGTACTGCCGGATTTGCCACCGCTCCTGCCCCGGCACCTTCACCTTCAGGCTAAGGTACTGCCCCGGCTGATAGGCGGGCAACGCCCCGCCGCCCACGGGCTCGAGCACGAAGGAGGTGATCACGCGGCTCTCGGCCACCTTGCGGGCGACCCGGAAGGGCCGGAAGTCGCGCCAGCCGCCGGGCTGCCCGGCTCCGGCGTCGTACATGCCCTTCTCGATCCCGATCATCAGGTCGGCCAGCTCCCCGTAGGCGGCGGCCCAGGCGTCCAGAATCTCCGGCTTGGCGGCGTCGCCCAGCACCCCGGCAATCGCGCCGAGCAGGTACTGGCCCACGATGGGGTAATGCTCGGGCAGGACTTCCAGGCTGACGTGCTTGTGGGCAATCCGCCCCACCATGCCGCCCAGCGCCTCCGGATGGTCGATATGTGCCGCGTAGGCCAGCACCGACGCCGCCAGGCTGCGGGCCTGCTTGCCGGTCTGCTGGTTGGCGGGGTTGAAGATGTTGAGCAGTTCGGGGTGCGCGGCGAACATCGAGGCGTAGAAGGTGCGGGTGATCGTCTCGCCGTGCGCTTCCAGCGCGGGAACGGTGGCCTTGACGATGGCTTTCTGTTCGGGGGTCAGCATGGGGGGGCTCCTCAGGACGGGGAAGAGGGGGCTTTAAAGTGGACCTTTTTATCCACTTTGTTTGACGCCTCAGGGTAGGACTCTCTAAAGTGGATGTCAAGCTCCAGATTCAGTGGGCAGGCCAGATTCAGTGGGCAGAGGGGAGGAGAAGAGGATGTTTTCACAGACCGCCGAATACGCGCTGCGGGCCACCGTGATGCTGGCCGAGCAGGGCCGCGCCCTGAGCGCCGCCGAACTCGCCCGGCTCTCGGAGGTGCCGCCGCCCTACCTGTTCAAGGTGATGGGCCAACTCGTCCGGGCCGGGGTGGTCACCGCGCAGCGCGGCAAAAACGGGGGCTACCGCCTGGGCCGCGCCGCTGGCGACATCACGGTGCTGGAAGTGGTGAACGCGGTCGATCCGCTGCCGCGCATCCGCCACTGTCCCCTCGGCAAGCCCGAGCACGAGCGGGCGCTGTGTCCGCTGCACCGTCAGCTCGACGAGACGTATGCCCAGATTGAGGCGACCCTGGGGAGCCGCAGCCTCGCCGAGATGACCGACATTCCGGCGAACCGTACTCCCTGACATTCTGTTTTTCGCTGGCCCGGCCCGCTAGAGTAAGCCATGAACCGCTCTTTGCTGCTGCTGGCGCTATTCGCTTCTCTCTCCGTGGGGGCGGCCCAATCGGCAGCTCAGCCGGCGGCCCTCACGCCCGAGCAAGCCGTGACCCGGCTGCTGACGGCGAGCGAGATTCAGGAGGGCTGGTTTGCTCCTGAGCTGCTTCAGCAAGTGCCCTTCGTGGCCTTGCAGGCGCAGTTCGGCAGCCTCCGCGAAAGCTACGGCACCTTTCAGCGGCTCGAACGGCGCGGCGGGGTGCAGGTGGCGGTGTTTACCGGCGGCACCCTCGCGTTGGGGCTGACCCTCGACGCCCAAGGCCGCTTCGTGACGCTGGGCCTGACCCCGCTGAACGCGGCTGAGCCGCCCGCGCCCACCCTCACCGCCGAGCAGCAACAGCTCGGGCGCGAGGTCCTGACCCGGCTGCTGACGAGTGACCCGCTCGACGCGTCCCTCCTGAGCGCCGATTTTCTGGCCGCCGTGCCCGCCGAGCAGCTCAGCGACACCTTCGCCGCCTTCCGCGGCCAGCTCGGCGCTTTCCGCGAGGTGCGGCCCACCGCGCAGGCCTGGCAACTCGTCTACGAGCGCGGCGCGGTGCCGGTTATCCTGCTGACTCTCGACAAGGCGGGCAAAATCGATGGTCTGCGGGTGGGGCCAGTGGTGCCGCGTTTCACCTCGCTGGAGGAGGCGCGGGCCGCCTTCGCCGCGCTGCCAGGGCGGGTCAGCCTGCTGGTGCAGGAGGTGGGCGGGCCGGTGCTCAGCTCTCTGAATACGTCGCGGCCCCTCGCCGTCGGTTCGACTTTCAAGCTGGCGGTGCTGGGTGAAGTCCAGGCGCAGGTGCAGGCCGGGCAACTGCGCTGGGACGAGGAACTGACCCTCACCGAAGCGGCCCGCAGCCTGCCGAGCGGCGCCCTGGCCCTGGCCGACGCGGGGGGCCGCTACACGGTGCGCGACCTCGCCAACCGCATGATCAGCCAGAGCGACAACACCGCCACCGACCTGCTGCTCGCCCGCGTGGGCCGCGCTGGGGTCGAAGCCCGCCTGGGCCAGAGCGCCATGCCCGACACCCGCGAGCTGTTTGCGCTCAAGAACCCGGCGAACCGCGAGTTGCTCACCGCCTACCGCGCCGCTGGGCTCAACCGCGACGCCCGCCGCGCCGTGCTGGCCCAGGCCCGCAGCGCGCCGCTCCCGACCGCCGAAACCTTTGGGGCCGGGCCGGTGGCCGCCGATGTGGAGTGGTTCGTCAGCACCCCCCGGCTGTGTGCGCTGATGCGCGACGTGGCCGCCGACCCCGCCACCAGCATCAACCCCGGCGTGGCCGACAAAAACGATTTTACCCGCGTGAGCTACAAGGGCGGCAGCGAACCCGGTGTGCTCAACCTCACCACCCAGGTCACCACCCGCGCGGGCAAAACGTATTGCGTAAGTGCGACCTGGAACGACGCGCAGGCCCTCGACGAAGCGTCGTTCATGGGGTTGTACGGCGGCGTGCTGTCGCTGCTGCGCTGAGGCGCTGAACTCCGAGCGGCTGATAAAACAGACGTTATGGCGATGGACACAGGACGCGACTCTTCCGCTTTGACCGATTTGCTGGGCCGCCTTCAGCCCGCCGATGCTG
The DNA here is from genome assembly GCF_000008565.1 of Deinococcus radiodurans R1 = ATCC 13939 = DSM 20539. GTDB lineage: Bacteria > Deinococcota > Deinococci > Deinococcales > Deinococcaceae > Deinococcus > Deinococcus radiodurans. The sequence continues at coordinate 251,887 of NC_001264.1, read as the reverse complement.
AAGCGATGGCCCGCGCCCGGGAGCGGCAGGCGCAGCTCACCAAGCCGGCGGGGGCACTCGGCGACCTCGAAGAGTTGTCGGTACGGCTCGCCGGGGTCTTCGGCACGGAGCGGCCTGAGCCGCGCGGCGCGGCGGTGCTGGTGGCCGCTGGGGACCACGGGGTCGCCGCCGAGGGGGTCAGCGCTTACCCGCCCGAGGTCACGCCCGCGATGGTGGCGAACTTTCTGGCCGACACGCCCGCTGGGCCGGGGGGCGCGGCGGTGAGTGCCCTCGCCCGCACGCTGGGGGCCGAGGTGTACGTGATGGACGCTGGGGTGAACGCCGACTTGCCCGAGCACCCGGCCCTTACGCGCGCCGCCCGGCGCCGGGGCACCCGCAACCTGCGCCGCGAAGCTGCCATGACCCGCGAGGAAACCGTCGCGCTGATGCTGGCCGGGGCCGCGCTCGCTGACCGGGCCATGGACGCGGGCGCCGACTTCATCATTCCCGGCGAAATGGGCATCGGCAATACCACCCCGGCGGCGGCGCTGACCGCCCGGCTGCTCGGCGTGGACCCGGCGGACGTGACCGGGCGCGGCACCGGCGTGGACGACGAGCGGCTGGCGCACAAGGTGGACGTCGTGCGTGAGGCGCTGGCCCGCACCGCCGTGACTGACCCACTGGACGTACTCGCCGAGTTCGGCGGCTTCGAGATAGCTGCCATGCTCGGCATGATGCTGGCGGCGGCGGCGCGGCGCCGGGCGGTAATTCTCGACGGCTTCGTGGAAGGCTCGGCGGCCCTGGTCGGCGTGGCGCTGGCCCCGGCCCTGCGCGATTTCCTCTTTCCAGCGGGCGAATGCGCCGAGCGCGGGCACGCGGCGCAGCTCGCTGACCTTGGCCTGAAACCGATGTTCAACCTCGGGCTGCGGCTCGGCGAGGGCACCGGCGGCGTGCTCGCCCTCCCGCTGCTGCGCGGCGCGGCGGCCACCCTACGCGAGATGCGGACTTTCGAGGAAGCGGCGGTGCCGGGCGGAGGCGCAGCGTGAGTCAGCCTCCCCGCCGTGGTCCGCCCCCCCAGTCGCCCCACTTTCCCCCTGAGCGCCGGGGGCCGCCGGTCAACTCGCAGGTGGTGCAGCCGAGTCCCGCTCCGGTGGTGACGATCACGCCTGCGCCCGCGCCTGCCGCTCCGAGTCATCCTCACGGCTGGAAGCGCAAACAGGAATTCAAGGCGCTGCACCTCGCGCTCGCCTTTCTGACCACATTGCCGCTGCCGCATGTCCGCGACGTGCAGCCGGGCGATTTTGCGCGGGCGAGTGCTTATTACCCCCTCGCCGGGTATGCGGTGGGCGGGCTGGTGGCGGGGCTGCTCTACCTGAATGTGCCGCTGCCGCCCGGCGTGGTGGCGGCCCTCGGCGTGGGGCTGTGGCTGGGGCTCACGGGAATGCTCCACTTCGACGGGCTGGTGGACAGCGCGGACGCCCTCTTCGCCATGAAAAGCCCTGAGCAGCGGCTCGACATCCTCAAGGACGTGCATGTGGGTGCCTTCGGCCTGGCGACGGGGGTGCTGGCGCTGCTGCTGCTCTGGAGCCTGCTGGGAGCGGGGTTGCCGTGGTACGCGCCGCTGGTCGCTGCCGTGGTTGCGCGCATGGTCGTGCTGATGCCCATGAACGCCTACCCCGCCGCCCGGCAGGAATCGCTCGGCGCGCAGTCGCGGCAGGGGCGCTGGGGGCTGGCCTTCCTGTTCGCGCTGCCCGCGCTGCTGCTGCCGCACGCCTGGCTGGCGGCGCTCGTCGCCCTGCTCGGCGTGACGCTGGTGGCGGCCTGGGCCGCGCGGCGCCTCGGCGGTGGCCTGAGCGGCGATGTCTACGGCCTGCTCATCGTGGTGGCCGAGCTGCTGGTGCTGGGCTTTTACGGGTGGGGTTTCACTCCGCTCTAACCTCTGCGCCGACCCTCCCGCCGCGCTCCGCTAGGCTCTGAGACCGACATCACAGGAGGAGCCACATGGAGACGCGCAAAGCGGAAGGGGAAGTTATTGTCGTGGGGGCGGGGCTGGCCGGGCTGGTGGCCGCCGCCGAACTGGCCGACGCGGGGCGGCGGGTGCTGATTCTCGATCAGGAAGGCGAGCAGAACCTCGGCGGGCAGGCGCACTGGTCGTTCGGGGGCCTGTTTTTCGTGGACAGCCCCGAGCAGCGGCGCCTGGGCATCCGCGACTCGCTCGACCTCGCCCGGCGCGACTGGGAAACGGCGGCGGGGTTTGACCGCCCCGAAGACCACTGGCCGCGCAAGTGGGCTGAGGCGTATCTGGAGTTCGCGGCGGGCGAGAAGCGCGAGTGGCTGCACCGCCAGGGGATGCGCTGGTTTCCTGCCGTCGGCTGGGCCGAGCGCGGCGGCGCGGGCGCAGGGCTGCCGGGCAACAGCGTGCCGCGTTTTCACATCACCTGGGGCACTGGCCCCGGTGTCCTCGAACCCTTCGTGCGGCGGGTGCGCGAGCATCAGCGGGCGGGGCGCATCGAATTTCGCTTTCGCCACCGGGTGCGCGGCCTGACCCTAACGGCGGGCCGGGTCACGGGCGTTCACGGCGATGTGCTCGAACCGTCCGACGTGGGCCGGGGCGAAACCAGTTCCCGCGTGGTCACGGGTGACTTCGAGTTGACCGCGCAGGCGGTGCTGATCACGTCAGGTGGCATCGGTGGCAACCATGAGCTGGTGCGGCGCTACTGGCCCACCGAGCGCCTCGGCCCCGCGCCGGAGGTCATGCTTTCGGGCGTGCCACGCCATGTGGACGGCCTCTTGCAGCAGCAGGTGGTGGCGCAGGGCGGCAGCCTCATCAACCCCGACCGCATGTGGCACTACACCGAGGGCGTGCGCAACTGGGACCCGGTGTGGCCCCAGCACGGCATTCGCATCCTGCCCGGCCCCAGCAGCTTGTGGCTCGACCCCAGTGGGCGGCGCCTGCCCTTTCCCCACATCCCCGGCGCGAGCAGCTACGACACGCTGCGGCACATCACCACCCACGGCTACCCGCACACCTGGTTCCTGCTCAACCGCGCCGTCATCAAACGCGAGTTTGGACTGTCGGGCAGCGAACAGAACCCTGACCTGACCGGCAAAGACCTGCGCCTGACGCTGCGGCGGGCGAGCAAACACGTCCCCGGACCGGTGCAGGCGTTTATGGACCGGGGCGAAGACTTCGTGGTGCGCGATAACCTGCGCGACCTCGTGCGCGGCATGAACGAACTGACCGGCGGTGAGCTGCTCGACTACGCCACCGTGGAGCGCGAGGTGCTCGACCGCGACCTGCAAGTGCACAACGTGGCGGGCAAAGACGCCCAGCTCGCCATCGTGCGCGGGGCGCGCGCCATCCTGAGCGAGCGGCTGACCCGCGTCGCCAAACCCGCGCCGCTGCTCGACCCGGCGCAGGGTCCCCTCATCGCGGTGCGCCTGAGTGTCCTGACCCGCAAGTCGCTCGGCGGCCTCGAAACCGACCTGCAAGGCCGGGTTATCGGCGCGGGCGGTCAGCCCCTTCCCGACCTTTACGCGGCGGGCGAGGTGGCGGGCTTCGGCGGTGGCGGCTATCACGGCTACCGGGCGCTGGAAGGCACGTTCCTCGGCGGCTGCCTCTTCAGCGGGCGGGCAGCGGGTCGGGCGATTGCTGGGGCACTCTAGAAAATTTCAAGGAAAAATATTGCCTGTCTTTGACCCTCTCCACTGGTGGGAGAGGGCCTTGCGCAGCAAGGGGTGAGGGGGAATCCAGACCAACTCTGACGAAATCTCATTCCGTCAACTTTAAAACCTCCTCTCCCGGTGGGGAAAAGGGGCCAGGAAAACGCGGGCGGTTATTCCACCAGCTTGTCGGGCGTGAAGGGGAGCCCGCGCAGCCGCTTGCCGGTCGCGTTGTAGATCGCGTTGCCGATGGCGGCGGGCACCCCCACGATGCCGATTTCACCGATGCCCTTGGCGCCGGTCGGGCCGAACATCGGGTCGGGGTGCTCGATCCAGCGGGCCTCCACCTGCGGCGCGTCGGCGTTGGCGGCGATGTGGTAGCCGGCGAAGTCGCTGTTGACCACGTGCCCGTAGCCAGGGCGCGAGTCGAGGTAACTTTCCTCGTGCAGCGCGGCGCTGATGCCCATCGTCATCCCGCCGATGAACTGCGAGTTGGCGGTGCGCGGGTTGATGATGCGGCCCCCGTCGTACACGCCGAGCATGCGGGTCACGCGCACTTCGCCGGTCACGCGGCTGACCTTCACCTCCGCAAAGTGGGCGCCGTAAGCGTCGAGCGCGTACTTCTTGGCCTCGTCGGGAAAGTGGGCGCTGCCCTCGGCCTCGTCGCCTTCTGCCGGGGTCTGTCCGTACCGGCTGCGGAAATTGACGGCGGCCACCATCACCGCGCTGCCCCAGTTGTAGGTGCCGGTCGAGCCGCCCGCCAGGTACGCCAGCGGCAGGTCGGTGTGGCCGATTTGCAGCACGACCTCTTCCTCGGGGACTTGCAGCGCGTCGGCGGCAATCTGGGTCAGCACCGTCCAGGCGCCAGTCCCCAGGTCGGCGGCGGCGATGCTTACGTGGTATTTGCCGCCTTTAAACGCCACGCTGGCCTTGGTGGGCGGGGTCATCTGCTTGGGGTAGGTGGCACTCGCCACGCCCATGCCGTAAAGCCATTCGCCTTCCTGCCGGGCGCGGGGCTGCGCGTGGCGCTTCTCCCAGCCGAACAGCCGCGCCCCTTCCTGTAGGCACTCTTTCAGGTAATGGCTGGAATGGGGCTTGCCGCTTTCCGGGTCGGTCTCGGGCTGGTTGCGCAGCCGCAGCTCGATGGGGTCCAGGCCCAGTTTCACCGCCAGCTCGTCCATCGCGGTTTCCTGCGCGAACATGCCGGGAAACTCGCCGGGCGCCCGCATGAAGGTGGCCGGGCCGATGTCGAGCGGCACCATGCGGGTGCTCGTCTCGCGGTTGGGCGCGGCGTAGAGGTGCCGGGTGGCGTTGACGGTCTGCTCGGCGAACTGCTTGAGGCGGCTGGTGCTCTGCTGCACGTCGTGGGTGATGGTGGTCAGCGTGCCGTCCTCCGCAGCGCCGAGCCGGAAGTGCTGATGGGTGGTCAGGCGGTGGCCCACCGAGCGGAACATCTGCTGGCGGGTCAGCATGTACTTGACCGGGCGCCCCGGCAGCAGCTTGGCCGCCAGAATGGTCAGCATCACCTGCGCGTGGGGAATGCCCTTGGACCCGAACGCGCCGCCCACGTAGGGCGAATTGATTTCCACCTGCTGCGGCAACAGGCCCAGCAGCGGCAGCAGCATCAGCCGCTCGTACGACACCCCCTGCGAGGCGTCGTGAATCCGCAGGTGGGGCCGCTCGCCGAGCACGCCCAGCACCCCGTCGAGTTTTTCCTTGTCCCACTCGGCAATCACCGAGTGCATTTCCATCGGGTTGTGGTGCTCGTAGGGCGTGGTGTACACCTCGTCCACGACCAGCGCGGCCTCGGCCAGCCCCTTGTCCACGTCGCCCTGCTTGCTGTCGGCGGGCACGCCAGTGTTGATCTTGATGGGGCTGTAGCGGTCGGGGTGCTCGGCGCGGAAACGGGTGTCTTCCTCTTCGGCGTCGTACTCCACCTTCACCAGACTGGCGGCGTGCCGGGCGATTTCCTGCGTCTCGGCAATGACCGCGCCGATGTATTCGCCGTAGTAGTGCACGTCGCGGTTCTGGAGGAGATACAGCTCGGTGTCGGTCTTGGCGAGCAGGTTCATGGCGTTCTGGTAGGTCAGCACTTCCAGGACGCCGGGCAGGACGCGGGCCGCCGAGTCGTCGATGGAGCGGATTTTCCCCTTGACAATCGTGGAGGTCAGCGGAAACAGGTAAGCCGGGTTCTCCACTTTTTGCTCGAAGGCGTAAGGCGCGGTGCCGGTGACTTTCAGGCGGCCTTCCAGACGCACTCGGTCTTGGCCCACGCTGCCTTTTTTGGTGTCGGCGGTCATGCGGCTCCTCCCTGCTCGGCGCGGCGCTGGGCCGTCCGGTTCTCGACGAGTTCTTCCAGCACCGAAATCACGGTGTTGCGCAGCATCGGCACCTTGAAGGCGTTCTCCGGCCCGGTCTGGGCGTCGGCGAGTTCGGCTTCTATGGCGGCGCGGAAATTCTCGGGGGTCGCTGGGCGCCCGGTCAGGTAGGCTTCGGCCTTCTGCGCGCGCCAGGGCTTGTGGGCCACGCCGCCGAAGGCCAGCCGGACTTCTTTCACATTGCCGCCTTCAAGGTGCAGCGCCCCCGCCACCGACACCAGCGCGAAGGCATACGACGCCCGCTCGCGCACCTTGCGGTAGGTGGAGTGTGCGGCCACCGGCACCGGGGGAAGCTCTACGGCGGTAATCAGTTCGCCGCCACGCAGGTTGGTGTCGATTTCCGGGGTGTCGCCGGGCAGCCGGTGAAACTCGGCGAAGGGAATGCGGCGCTCTCCGCCCTGCCCTTCCACGACCACCACGGCGTCCAGCGCCGCCAGCGCCACGCACATGTCCGACGGGTGGGTGGTCACGCAGTGCTCAGAGGCGCCGAACAGCGCGTTGTACTTGCCGAAGCCCGCGATGGCCGAGCAGCCGGTGCCGGGTTCGCGCTTGTTGCACGGCGTGGTGGGGTCGTAGAAGTACACGCAGCGGGTGCGCTGGAGCAGGTTGCCCCCGGTGGTCGCCATGTTGCGAATCTGCCCCGACGCCGCCGCCAGCAGCGCCTCGGAGAGCATGGGGTAGCGCTCTCGGATGAATGGGTGCGCCGCCATGTCACTGTTCTTGACCATTGCGCCCACGCGCACGCTGCCGCCAGAAGTCTCGGTGATTTCGGTCAGGTCGAGGCGCGACACGTCCACGATTTGGTCGACTTCACGAATCCCGGCGCGCAGGTGGTCCACCAGATTGGTGCCGCCAGCCAGATACGCGCCGCCCGGAGCCAGTTTGCCGAGCGCGTCCGGCACCGTATCAGCCCGCTGAAAGTCGAAGGGCTTCACCGCTTCACCCCCACCGGCTCGCCGACCGGGAGCGGCGTGACCGCCTGGGTCTGCGCCGTCTGCCCGACCTCGCGAATGGCCGAGACGATGTTCACGTAAGCCCCGCAGCGGCAGAGGTTGCCACTCATGCGCTCGCGGATTTCGGCGTCGTTGAACTGCGGCTCCTGCCGCACGTCCGGCGTGACGTGGCTGGGCATCCCCTGCGCCAGTTCGTCCAGCATCCCCACCGCTGAGCAGATCTGCCCCGGCGTGCAGTAGCCGCACTGAAAGCCGTCGTGCTCTAAGAAGGCCTGCTGCATGGGATGGAGGTGCTCGGGCGTGCCCAGCCCCTCGGCGGTCACGACTTCCGAGCCGTCGTAGGACGCACTCAGCGAGAGGCAGGACAGCACGCGCTTGCCGTCGATCAGCACCGTGCAGGCGCCGCACTGGCCGTGGTCGCAGCCCTTCTTGACCGACATGACGTTCAGGCGGTCACGCAGGGTGTCAAGCACCGAGGCGCGCGGGTCGAGGTCGAGCTGGTGGCTCTCTCCGTTGACTGTGAGTTGCACCGGGATATTCATGTGGACCTTCCTCAAAGAGATTGAACCGACACCGACATCGGATTGGCGCAAGCATAAACGCGCCTTCCCATCCCGAAACATGAGTCGTGTCCGCGTCAGGGACGTCATTTAAGGGAAAATGAAGGATGTTGTCTATCTTTCCGGTGGGGCCGACCTTTGCAGTGCGGGGCACGCTCAAGTCGCTTGGGCGTTTTCTCACGTCTGCGCCGCTGCCGCCTGCGTAGGGTGAGTCCATGACCCAAGCTGAAAAGAAGAACGACCCCGAGCGTTCGCATGAGCGCGACAACGAGCCGAAGTCCGGCGGTCAGCGCGACCCGGGCGACGGTCAACCCAGCACCGACGAGAAGAACGGCGACGGGCGCCGCAACGGCAGCGAAAGCGGTGGCGGCAAAGACGGCAACAGCTGAGCTCGCCCCCACTGAGGCTTGTTGGTGCCCCGCACTGCCGGGCCTATCAACATCTGAGCGAGTTGTGGAGAAGCCGGGAGAGAACTTCCCGCTTCTCCACTGTTCGTGCTCGCCATTTTTCTTTCGCCGCCTAACTTTCGCTCCATGAGGTCTTGCTATGACTCCTTCTTCCCAACGTTCCCCTGTGGGTGCCGCGCCCGAGCCTTTGTTGCCTGTCACCCTGACCGTCAACGGCGAGCGCCGCACCCTGACCCTCGACCCGCGCACCTCGCTGCTCGACGCGCTGCGCGAACACCTCGACCTCACCGGGACCAAGAAAGGCTGTGACCACGGCCAGTGCGGTTCTTGCACCGTCATCGTCAACGGCGAGCGTCTCAACAGTTGCCTGTCGCTGGCTGTCATGCACGACGGCGATGAGGTGACGACCATCGAGGGCCTCGGCACGCCCGAGCATCTCCACCCCATGCAGCAGGCTTTTATCGAGCACGACGGCTACCAGTGCGGCTACTGCACCTGTGGGCAAATCATGGCGGCGGTCTCCGTCCTCGGTGAAATCGAGCGCGGGATTCCCAGCCACGTCACTGCCGACCTCGGTCAGGTGAAGTTTTCCGACAGCGAGGTGCGCGAACGCATGAGCGGTAACCTTTGCCGCTGCGCCGCTTATCCCAACATCGTGGCGGCGGTGCGCGACGTGCACGAGCAGAGCCAGGGGGGACAATGAAAGCGTTTACCTACGAGCGGGCCGACTCGGCCAAAGCGGCCCTCACGCAACTCGCGCCGGACGGCAAATACATCGCGGGCGGCACCAACCTGCTCGACCTGATGAAGCTGGAAATCGAGGCTCCGGCTCAGCTCCTCGACCTCAACCACGCTGGCCTCGACACCATCGAAGCGACGGCGGATGGTGGCTTGCGTATCGGCGCTCTCGTTCGCAACACCGCGCTCGCCGCCGACCCCCGTGTGCGGCGGGAGTACGAGGTGCTCAGCCGCGCCATTCTCGCTGGGGCGTCCACCCAGATTCGCAACCGGGCGAGCACGGCGGGGAATCTGCTTCAGCGCACCCGCTGCCACTACTTCTACGACCGCGCCCTGCCGTGCAACAAGCGCGAACCCGGCACCGGCTGCGGCGCTCTGGCCCCCGGTGGCGTGAACCGTGACCTCGCCGTCGTCGGCGTCAGCGACTCCTGCATCGCTCAGCACCCCTCCGACATGGCGGTGGCGCTGCGGGTGCTCGGCGCCGAGGTGGAAACCCGCCAGGTCAATGGCGAAACGCGCCGCCTCGCGCTCGACGACTTTTACCGGCTCCCCGGCAACACCCCGCACATCGAGAACGCGCTGGAACCCGGTGAACTCGTCACCGCCGTGATTCTGCCCCCGCCCGCCGGCCCCGAGCAGAGCTACCGCAAGGTGCGCGACCGTTCGTCCTACGCCTTTGCCGCCGTGTCGCTCGCCACCGTGAAGGGCGGGCGCGGAGGTAGCCGCTGGATGCATTTCGCCTTCGGGGGCCTGGCGCCGCGTCCCTGGCGGATGGAAGCCGCCGAGGAACTGCTCGCGCAGGGGGCCGACGCTGTGTTCGACAAGCTCTTTGAGGGCGCCCGGCCCACCGAGCAAAACGCCTTCAAACTCGTCCTCGCCCGCCGCCTGCTCGCCGAGGCGATGAACGAGGAGCTGCCCGCGCACCACCTCGCCGCGTCGCACCCGACGCCCCAGGTGCCAGAATTAACCACTGCCCCGTCTGGAGGCGAGAAATGAAATTCACCGAACCCGCCGGACCCACCCCGCTCGACCAGGAACGGGTGCTGACCCGGCCCCACCCCCGCAAGGAAGGGCCGCTCAAGGTCACCGGGCAGGCCACCTACGCCTACGAGTACCGGGACGCCGCGCTGCGGGACGCCGCCTACGGGTTCGTCCTCGGCTCCGACATCGCGCACGGCAGCCTGCTCGACATCGACACCGCCGAGGCCGAGGCTGCGCCGGGCGTGCAGCTCGTCCTGACCCACAAAAATATGCCCGCCCAGGGCGAGAACCCCGGCGTCGCTCCCCAGCAGGACGACGCCACGCCGCAGCTCGCCGGAACCGCCATCCACCACCACGACCAGGCGATTGCCCTGGTGGTGGCCGACACCTTCGAGCAGGCCCGCGCCGCCGCCCGCCTCATCCGGGTGCGTTACCGCCGCCTGGACGGAGCCTACGACCTCGCCGCGCAGCTCGGGCAGGCAGAACCGACCAGCGACTCCGAAGACAGCGTGGTGGGCGACTTTGACCGGGCCTTCGGCTCGGCGCCGGTTCGGGTGGACGTGACCTACACCACCCCCGACCAGTCGCAGGCGCCGATGGAGCCGCATTCCAGCCTCGCCCACTGGGAAGGCGACCGGCTCACGCTCTACACCTCGCACCAGATTCTGCACTGGGTCCACCGGGGCCTGGCCAAGACCCTGCAGGTGCCGCAAAAGGACATCCGCATCGTCAGCGCCTACGTGGGCGGGGGCTTCGGCTCCAAGCTGCTGTTCTACGCCGACGCGGTGCTCGCGGCGGCGGCGGCGCGGCAACTCGGGCGCCCGGTCAAGGTGATGCTGACCCGGCACCAGATTTTCAATCACACCAGCCACCGCCCCGCCACCGTGCAGCGCCTGCGGCTCGGGGCCGAGAAGTCGGGCCGCCTCATCGCCGTGGGGCACGACTCCTTTTCCGGCAACCTGCCCGGCGGGGACGCCGAGACCGCCGCCGACCAGACCAAGCTGCTCTACGCGGGCGAACACCGCCTGATTCGCACCCGGCTGGCCGAACTCGGGCTGCCCCCCGGCGCCTCCATGCGCGCGCCCGGCGAGGGGGTGGGCATGCTCGCCCTGGAATGCGCGGTGGACGAACTCGCCGAGGCGCTGGACATGGACCCGGTGGAGCTGCGCATCCTCAACGACGTGCAATACGACCCGGAGAAAGGCCCGGGCCGCCCCTACTCCTCGCGCCGCCTGGTCGAGGCCCTGACGGTGGGCGCCGAGCGGTTCGGCTGGAAGGAGCGCCGCAGGCCCGGCGAGCGCCGCGAGGGCGACTGGCTGGTCGGCCTGGGCGTCGCCTCGGCCTTCCGCGGCAACCTGGTGCAGAAATCCGGCGCCCGCGTACGGCTCGAGCAGGACGGCACCCTGACGGTGGAAACGCAGATGACCGACATCGGCACCGGCAGCTACACCATTCTGGGGCAGGTGGCTGCCGAGATGCTGGGGCTGACGCTCGAACAGGTCACGGTCCGGCTGGGCGACACCGACTTTCCCCGCGCCGCCGGGTCGGGCGGGTCTTTTGGCGCCAACAGTTCCTCCAGCAGCGTCTATTACGCCTGCCGCGACCTGCGGACCGCGATTGCCAAGGAACTCGGCTTCGACCCGAACACGGCGGTCTTTGAAGAAGGGTACGTGCGCGACGGCCAGGGCGGCAAACGGGCGGCGCTCAGGGGCCTGGCGGGCAAGGGAGGCCTGAGTGCCACCGGGGAAGCGAGTTTCGGCGACCTCACCGAGCGCTACGTGCAGGCGAGCTTCGGGGCGCACTTCGCCGAGGTGGCAGTGGACGTGGTGACCGGCGAAACGCGGGTGCGCCGGCTGCTGAGCGTGGCCGCCGCCGGACGCATCCTCAACCCCGTCACCGCCCGCAGCCAGTGCCTCGGCGGCATGACGATGGGCATCGGCGCCGCGCTGATGGAGGAGCTGAAGGTGGACACCGGGCGCGGGCTGTTCGTCAACCATGACCTCGCCGAGTACCACGTGCCGGTTCACGCCGACATTCCTGACCTCGACGTGATTTTTCTCGACGAACTCGACGACAAGTCCTCGCCGGTCAAGGCCAAGGGCATCGGTGAACTCGGCATCTGCGGCGTGGGCGCGGCGGTGGCGAACGCGGTCTACAACGCGACCGGCGTGCGCGTGCGCGATTACCCGCTGACGATGGAGAAAATCCTGAGCGGTTGGAGCCGCCAGGAACGGGGCTGAGGTTCCTTTACCAGCACCTTTTACCGGGCGCCTTCATTAACCGTGCCGCAGGTTCCTGGTCAACACAGCCGGGCGACCTGCGGCGCACACTGTCGGCATGACCGGAGAAAGCGTCAAGCCCGAGCAACACAAGGACAAGCAGACCGCGAGCAGCGGGGCCAACAATCTGCTGGAGCGCCGCTACTGGGTGGAGTTTCAGAACCCGACCCTGCCCGCGCCGGAGCTGATGCGCGACATCAAGCTCAAGATCGAGCACTACTCGCCCGGCCTGCTCGCCAACTTCGAAAAGACGGTGGGCGAGGAGCGCGAACTGCGCGTCGGCGACCAGTTCTGCATCCGCATTCTCGGTCCCTGGAACGGCGACGTGCGGGTGACCGACGTGGACGACCATTCCTTCACCTTCGAGACCCTCAAGGGCCACCCCGAGGCCGGGACCATCTGCTTTTCCCTGACGCCGCACGAACACTTCGCCGACGCCTGGCACTTCGAGATTCGCTCGCTCGCCGCCTCGCGTGACGGGTTGGTGGCCTTTACCTACGACACGCTGGGGGTCGGCAAGAAGATGCAGGAAAAGACCTGGGTGTCGTTTTGCCAGCGCGTGGTCGAAAAAAGCGGCGGCCAGCAGCTCGGTGACATTCAGGTGCGCACCCTGGAAAAAGAAGAGATGCCGCGCGAGGTGAAAGCGGAGGCCGAGTGAGCCGCCACGAGCAGCCCCCACTCTACGAGGTGCAAAAGGCCCGGCTGGAAGCCTATTCCAAGGCCCAGGCGAGCTTCGACCTCACCCGGATGAACGAGTACACCAGCAAAACCGGCTGGCACATCGACGACTATGAGGAGGAGCTGCCCGCCGAGGCGCCCGGTGCGCCGGTTCCGGGTGGTTCCTTCGAAGCCGCTCAGCAGGTGTTGCGGAATTACAGCTTCCCGCCGCCCGAACTTATCACCGGCATCTTCGTACCCGACACGCCGCTCGAAGACCGGGTGATGGTGCTGCGGGGCCGCTTTCTGTTCTTTACCTTCTGGTTCGGCGTGCGGGTGGGCAAAGTCATCAACGAGCAGCGCACCGCCCCCGACGGCACCCTGGAAGCGGTCTGGGGCTACAACTACCACACCCTCGAAGGCCACTTCGAGCAGGGCCAGATCGAATTCACCATCCACAAGCAACTGAACACCGGGCGCGTGCTGATGCGGATTCACGCGGTGTCCAAGACCGGGCACATCAGCAATCCCTTTTACCGCATCGGCTTTCGCCTCTTCGGGCGCTCGCTGCAACGCCGCTTTGCTCACGGTTCCATGCACCGCACCCGGCAGCAGGTGCAGGACATGCTCCGCAAGGGCAAGACCAGCCCGCCGCCCTCGGAAACCCCGGTGCAGCCGGTGGGCACCGAACAACTGCCCGAAGGCATGGCGGCGCGGGTGGACGAGCACGTGGAGCAGCGGCAGGAGCACGGCGAGCAGTGAGCTTCGGGTACGCCGGGGGAAAGCTACAGCGCTCCGCCGTCAAGGGCCCCGCAAGCCGATGAGGTTGCCCCAGGGGTCGCGCACCTGACCCATACGCTCGCCGCCCTCGATGTCCAGCGGACCACGGTACAGTTCGGCGCCCAGCGCACGAAAATGGGCCAGCGCCGCTGCGAAATCGGGCACCTGCCAGTAGATCACACTGCCCGCCGCGCCCGACCCGACTTTGGCATCGGCGGGCACCACTTCCAGCATGACGCCGGCGTAGTCCAGATACTCGAAATCGGTGTCCGGCAGAACGCGACGAACCGCGCCCACGAATGCCTGCTCGTACCAGTCGAGGCCGCGCTCGGGGTCGCCCACATGAATCAGGACGGCAGCGATAGGCCCCGTCATTTCCGGTACCGCGCGTGAATATTGTTTTTCTTCCACGTCCCGGCCTCGCTGAACTCGCTGATTTCCGCCGAGAGCATCAGCCCGCGCTGGGCGAACTCGGCGGCAAAATGGTCGGTTAGAACGGCAAAGAGGGCATCTCCCGTCTCCTTTTTAACCTCTTCGCTGCGGCCCGCGCCAATTTGCAGTCGCAGGTGCACGAACGCGTCGGACGGTTCGCTGCTGTCCGCCAGCGCATATTCGCTGAGGCGATACGCCCGCGCCCGGATGCCGCCGACGGGGAAGATGTCGGGCCGGGCGAGCAACACGCCGTTGAGCTTTTGCAGCAACTCAGGAATGCGCGGCTCGGGCAGGTTGTCGGTGTATTCGAGGGTGAGATGGGGCATAAGTTCCTGCGGAACGTCGAACCGTCCAAAGTCAAACGGTCAAACCGCCTTTTGCGCTTCGACGGTTTGACGGTTAGACCGTTCGACTACTTCCTTTCTCCTTCGTCCGCAATCAAAGGCTCAGCGCTCTCGTCTTCCAGCGCCACTGGGTTTTCCAGTGCGCCCAGACCGTCGATTTCCAGACGCATCACGTCGCCGGGATGCACGTGCGAGACGCCCTTGGGCGTGCCGGTCAGAATCACGTCGCCCGCTTCCAGGGTCATGAAGCGGCTCATGAACTCGATCAGTTCGGGGGCCTTGAGAATCATGTCGCGCGTGCTGCCTTCCTGCCGCAGTTCGCCGTTGACGTAGGCGCGCAGGCCCAGGTTGTAGGGGTCGGGCACCTCGTCGGCGCTCACCAGATACGGCCCCAGCGGCCCGAAGGTGTCCCAGCCCTTGGCGCGCATGGGCGGGCGGTAGTAGTTGGAGACGTAATCGCGCACCACCAGGTCGTTGGCGATGGTGTAGCCGCCCACGTAATCGTCCGCGTCCTTCGCCTTCACGCGCCGGGCATCGCGTCCGATGACGATGCCGAGTTCGACCTCGTAGTGCATGAACTTAGCACCGCGCGGGTAGATCACGGTGCCCTGGTGCGGCAGCAGGCTGGTGTTGGGCTTGAGGAACATCACCGGCTCCTCGGGGGCCTTGAATCCGAGTTCGGCCACGTGGTCGGCGTAATTCAGCGCCAGCGCGATGACCTTGCCGGGCGTCAGCGGCAGCAGGAATTGCACGTCGTCGGGGTGATGGCTGTCACCGGCGGCGTCGTAGAGCAGGCCGTCCTGGCGCAGTTCGCCTTTCAGGGTGCGGCCCCCGGCGATAAAGTTGGCGGTTTTCATGACTTCTCCTTGTGTTCCTGCTTCGCTTTGACGGTGACGGGCACGGCGACGATGTGGTGAACCTCGTAGCTGCCCCGGTGCGGGTCGTGCGCGGCGGGCTGCACTTGCCCCGCCGAGTCGGTGGCCCGGCTGAGTAGCTTGACCTCGCCGGGCTGCTGCGGCGTCCAGCTCAGGTGCCAGTGTCGCCACACGCCGGGCGCGGCGTCTTGCTGCCACTCCGCGTCCTGCCAGCTCTGACCGCCGTCGGTGCTGACTTCGACCCGCTGCACGGTGCGTTCGCCGCCCGTCCAGGCCGCGCCGCAGAGTTCGAGTTCTTCGCCGGCCTGAACACAGGCGTGCGGCGCAGGCGTAAGAATCTGCGATTTGACGCGCATTTCCGAGAGCGGCACCCGCACTGGCGGCAAGCCGTCCTGCCTCTCCCAGCGGGCGTAATCCACCGTCTGAAAGTACCCCTGGTAGGCGTGGTCGATAACGCGAATCTCGGTCAGCCATTTCACCGCCGCCATGCCGTACCAGCCGGGCACGATGGCCCGCAGCGGTGCGCCGTGCGCGGGAGTCAGCGCCTCGCCGTTCATCTCGTAGGCGAGCAGCACGTTGTCCAGCGCCTTGCTCAGCGGCAAGCTGCGCGAGTAGTAGATGTGGCCGGGCGACTTGACGGGGTCGTCCATCTGGCCCTCGTCGGCGCCGACCAGCACGACCTCGCGGGCGTTGTCCGCCACCCCGGCCCGCTCCAGCAGCGTTCGCAGCGGCACGCCCGTCCACTGCGCCGTGCCCACCGCGCCGACTTCCCACTGCACGCCGCTGGCCTTGGGGGTCAGATACACCCGCCCGTTGCCTGCGCATTCCAGCGTGAGGACGTGGGTCGTGGCGGGCAGGGCGCGCAGTTCGGCGAGCGAGAGCGACAGGGGAGAGGCGACCTGCCCTGCCACCTTCAGCCGGAATTCGGCGGCGTCCAGGGCAGGCACCGCGAAATGGCTGCGGACGTAATGCGCGGGCGTGAGAGTCTCAAGCAGCGCGTGGGCGGGCGTTTCCAGATTGTCGGGGTGATGTTGTCGGGTAATCAGCATGGCATCCGCATCAGATCACGTGGACTGGAATTCCGGTCAGGGCACCTTCGTGCGCAGGCTGAACGCCGCCGCCAAACGCCTCCAGCGGACTGGCGTCCTCGAACCACGAACGCGGCGTCTTGGCGCCCCACAGCGTCTGCCGCCTTGGGTCGTCGCGCAGCCAGCGAATCGGCTCGAAATCGGGGTCTACCGTGATGTAGTCGGAGGTGTACAGCTCGATGCGGTGGCCGTCTGGGTCGCGGATGTACAGGAAAAAAGCGTTGGACACGCCGTGGCGCCCCGGCCCGCGCTCGATGCGCTCGGGCATCCGCGCCCCGGCCAGAATGTCGCAGGTTTTGATGATGCTCATGGCGTCGGGCATCCAGTAGGCCCAGTGGTGCAGGCACGGCCCGGCGCCGTTGGTGAGCGCGAAATCATGCACGCCGCCCCGGCGCTGAATCCAGGCGGCCCAGTACTGTTCCTGCTCGTCCACGGTGTACTCGCTGACCCGGAAACCGAGTTCAGCGCCGTACCAGTCGAGCGTCGCCTTCACGTCCGGCACGCGCACGTTGCAGTGATCCACGCGCTGAAGCCCCGGCCCGCGGTGCTGGTGGTAGTTCTGCAACAGCCACGGATAGGTCTTGACCTCGAGGTAAAAGGCCAGCGGAATGCCGAAGGGGTCTTGCATCCGCAGCATCCGGGGCCGGTCGAGTTCCTCTTCCCAGCGGTGAGGCAGCCCCTGCGCGTCGGCGAGGGCCAGCAGCGTGTCCAGGCTCGCCTCGTCGCGCACCCGGTAGCCGAGGTGCCGTACGCGGGGAAGCTCGCCTTCCCGGCACTGTTCGAGCTTGAGCGTCCACTCGCGGTCTTCCACGCCGCGCAGGTACAGGGCGCCGCTTTCCTCGTGCAGCACGTTCATACCGAGCAGGTCGACGTAAAACTCGCGGCTGGCGTTTAGGTCGCTGACGGTAAACACCGCCTGAGCGATGCGGATGATGTCGGGTTTCATATTGTCTCCGGTGGGCTGGTGGGTGCTGGCGTTTGGGAGACCCCTCACCCTTCCGCCGCTGACGCGGCTCCCTCCCTCTCCCCTTAGGAGAGGGCTTTTTCGTCTTTTGACCCTCTACCTGGGGGAGAGGGCCTTGCGCAGCAAGGGGTGAGGGGTGTCTTCACCCTCACTTCCGCTGCAAAAACTCCCCAATCCGCGCCACCGCTTCGCTGCTGTCGTAGACCTCGTACAGCGCCGAGTGCATCCGCACCGGGTCGCCGAAGAAGTAGCGCTCGTAGAGTTCCTGGCGGCCCGCGAAACTGCTCATGGACATGTCCCAGGCGAGGCGAAAGAGGCGCAGGCGTTCGTCGGCGTTGGCGTTGCCGGTTTGCAGGTACTTGGCGATTTGCGGCCCCAGCGGGCCTTCGCGGTCGGCCTTGCTCGGCATCATGATGATTCCGGACGCCCCCAGTAGTTGCAGCAGCTCGGGCAGCCGGGCGTGGTTGGCGGGGTAGTAGTTGCGGGCGGCGTCCAGCGGGGCACGGGCGGGGGTCATCACACCGTAGTCGTTCGGCTCGGCCTGCTCGCGGGCGGCGACTTCCAGCGCCTTCATGATTTCGAGCATGATGATGATTTCGGCGATTTTGGCCTGCACATGCTGAAACCCGCCGCTGCCGATGGCGTTCACGATGCTCTGCGCGGTGCCCAGGAACGCCTCGGTCTTGGCGATTTTGAGGTTGACCACCTGATAGGCCATGTGCAGTACGGCGTCGGTGCCGGCGTAGGCCTTGTTCGCCAGTTCCACGTCGTAGAGCAAGAAAATGCGCTCCCAGGGCACCAGCACGTCGTCGAAGATGACGAAGGCGTCCTGTTCGTCGAAGCGGCTGCTGAGGGGATGGTCTTCGGGGTCGCGGCCCACGTCAATCGGCTCGCGGCACTGAAAGCTGAGGCCGGGCGTATTGGTAGGAATCCCGAAACCCATCGCGTAGCGGCTCTTGTCGGCGTTTTCCTTGAGCACCGTACTGGGGAAAATCAGGATTTCGTCGGCAATCGGCAGCGTCGCCATCATGCGGGCGCCGCGCACGATCACGCCTTCGTCCGTTTCCTCCACGATGCCCAGCGCGATGTACGGGTCGGGCAGTTCGGAGGCCATCTTGCTGCGGTTGACCTGCGGGTTGGTCAGCGCGTGGGTCAGGCACAGGTCGTTGCCCTGCACATACTCGTAATAGCGGCGCATGTTGGCGGCAAAATCGCGCTTGGGGTCGCCGGGCACCGCCGCGCTGCACCCGTTGAAATACTCGGCCCCGGCGCCCGCCGCCATCACGTTGGCGTTCATGTAGTCGGGCGCACGGCCCAGAAAGCCCAGGCCGTAATTGGCGCGAATGCGGTGCGACTCGGCAATCAGGCGCAGGTCGTCTTTGGTGCGCGGCACCATGAACGAGCGGGCGTAGCGCTTGCCGCCGTCCTCGTAGGTCAGCGTTTCTTTCAGGTCTTCCTGAAATTGCAGGTCGTAGAGGCCCGCGAGCGACTGGCACATGTTTCTGGTGCTGGGGTGGGTGGTGGGGTCGGCCACCCGCTGCCCGTCGATATACAGCGTCGGCGGGTTCTGACGCAGGCGGTCGAGAAATCGCTGCCCGGTGACGGCGCCCTGGCCGCCCGTGTGCATGGGGGGAATGGTCTGGCCCTTGAATTCGGTGGTCATGGTTCCTCCTTGGATGGTGAGACGGGGGGTGGCGAGACGGGCGCGGGCGGCGTCTGTGCTCGTCCGTGATAATGGGCGTCCACGAAAATCCCGCCCTGCCGCTGCTCGGTGATGTCCCCCTCGTTGCCGTGAATGTGCTCCACCTCGGCGGCAAAGCGTTCGGCGTCGTCCTGCGGCACGTAGCCGAGCACGTCCCAGCCCTCCGGCGACATCCAGCGGCGGGTGTTGCCGCTGATGCCCGCCACGACCAGAAAGCCCACGTCCGGCGCGGTCACGGCGCGGGCGAACAGTTGCGTGGCGTCACGCGGCGAGAGCCAGGTGGAGAGGTGGCGGCGGTCTTTCGGACGCGGCTGAAACGAGCAGATGCGCACGCCCACGAACTCCAGCCCGTAGCGCTCCCAGTACATGCGGCCCAGCGCCTCGCCGAACACTTTGCTCACGCCGTAATAGGTGTCCGGGCGCACCGGCACGGTGGGGGAGATGATCTCGGTGCGCGGGTAAAAGCCGACGGTGTGAATGCTGGACGCGAACGCCACGCGCCTTACGCCCGCCTGCCGCGCCGCTTCCAGCACGTGGTAAGTGCCGTCGATATTCACCGCGCGGATGTTGGCGTAGCTGTCCTCATCGGGAATCCCGGCGAGGTGAATGACGGCGTCCACGCCCTGCATGACCTTCAGCACGGCGTTAAAGTCGGTGAGGTCGGCGAGCATGACTTCCTCTCCGGGCCGGGCCGCGCCTAGGTCGCGGTTGTCGGTCAGGCGAATGATGGGAAAGTGTTGACCGAGAGGCCCACGTAGAAGCTCCCGCAGCGCCGAGCCGACTTCGCCCGCCGCGCCGGTGATGAGGAGGCGGTGAGGGGTCATTCTTCCGCCTCCGAAAGTCGCTCAAGCATCGCTTCCAGATAGGCCGCCAACGAAACGTACTTTGGCCCACTGGGGCCGACTTCGTGATCCATATCAATCACCTGTCCCACAGTTCCCTGCGGCCCCGGAGCCAGGTCAATCACTGCACCGTTCCCGCCGCCATCGGCATCCAGCGGAATCCAGGCCGGGTTCCACCAGCCAGGTTGCAACGCTTCCGAGCTTTCGTTATGACTGGCATTTCCGTCAAACGTGCCGTCCTGAAGCAAGTCCATCCAGACCTTGCGTTCGTCGGCCATGCGCTCCAGCGAGAGTAGTTCCCCGGTGGGCCAGCTGTCGTCTACGCTGCCGTCGTGGCGCAGTAACGATTCGCGCATTTCGGGCGGAAAGGTCAGGCCCATATCTTTCTCGGCCTGGGCAAGGGCCTCGGCGGTTGCGCCTGGGTTCAGGTTTTCCGTCTGGTCGTTGGCCGCGTGCCACGCCTCAATGCGCTCCCAGATGGCGGAAATTTCGCTCATTCTCCAGCCTCTTTCTTGCCCACTGCCGGAGCCTGCCCCACACCCAACTTCGCCGTTTTGTGCGTCCCCAGCGAGATGGCGATGTTCTTCGTCTCCATGTAGAACTCGAAACTGTAGTCGCCGCCGTCGCGTCCGATACCGCTGTTTTTCACGCCGCCGAAGGGCGTGGGCAGGTGCCGCACGTTTTCACTGTTGACCCAGATCATGCCTGCCTCCAGGCCGTGCGCGAAGCGGTGGGCGCGGGTGAGGTCGTTCGTCCACAGATACCCGGCCAGGCCGTAGTTCACGTCGTTCGCTAGCTCAAGCGCGTCGGCCTCGTCCTTAAAAGGGATGGCGGTCAACACCGGCCCGAAGATTTCCTCCTGGGCAATCTTCATGTCGTTGCGGGCGGCGGTAAACAGTGTCGGGCGCACGAAATTTCCGGCCTCGCCCACGCGCTCGCCCCCGGCGGCAATGGTCGCGCCTTCCTGCCGCGCGCACTCGAAGTACGACATCACCTTCTCGAAGTGGCGCGGGTGAACGAGCGGCCCGACTTCGGTGTCGGGGTCGAGCGGGTCGCCCACCCGGATGTTCGCGGCGCGCTCGGCAATGCGGCGGGTGAATTCGTCGTAGATGCCCTCCTGAATCAGCACCCGGCTGGAGGACGTGCAGCGCTCGCCGTTGAGGCTGTAGATCATGAACACCACGGCGTCGAGCGCCTTATCGAGGTCGGCGTCGTCGAAGACCACCACCGGGTTTTTGCCGCCCAGCTCGAAGTGCACGCGCTTGAGCGTGTCGGCCCCCTGCCGCATGATGTGGCTCCCGGTGGTCGTCTCGCCTACGAAGGCCACCGCCTTGACCAGCGGGTGCTCGGTCAGCGACTTGCCCGCGCTCTCGCCGAAGCCGTGCACGAGGTTGTGCACCCCTCCCGGCAGCCCAGCCTCGTCCATGATTTCGGTCAGCAACGTGGCGCTTACGGGCGACCACTCGGCGGGCTTGTGCACCACCGTGCAGCCGGCAGCCAGCGCGGGCGCAATTTTCCAGGTGCTCAGCATGAACGGCGTGTTCCAGGGCGTAATCACCCCGACCGGGCCGATGGGCTGGCGAATGGAGTAGTTGATAAAGCCGGGCGCGGGCAGGCTCTGGCCGTCCTGGGCGCCCGGCGCGCGGTCGGCGTAAAACCGGAAGTTCTCGGCCCCGCGCGCCGCCGCCGACTTCATAAAGCGGATGGCCTGCCCGGTGTCCACGCTTTCCAGCACAGCGATTTCCTGTGCGCGCTTCTCGATCAGGTCGGCCACCTTATGCAGAATCTTGCGCCGCTCGGCCCCGCTCACCTCGCGCCACGTCTGGAAGGCGTCGTGGGCGGCTTTTGCGGCCCGGTCAATGTCGCTGGCGTCTCCCTCGGCCACCTTCACCAGAAAGTCGTTGTCCACCGGCGAGTGCGCGTCGAAGGTCTTGCCGCTGTGGGCGTCCACCCACTCGCCGCCGATGAAGTGCTGAAGGCCCCTGCTCAGGCGGCTTTCGCGGAGCTGCCGGGCGAGGTCGTGGTTTTGCTGCGTCGGACTGGGCTGGGTTGGATTGGGCTGGGTCATTTGAAACTCCTTACTTTTTCGGCAGGCTGACGGAATAGGCGAGGAAGGGCTGGCCCGGTTCGAGGTGCCCGTCTTGGCGGACAATGACACTTGCTCCTGTTTTCGGCCCATTGGCGTCGATGTTGACGTAGTAAGTGATGCCGCCCGGCGCCGAGAATTCGTAGTGCGTTCCACCTTCCATGCCGGGGGGTATCCGCCTGCCACCCGTCACATACACCCCCGCCGAGCCGTCAAAATTGCGCGTGGCATAGGTCGCCGTTTTGCCGTTGTCCCAGATGATGACGGTGCGCTTCCGGGTTACGCCGATGAAGGCGGCATCTTTGACGTAGCGGCACTTGTAAACGTCGTTTCCTAGCTTGAATTCGCCTGTTTTGGTCATGCGGTAGGCGGGGTCGTTGGTGTTTTCGATGTTGCTGGTGTGGACATAGCCGCTTTGGCCTTTGCGCGGGCCGGAAGTCAGTTTGAGCGGCGTGTAAATCTGGCCCGCGCCGGGGTCAGGTGCTCCGAGTTGTACCTCGGAAACCTGAATTTTCCCCAGTCCTGCCGCTGTTTTGGGCCATTCGTACAATTCGCCGTTCGGGGGTGTGGCCTGAGCGGTTTCCGCTGGAATGCCGTACTGAAGCAGCGCCAGTACGCGCCTAGGCGCATCGCACCAAGCCAGCAGAGGCTGCTTTCCGAGGTAGGAGGACATGCTGAACCGGCCCGTTTCGGGGGCAGGAGTCAGAGGGCGCGGCGCACTCGCATTTGCCCCAGCCCACAGCAGAGCGCAGGCCAGCATCAATCTTTTTTTCATTCTGTCAGTCTGCTGTTGCCGCATGAGACTCCTGTCAGGAAACGCCCGCTCCCTCCCTCCGACCTGCCCCGTGTTGACCTTTGACCTCAAAGAATACGGGGCAACCGTCCACCTTGCATTTGTGCAAAAGGTGAAACGTGCCCCGGCTCTTTGTCTTTTCCTCTAGAGCATTTTGCATAAAAAGGCCACGTTTTTTGTGGCCTGTTATGCCGAGCAGAGCGAGCGAAAACAATGAGCAGCACGCGGAATGGAGGCATTTGGGGTGCTTTTCCCCGAATGCCGTAATTCTGCAAGCTGCTCTAACTCAGGCCCGCGTCGGCCAGTCGGTCGCGGAGTCCTCCAGGGCGGCGTAGACCATCGTGCGTAGGGTGTGGCGGGCCTGTTCGGGCGAGTTGAGGGTCTGGGTCATGAACACCACCGCGAGGTCCTCGGCGGGGTCCACCCAGAAATAGCTGCCCGCCGCACCGCCCCAGAAAAAGTCGCCCCGGCTGCCCGGCAGCAGGGTGCGCGCCGGGTCAATGGTCACAGCAAAGCCCAGGCCGAAGCCCACACCCGCCGCGTCGCCGCCCCCGATGACCGAGCGCGAGAGCGAGGCGATGTCCGCGCCGCCCGGCAGATGGTTTTGCACCATCAGGTGCAGGGTCTTGGGGCCGATGAGCCGTGCGCCGTCCAGCTCACCGCCGCGCAGCAGGCAGCGGCAAAAGCGCAGGTAGTCGGCGGCGGTGCCCACCAGCCCGCCCCCACCCGACACGAACAGCGGCGGGGCGAGGAAACGGCTGCCCTGCGCCGGGTCGAAGACTTTCTGGCCTGCGGCGTCAGCGCGTAGCAGGTCGTCAGGCGCTCTGCTTTTTCGGGCGGCACCTGAAAGTCGGTGTCGTGCATGTCCAGCGGCGTCAGAATCCGCTCCTTCAGAAACTGCTCGAAGGGTACGCCCGCCACCTGCTGCACGACGTAACCCAGCACGTCGGTCGCTGCCGAGTACAGCCACGCCTCGCCGGGCGAGTATTCCAGCGGCAGCTCGGCAATCCCGGCCACGAAGTCGGCCAGCGTGGTCCCGAACCCCAGTCGGCGCTCGCGGTAGAGCGCGTCGGTGGCGGTGCCCTGCTGGATGTGGTAGCTCAGGCCCGCCGTGTGCCGCAGCAGGTCCACCACCTGCATCGGGCGCGTGGGGGCGGTGGGCGGCGCGTCGCCCGCGTGGACATTCAGCTCTGCCCAGGCGGGAATAAACGCCGACACCGGGTCTTTCAGGCTCAGGCGGCCTTCCTCCACCAGCATCAGGCAGGCGAGCGAGGTCAGCGGCTTGGTCATGGAATAGATGCGAAACAGATGGTCCTCGCGCAGCGGCGTGCGGGCCCCCATATCGGCAAAGCCCAGCACACTCTGGTAGGCGAGTTCGCCGCGCCGGTAGACCAGCGTCTGCGCGTTCGGCAGCAGGCCGGAGTCGAGGTAAGTCTGCTGCACGTGGGCGTCCCAGCGTTGCAGTCTGGGAATGGAAATTCCAGCGCGAATTGTCATCGTGCCCCCACTATGCACCTTGCGCCGTGGCGGGCGTGCCCGGCTATGCTGCGGGTCATGTCCCGCCCCCTATCGCTGGCCCGCCTGCTGGCCGAGCCAGGGTTGCTCGCGCTGCTCGGCCAGCTTCGGCAGGCGGCCACCGGCCCGCAGCCCGAGCGGGCGCTGGTGCGGCAACTCGCCGAATTGACCGGGGGCGGCGCCGAAATCCGGGCGAGCTGGGGCGAGGTGGTGGCGGCAGCAGGCGTACAGGAGGGAGAAGGCCAGCCCTTTCCCCTCGCGCATGGCCGCCGACAGGTGGGACGTCTGACGCTGTGGGCACCGCCCGAATGGACCGCGCTCGGCCCGCTCGCCGCCGAGTACGCGCTGCTCTCGCGGCTGCAAAGTGCCGCTGCCGGGGCCGCCCGCCGCCGGGTGGGAGAACGAACCCTCGACGCGCTGCTCTCCGGCCAGGGCGACCCCGCCGCGCTGGGCGACGAAGCCTACGTGGTGGCGGTGGCCGCGCTCGCCCAGGACTTCGGCAGCGGCGCGAGTGCGCGGGCGGCACAGGCCCACGCGCTCGACGTGCTCGCCGGGGCGGGGGAAGGCTACCTCGTCGGCAGTGGGCGGCGCGGACTGTGCACGGTGCAAGGGGACGGGACGGCAGGAGACCGGGCCACAGGAGAGCGGGCGCTGTGGCTGTGGCCCGCCGCCGACGTGCAGCGCGAGGCCGCCGAACTCTACGCCGCGCTCACCGAGTCCACCGGGCAGCCGGTGCGGCTGGGGGTGGGCGGGCTGCACCGGGGCCGCGCCCTGGCCGCTGCCCACGCCGAGGCACGGCAGGCCCTCGCCGCCGTTCCAGCGAGCGGTGGCGTGCAGGTCTTCGGCGAACTCGACCCGCTCTACGCCCTGCTGACGGGCGGGGCGCTCGACACGCTGCGAAGCCAGACCCTCGCCCGGCTCGCGGCCCTGGGCGACGATGGGCGCACCGAGGCCACCCTGCGCGCCTACCTCGCCCACCGGGGCACGCTGAATGAACTCGCCGCTCGGCAGCACGTTCACGTCAACACGTTGCGCTACCGCCTGCGCCGCGCCGAGGAAGTGCTCGGCGGCTCGCTGACCGACCCGGCGCTGCTCGCGCGGCTGTATCTGGCGTTCGGGGCGGGGTGAAGTTCAGCCCAACTCAGCCAGCAAGGTATTTCCCACCGCCCGCCTGAGCGCCTGGGTGTCGATGCTCGTGTGCCGGCTCGGATGCACCCGATTGGTGAGGAGCGTCCAGGCCAACCCGTACTCCGGGTCCACCCACAGCCCGGTGCCGGTAAAGCCGGTGTGCCCGAAGGCCCGCGCGCTGCACAGGCTGCCGCCGCTCCAGCCGGGCTGCGATTGCACGAAGGCGAGGGTATGGCCACCGCTTTCGGGACGCACCGCTGCCGCCTGCGCTGCCTTACCTAGCCAGCCGCCGCGCAGCAGCCGTTCTGCCTGGGCAAGCACCCCGTCGAGCGTCCCGAACAGCCCCGCGTGCCCCGCCGGACCACCGAGCGCGAACGCCTTTTCGTCGTGCACCTCGCCGCGCAGCACGCGCCCGCGCCAGGGGCAGTCCTCGGTGGCGACGGCATGGGCGGGGTCAGGAACAAAGGTCAGCTCCGCGTCCAGCGCGAACTCGCCCAGGGGTCGTCCGCTCACCCGTTCGAGCACCAGCCCCAGCAGCAGGTACCCCAGGTCGGAATACTCTGCCTCGCCCGGCTCCCGCAGTTCCCAGGATTCGAGCGGCAGCCGGGCGCGAATGGCCGCCGGGTCGCCCCACTCGTGCAGTGGCAGGAACCCGCCCGCCGGAACCCCCGCCGAGTGGCTCAGCAGTTGCCGCAGCGTGCGCTCGCCCAGCGGCAGCTCCGCCGTTTCGGGCAGGTGGGCGGCGAGCGGGTCGTCCACGTCGAGTTGCCCGCGCTCGGCGGCCCGCAGCACCTCGCGCGCGGTGAACAGCGGTTTGGTCAGGCTGGCGAGGTCGAACCAGTGCTCCGGCGTCAGCGGGTGCGTTTCCGGCGTCAGTTGCGCGTGGCCCAGCACCAGCGTCGCCCGCTCGCCCGCGCTATTGACCACCCCCAGCGCCGCGCCGGAAAGCGCCCGCGAGTCGGTGAGGGAACGCAGCAGGCGGGCGGTCGAGTCGGGAATGTCCATGCCTTAGCTTAGGCGCCTTCGTCCTCGCGTCCCGCCATCACTTCGTCCACGAACAGCGGGGGCCGCGTCGCCTCGATGCGTTGCCACACGCGCTCGGTGTCGTTCGGGTCAAGCAGCGGCGCGCCCAGCGTCAGGCAAGTGAGGTGGTGCGCGACCACCAGCCGCACGCCGAGGTCGCCGAGCCGCGCCTGCTCGTTGTCACTCAGCAGCGCCGCAAAAGCCGCCGGGTCGCCCAGCGCCGGGTGAGGCGTGCCCCATCCCATTCCAGTCAGGCCCGCCGCGTTCAGACCCGCCCCCTTCAAAAAGGCCGCCACTTCGCGCGGGTTGAGCCAGAAGCCGAACATCAGCTCGTCGGACAGCCGGTCGAGGTGCCCGAGTTGCCGGGGATGGAGCCCCCCGCCCACCAGGTCGCGGGCGAGTTGCTGGCGCTCCAGCCGTTTGCGGGCGTACTCGCCCAGCGTAAGCGCTCTGCCCGCGCGGAGCCACCCGTCCGCCCACCGCGCGGCGCAGGCGGTAGGCCAGCACGTAACCCTGAAACTCGTGCAGCAGCTCCTCGACGCCCGCTCCGGTCATGCGCCGGAGTCTAGCCGCTGCCCGCGCGCCGCTCTGTCGTTCCGGCGCCCTTTGAAGTGACGTTCCACCTGCCGCCCGGTCCGCTATGGTGACGCCATGACCGCTCCTGTCAAGCTCGCCATCGTCTTTTATTCCAGCACCGGCACCGGCTACGCCATGGCCCAGGAAGCCGCCGAGGCGGGCCGCGCCGCCGGGGCCGAGGTGCGGCTGCTCAAGGTGCGCGAAACTGCTCCGCAAGACGTGATTGACGGCCAGGACGCCTGGAAAGCCAACATCGAGGCGATGAAAGACGTACCAGAGGCGACCCCCGCCGACCTCGAATGGGCCGAAGCCATCGTGTTCAGCTCGCCCACCCGTTTCGGCGGCGCGACGAGCCAGATGCGGGCGTTCATCGACACCCTCGGCGGCCTGTGGTCAAGCGGCAAACTGGCGAACAAGACCTTCAGCGCAATGACTTCGGCCCAGAATGTCAACGGCGGCCAGGAAACTACCCTGCAAACGCTGTACATGACGGCGATGCACTGGGGCGCGGTTCTGACGCCTCCCGGCTACACCGACGAGGTGATTTTCAAGTCCGGTGGCAACCCCTACGGCGCGAGCGTAACCGCCAACGGCCAGCCGCTGCTGGAGAATGACCGGGCGAGCATCCGCCATCAGGTCAGGCGGCAGGTGGAGTTGACGGCGAAGCTGCTCGGCTGAAGTTCCTCGGCTGAGGAACGGTCAGGAAGCCGAAGTGCCGAGCGCTTCCCCTTCTCCCAGTACCTGCCGTGCATGGCCCCCGGCCCCTTCCAGCCGCTGCGCCGCTTCCTGCGCCCCGAGGCCGAGTTTGAGCATCACCAGCGCGGTTTTCACGCTGCCGCCGCACTCGCTCAGCGCGGCCTGGGCAGCGTCGGCGTCGGCCCCCGTCGCGTGCTGCACCAGCCGCCGCGCCCGGTCTTCCAGCTTGGCGTTGGTGGCGCGCACGTCCACCATCAGGTTGCCGTAGAGCTTGCCCAGACGCACCATCAGGGCGCTCGACAGTGTGTTCAGCGCGATTTTTTGCGCCGTACCCGCCTTGAGCCGCGTACTGCCGCTGATGATTTCGGGGCCGGTGTCGAGCAACACCGGGCAGTCCACCGCCGCGAGCAGGGGCGCCCCCGGATTGTTGGCGAGGCCCACGGTCAGCGCCCCCGCCGCCCGGCCTGAGCGCGCCGCGCCGAGGACATACGGCGTCGTCCCGCTCGCCGCCACCGCGATCAGCACGTCGTCGGGGCCGATGTTCACCGCCTGCACGTCGCGCTCGCCCGCCGCTTCGTCGTCCTCGGCTCCTTCCACCGCCTGCCGGATGGCCCGCTCGCCCCCGGCAATCAAGGGCACGGCGCGCTCAGGTGGCCAGGAAAAGGTGGGGGTGAGTTCGGTGGCGTCGAGCACGCCCAGCCGCCCGCTCGTTCCCGCGCCCACGTAGACCAGCCGCCCGCCGCGCTCCAGCTGGGGCACCGCCGCGTTCAGCGCCGCCGTGAGCTGCGGGGCCGCCGCCTGTACCGCCCTCACCGCGCCCAACTGGTCGTCGGCCAGCGCCGCAATCAGCGCGTCGGGGGCCAGGGTGTCGAGGTCGGCGTAGTCGGGGTGAACCTGTTCGGTGCGGCGCGGGTCGGTCATGAGGGTCCTTTGGGGAGGGAAATTGCAGAGGGAAAGAGGATGGAGGCTATTCAGCCGGGCAGCGAAATTTTGCCGCCGCTGACCGCCCGCCGCGCTCCGGTCGTCTGCGGCAGCGTGTTGGGCCAGCCCTGCGCGTGGGCGTAGCCGAGAAAGGCGAAGGCGGCGGCCTCGCGGGTGGCGTCGGTCCAGCCGCAGCGGTCCCAGCCGAGGTCGGCAAACGTTCTGAGCGGAACGGCCCCGACTTCGTCTTGCAGCATTCGCAGCAGCACCGGGTTTCTGGCCCCGCCTCCGGCAATGACGACTTCATCCGGCGGGCCAGGGAGAAAGCGCAGCGCCCCGGCCACGCTGCGGGCGGTCAGCCGGGTCGCGGTGGCGGCGAGGTCGCTCAGAGGGAGGCCGGGAGTCGGCGCTGGCAACCGCGCGAGCGTCCACACCTCGCGCCCGGTGGCTTTGGGCGGCGGCGCGGCCAGTTCGGGGTGGGCCAGCCAGCGCTCCAACGTCGCGGCGTCCTCGCGGCCCTGCGCGGCCAGTCGTCCGTCCTCGTCGCAGCTTTGGCCCACCTGCCCGGCAAGTTCGTCGAGCAGGCAGTTGCCGGGGCCGGTGTCGAAGGCGACCACGCCGCCCGCGTCCAGGCCGCCTGCATCTAGGCTGGGCAAAAAGGTGATGTTCGCCAGCCCGCCCACGTTGAGCAGGACACGCTTTTTGCCGTCCTTCAGCGAACATCGCCCAGTCGGCGAACGGCACCAGCGGCGCTCCCACGCCCCCCGCTGCGAGGTCCGCCGGACGAAAGTCGGCCACCACCGGCCTCCCTGTCACCTCGGCAATCAGCGCCGCCTCACCGAGTTGCAGGGTGGCGGGCCGCGCCCAGCCGCGTGCGGGGTCGGGGCGGGGGTGGTGCTGCACCGTCTGCCCGTGGCTGGCAATCAGGTCGGCTTGTGGGGCTAGGTCACGGGCGGCCCCCGCCAGCGCCGCGCCGAGGTCCCAGTGCAGTTGCGTCAGCTCGGCGGTCTGCGCTTCTCCCTGCATGGCCCGCAGCACGCGCCCGCGCAGTTCCGGCGAGTAGGGAGTGAAGGTGTGGGCGACCACCCGGCCACGCGGTTTTCCAGTGGGAAAGTCGGTCAGCTTCGGGAACATTTGCTCACGCTCGGCAGCATTGACGACAAGCTCCGGCCAGCCGGGAAGTTCGAGCAGCGCGGCGTCTATCCCGTCGGCGCTGGTGCCGCTCATCAGGCCGAGAACGTGGGGTGGGCGCATCAGTGGTCCTCTCCGCGCAGGTCCATCACGAAGTCGTAGCGGTCGCCCCGGTAGCAGGCGCGGGCGTACTCCACCGGGCGTCCGGAGGCGAGCCACGACACCCGCTCGGTGGTGAGCAGCGCGGCGCCGAGCGGCACGCCGAGGAGGTGCGCGAGTTCCGCCGAGGCGTTTTGCGCCCGCAGGTGCCGAATGGCGCGCGCCGGGGCGAGGTGCCGCTGGCCCAGCAGCCCGTACAGGCTGGCGTCGGTCACGTCCTGCGCCGTCAGCGGGCCAATCAGGGCGGCGGGCAGCGTGCTGTCTTCCACCGCCAGCGGGTCGCCGTCCGAGGTGCGAAGCCGGCGCAGGCGGTAGACCTGCTCGGCGGCGGTCAGGCCCAGACTCAGCGCTTCCTGGGGCGTGGGGCGGCCCTGCGTGAAGCTCAGGACGCGGGCACCCGGCACCCCGCCCTGGGCGCGCACCTCGTCGGAAAAGGAACTCAGCAGCCCAAGCTGGCGCGAGGTGTGCGGCGTGCCCGCTACGAAGGTGCCGCTGCCGCGCCGCCGCCTCAGCAGTCCCTCGGCTTCGAGCAGCCCCAGCCCTTGCCGCAGCGTGACCCGCGACACGCCGAGCCGCGCCGCGAGTTCGCGTTCGGCGGGCAGGGCGGTGCCCGCGCTCAGCTCGCCACTCTCGATGCGCCGCCGCAGCCCCTGCGCGAGCTGCACGTAGGCGGGGGCCGCGTCGGCAGGGTCGAGCGCGACCCACCACGCGGGCGGCTCGGGCGGCAAAGGGGCAGGCGAGGACACGGCGCAACCGTACCACTTGCGGACCAATTCTGAAAAGGTCTTGTTATTGGACCACAATTGGTCTTATGCTGGGCGCCAGTTTTCACAACTCGTTCTCTGGAGGACACCCATGCTCAAGCGCTCTGCCCTTACCCTCATCAGCTTGGCCCTGCTCGGCGGCGGCCTCAACCAGGCGTTCGCCGCGCCCAAGAAAGTCAGCGGCTACGGCTCCCTCGGCGTGACCAACGGCAAACCCGGCGGCAGCTTCACGCTTGCGCTCGGCGACAGCCCGCAAAGCCTCTTTTACTACGGCGCCATCGACAACAACCTCGGCCTGATTTCGCAGCAACTGTTCGACGGCCTCGTCGAGTTCAACCTCGCCACCTACAAGCTCGAACCCGCACTCGCCGAGAGCTGGGCCGTGAGCAACGGCGGCAAGACCTACACCTTCAAACTGCGCCAGGGCGTGAAGTGGTCCGACGGTCAGACCTTCAACGCCGACGACGTGGTGTTCACCTACAAGAACTTCATCATGAACCCCGAAGCCCGCGCCGGGGACGCCGGGAACTTCAAGCTCGACGGGCAGCCGGTCACCATCAAGAAGGTGAACGATTACACCGTGCAGTTTGACCTGCCGCGCCCTGCCCCCGCTTTCTTGCTCCAGCAGCGCTACTTCATCATGCCGCAGCACAAGCTCGCCAAATTCACCGGCGCCGACGTGAACAAGGCGTGGCCCACCAACGTGGACGAGTCCGAAGTTGTGGGCACCGGCCCCTTCAAGCTCAGCAAGTACACGGCGGGCCAGAAGGTCACATTGGTCAAAAACCCCAACTACTGGAAGGTGGACGCGGCGGGCACCAAGCTGCCTTACCTGAACAGCCTCGAATTCCTGATTCTGCGTGACCCGCAGCGCAGGTGTCGCAGTTCCTCGCCGGCAACCTCGACCAGCTCAACATCTCGGGCGCTCAGTTCCCCGACCTCAAGAGCAAGGAAGTCGCGGGCGGCAAGTTCAAGGTCATCCGCTCCACCGCGCTGTTCGGCAGCCCGCCCTTCGTGGCCTACAACTTCGACGCCGCCGACCCCGCGCTCGCCAAGCTGTTCAGTGACGTGCGCTTTCGCCGCGCCATGCAGAGTGCGCTCAACCGCCGCCGCATCATCGACACCGTGTACAACGAGCTTGCCAGCCTGCCCGGTCACGGCGTGGCGCCCGCCAACAAGGCGTTCTACGCCAACACGACCCGGCAGCTCGGCACCTTCGACCTCGCCGCCGCCAACAAGGCGCTCGACGCCCTGGGCCTGAACAAGAAGAACAGCGCCGGCATTCGCCTGATGAGCAACGGCAAGCCGCTCGAATTCGACCTCACCTACGGCACCGACTCGCCCGTGTACCCGCCGATGGCCGCCATCATCCAGAGCGACTTCGCCAAGGTGGGCGTCAAGGTCAACCTCAAGGGCATCTTGAGCAGCAAACTGCTCTCGACGGGCCAGAGCGGCAACTGGGAAATGATTCTGCACGCTTTCGGCGACCAGCCCGACCCCGAACTGCGCCGCCCCATCTGGCAGCCCGGCGGAGCACTGTACTACTGGCACCGCTCGCTGATGCCGGCCAAAGACGGCGACAAGCCCAACCTCGCCAAGATGTTCCCCTGGGAAAAAGAGATCTACACCATCTTCGACGACGCTTCGACCACGCCCGATGTGGGCAAGCGCAAGGCGCTCTACACCCGCTGGCAGCTTAACTTCGCGCAGAACCTGCCGGTCACGCCCATCGCCAAGCCCGAGAACATCGGCGCGATAAGCGACAAGTACGGCAACTACGTGTACAACCTCGGCGTGATTCCCGGCTACAACCCGGTGCCGCTGATTTTCCAGAAGTGAGGAAAAGGCCCCTCACCCTTCCGCTGCTTCCTCCCTCTCCGTAGGGGAGAGGGCCTTTGCGGAGCAAAGGGGTGAGGGGTCTTTTTCCCGTGAGGAGTTTTTTCCTGTGCTTTCTCCCTGTTGCTTTGTTGCCACATGCTGAACTACACCCTGCGCCGCATCCTCGGCATGATTCCCACCCTGCTCGTGATCTCGGTGCTGTGCTTTCTCGTCATCAAGTTGCAGCCCGGTTCTTTTATTGACCAGTACCTCGAAGACCCCCGGTTCTCCAAGGAAACCGTCGCCAACATCACCCGGCAGCTCGGCCTCGACCAGCCGGCGTGGAAGCAGTACCTCAACTGGATCACCGGCGTGGTCACGCGGCTCGATTTCGGGTACTCCTTCGCGTCGGGGGCGCCGGTCACGTCCATCATCGGCGAGCGGCTGGGCTGGACGGTGTTTATCGCCGCGCTCACGCTGGCGCTGACGTGGCTGATCGCGGTGCCGCTCGGCATCTACACGGCTTTTAACCGCTACGGCATTCCCGCGCAAATCGCTAACTTTCTGGGCTATGTGGGCCTCGCCATTCCCGACTTTCTGGCGGCGCTGCTGCTCGTGGTGCTGGTGCGGCAGCTCGGCGGAACGAACGTGGGCGGGCTGTTCAGACCCGACATGATCGACGCGCCGTGGTCTTTCGCCAAAGTCCTCGACCTGCTCGCGCACCTCTGGATTCCGGTGCTGGCGGTGGGCCTCGAAGGCGTGGCGGGCCTGATGCGCCAGATGCGGGCAAGCACGCTCGACGTGCTGAGCCAGGACTATATCCGCACCGCCAAAGCAAAGGGCCTGCCGCAGGGCCGCGTCATCTGGAAGCACGCGGTACGCAACGCCATCAACCCGCTCATCAGCCTCGCGGGCCTCAGCCTGCCCACGCTCATTAGTGGGACCATCATCATTTCCATCGTCATGAGCCTGCCCACCATCGGGCCGCTGCTCTACGATTCGCTGCTCAACAAGGACCAGTACACCGCCATGACCCTGCTGATGCTCTCGGCCTTCTTGCTGCTCATCGGCAACCTGCTTTCCGACCTCGCCCTCGCCTGGGCCGACCCCCGCGTGAGGTACTCGTGACCGGCGGCCCCGAAACCCGGACCCCGCTGCAAATGGCGTGGCGGCGCTACCGCAAGTCGCGGCCCGGCGTGATTGCAGGGTGGGTGCTCATCGCGCTCTACGTTATCGCGCTGCTTTCGCCCTTTCTGGCGCCGTACAACATCACCACCCAGCATGAGGGCTACGAGTACCAACGCCCGCAGACGGTGCACCTCATCCACCAGGGCCGCCTGCACCGCCCGTTCGTCTACGGCTCGACCACCAAGCGCGACCCGGTGACCTTCGCCAAGAAGACGGTGCCCGACACCGCGCACCCGCTGCCGGTCCAGTTTTTCGTGAAGGGCGAGCCTTATTCCTTCCTGGGCCTTCAGTCCGACCGCCACCTCTTCGGCGTGCCGGATGGTCAGGACGAGTACGGGGAAAAGGTGCCGCGCTACTTCTTCCTCTTTGGCACCGACCAGCTTGGGCGCGACCTGTTTTCACGCACTTTGGTGGGCGCTCAGGTGAGCATGACGGTGGGGGTCGTCGGCGTGCTGATTTCGTTTGCCCTCGGCATCCTGCTCGGCGGCGTCAGCGGGTACTTCGGCGGCTGGGTGGACACCCTGATTCAGCGGGTGGTGGAGGTGCTGCTGTCTTTTCCCCGCCTGCCGATTCTGCTGGCGCTCGCCACGCTGATTCCGGCGCGCTGGCCCTCGACCTGGGTGTACACCGGCATCGTGGCGGTGCTGGCGCTGATCGGCTGGGCGAGTCTGGCCCGGGTGGTGCGCGGGCAAGTGCTCGCGGCACGCAACCTCGATTACGTGTCGGCGGCGCAGGCGATGGGCGCGAGCAACCTGCGCGTGATTCTGCGGCACATCACCCCCAACCTCAGCTCGTTTCTGCTCGTCACCGCGACCCTGGCGCTGCCGGGCTACATCCTGGGCGAAAGCACCCTCAGTTTCCTGGGCCTGGGCATCAAGGAACCGATGACGAGCTGGGGTCTGCTGCTGCGCGACGCGAGCAAACTCGAAGTCGTGAGCAGTTACCCCTGGCTGCTGTGGCCGGGCCTCTTCGTCTTTATCAGCGTCCTCGCCTTCAACTTCATGGGCGACGCCCTGCGTGACGCGGCCGACACCCAGAGCCGTTAAGGACTTCGAACCTAACATTCCGCAGTTTCGGAACTGCACAGAAACGGCTCCATTCCCGATTCGGCGTACTTTTTTCGATACTCGCTTCGCTCGGTTCATCTGAAGATGAACTTCGAGGTACTCAGTCCTTCCCGCCTTTCTTCTGTCGCCCACGCGCTTAATCGCGCATCCCTCAAGGAGGAAATGATGTCGAAGTCCCGTTCCCTGTCCGCCCTGCTCCTCGGCGCCCTCCTGCTCTCCGCCTGTGGAAGCCCTGAGAACGGCCCGCAACCTGCGCCCCAGCCGCTGCCCAACCCCACCGAGGAGGCGCCCGGCACCCCGAGCGGCAAAGTGCGCGGCCTGTGGGTGGACGCCTTCGGCCCCGGCATCAAGACCCCCGAGGAAGTCAGCACGTTGGTGGACACCGCCCGCGCCATGAACGTCAACACGCTGTACGTGCAGGTGGGGCGCCGGGGCGACTGCTACTGCAACAACGCCGCCATGCCGCGCACCGACGACCCCGAGGTGCCGGCGGGCTTCGACCCCCTGGCCGACGTGATTGCCAAGGCGCACGCCAAAGACATCGAGGTCAATGCCTGGATTATCACCACGGCGCTGTGGAATAGCGTGACGCCGCCCAAAAGTGCCGAGCACGCCTTCAACACCCACGGGCCGAATGCGGCGGGCCGCGACAACTGGCTGACCGTGAAGGCCGACGGCACCGTGAAGGCGGGCGCCGACTGGGTGCTCGACCCCGGTCACCCCGACGCCGCCGCCTACATCCGCAACATGTATGTCAGCGTGGCGAAAAACTACGCGGTAGACGGCATCATGTTCGACCGCGTGCGCTACCCGGACTACAACCCGGTGGGC
This sequence comes from Deinococcus radiodurans R1 = ATCC 13939 = DSM 20539, assembly GCF_000008565.1. Lineage (GTDB taxonomy): Bacteria > Deinococcota > Deinococci > Deinococcales > Deinococcaceae > Deinococcus > Deinococcus radiodurans. The sequence continues at coordinate 216,569 of NC_001264.1, read as the reverse complement.
GGCCCGGTGCAGTGGGGCTACAACGAAACGGCGCTTGCCCGCTACCGCGCCGAGACGGGCGCGACCGGCACTCCCGACCCCGCCGACCCGCAGTGGAGCGCGTGGCGTCGCCAGCAGGTGACCAACCTGGTCCGTGAAACCGCGCTGGCGGTCAAGGCCGTCAAGCCCGGTGTGGCGATCGCCGCCGCCACCATCACCTACGGCGAGGGCCCCGCCGACGAAGCCGCCTTCGCCGCCTCGCGCCCCTACGCCGAGGTCGGGCAGGACTGGCTGACCTGGGTCAAGTCCGGCTACCTCGACCAGAACGTGATGATGAACTACAAGCGCGATTTCGTGCCGCTCCAGGCAGGGTGGTTCGACCAGTGGAACACCTTCGCGGCGGGTCTCCGGCAGCGTTACCCCCACACCGAGCAGGTCAGCGGCGCGGCGATTTATCTCAACGACATCGCCAGCACCGTCAGCCAGATTCGCAAGACGCAGGCGGCGGGCCTGGGCTGGGCGGGCTACTCCTACCGCACCCCCGACAAGGACGTGAACGAGGGTAAGCGCGGGGCGGCCGAGGTGCTCGCCGACCTCAAGCTGCGCCTGACCGACGCGGGCGGCCCCTTCCCGACCTTCGTGAAGCACGCGCCCCTGCCGGCAGCCAGCGTGCGCGGCCTGAGCGGTGAACTGCGCGCGGCGCGGCCCGGGCACCACTCGGTCGAACTCGTCCGCGCCGGGGGCACCTGGAACGACGTGGTGGCCGCGACCTTCAGCGACGGCCAGGGCCGCTACGGCTTCCTGAACCTGCCACAGGGCGCCTTCGACGTGCGGGTGGACGGCAAAATACTGCTCCCGAACGTGCAGGCGACGCCGGGCCGCGTGACGATGTTAGAACCCATCACTCTGAACTGATACGGTTTCAAGGAGATGGGCGGGCATCCGGCGCCTTTCCGGATGTTCGGGAATCGGATTAAAACCGTATGACTTCGGTTGTTGGCGCGGGCCTGTCCTCTTCGCGGGGCAGGCCCGCGTTCCTGTCGTCCTGCGCCTTCCCAGACCTGTTCTCCAGGGTGTATGGAGCGCGAACGCCGCTGGGCTAGACTGCCCCCGATGACCACACAATCCAATCTAGAAGCCGTCGAACACAAGCTCATGGTGCCCGCCGACGACGCGCAGTGGGCGAGTTACGCCCCCGAATTTGCCGCTTTGCAGGAAGCCGACCTGACCGCCGGGGACGTGCCTGCCTGGCTGGAACGCTGGAACAGCCTCAGTGCCCGCTTGCAAGGCAGCGGCAGCAAACTTTCGACCCACGCCGACCTCCACACCGACGACGACGCCATTCAACAGCGGTATCAGACCTTCGTGGCCGAGGTGCTGCCCCAGGCCGAGCGCGCCAGCCAGGCCCTCACCGAGAAGCTGCTCGCGGTCCCCGGTTACGTTCCCGGCCCTGACTTCGCGCTCAATTACCGCCGCTTTCAGGACGCCGCCGCGCTGTTCCGCGAGGCGAACGTGGACCTCGGCGTCACCCACAACCAGCAGATCAACCGCCACTCGGTCATCACCGGCAACCAGAAGGTGCAGCTCGGCGGCCAGGAACTCACCCTTCCGCAGGCCAAGCAGCAGATGGACTCGCCCGACCGCGCCCAGCGCGAAGCGGCGTGGCGGGCGCTTTCGGCCAGCAACGCGGCGATTGCCCCCGAACTCGACGCGGTGATGCTCGACCTGATTCGCACCCGCCGGCAGCTCGCCCACAACGCCGACGAGGCCAACTTCCGCGACTACCGCTGGAAGGAACTCGACCGGGTGGACTACACGCCCGAGCAGTGCCTCGACTTTCACGCCTCGGTGCGCGACGAGGTGGTGCCGCTGCTCTCCGGCCTGGTGGGTGACATCGCCCGGCAACTCGGCCTGGAAAGCCTGCGCCCCTGGGACTACAACCGCAACAACCTGCTCGATCCCGAGGGCCGCGAGAGCCTCAGGCCCTTTGCGACCGGCGCCGACCTCGAAGCCCTGGCCCAGCAGACCTATGAAAGCCTCGACCCCGACCTCGCCGCCCGCTTCCGGCAGATGCGCGAGTCGGGGCTGCTCGACCTCGAGTCGCGTCCCGGCAAGATGACGCACGCCTACTGCAACTATTTCCCGACCACCAACGAGCCGTTCGTGCTGATGAACGTGGTGGGCACCGCCGAGGACGTGCGGGTGCTGTTCCACGAAGTCGGGCACGCCTTCCACGGCTTTTACAGCGGCGACCGGCAGCCGCTCGTCTGGAACCGCTGGAGCCCCATCGAATTCGTCGAAATTCCCAGCATGGCGATGGAATTCCTGACGCTCGACCACCTCTCGCATGTCTTCAGCGACGACGAACTCGCCCGTTACCGCCGCAAGCAGCTCGAGGGCGTCATCGCCTTCCTGCCCTGGGCCGCGCAGATGGACGCCTTTCAGCACTGGCTCTACGCCGAGGCGCCGGAGGACGTGACGATTGCCGACCTCGACGCCAAGTGGCTCGAACTCGACCGGACGTTCCATCCTTTCATCGACTGGAGCGGCCTCGACGAGAGCGTCCGGGCGAAGGGCTGGCACTACTACCACATCTTCCAGGTGCCCTTTTATTACATCGAGTACGCCATGTGCTACCTCGCCGCCGTCGCCATCTGGCGCGCCGCTCGGCAAGACCCCGCCGCCGCGCTGGGGCGCTACAAGGACGCCCTGCGCCTCGGCAACACGGTCAGCGTGCCCGAGCTGTACCGCGCCGCCGGGGCCGAGTTCCGCTTCGACCGCGAGTACATCCGGGGGCTGATGGGCTTCCTGAAAGAGCAACTCGGCTAAGCCAGCCCGCAAGCCGCGTCTGCCGGGGAGGAGGCAGCGGGCGCGACTTGCGTGTTCGTGCCCTCCCACTCGGCGACAGGCGACACTCGGCGGCGGGGTACACTCGGCGGCGATGAAGTTGCCCCTGCCTTCCGGGAACACCGGTCTGGAACCCTGGAGGGCCGGGCGCCGACCACGCCCCCTGACCTCGCTGATCGTGCGCCCGCTGGTGCTGCCGCTGCTTTTGCTGCTCCTGATGGCCGGGCTGGTGCTCTGGGGTGTGAATCTCAGTGCCGAGAGCGCCCGCTTCGCGCAGACCTCGCAGGGGCGGCTGCTGACCTTGCGACTGCTGCTCACCGACATTTCCAACATGGAAAACGGCGAGCGCGGGTACGTCATCACCGGGCAGCCTTCCTTTCTGGAACCGTACCAGCGCGGTCAGCAGAACTTTGCCGAGCACCTCAGGCGCTACGAGCCGCTGACCGTCACTGACCGCCAGCGCGAGAACATCGGGCGCGTCGAAACCCTGATGGCGCAGTGGGAGCTCGTCGCCGCGCAGCCGGAAATCGCCGCCCGGCGCGTTTCGCTGGAAAGTGCCGTGGCGCGGGTCAGTGCCGGCACCGGGCGTCACCTGACCGATGAGGCGCGCGAAACCCTCAACATCATGATCGGCTTCGAAAACGAGCGCCTGTCGAACGCGCTTAAGGCAAGCAACACGGCGCTGCGCCGACTGCTGATTCTGACCCCGCTGCTGCTGCTGCTCGGGGCGCTGCTGCTCGTGCTGGCGGTGCGGCGCATCATTTCCACCCTGTCGCTGAGCGTCTCGCAGCTGACCGAGGGCACCCAGCAGATTGCCGCCGGGCACTATGAGCAGCGCGTGCAGCCACTCGGCATCACCGAACTCGACCGCCTCAGCGCCCAGTTTCACCAGATGGCCGAGGCGGTGCAGCAGCGTGAGGCCGCGCTCGCCGAGAGTGCGCGCTCGCTCGAACGGACGAACGCCAGCTTGCAGCGCAGCAACCGCGAACTCGAGCGCTTCGCCTACGTCGCCAGCCACGACCTGCAAGAACCTCTCCGGACCATCGGCAGCTACACCGAACTCATCGCGCGGCGCTACGGCGACAAACTCGACGCCCGCGGCGAGCAGTACATCAAGTTCACCATCTCGGCGGCGCACCGGCTCAAGACCCTGATTCAGGACCTGCTGGTGTTCTCGCGGGTGCACCGCACGGGCCGGGTCTTCGGGCCGGTGGACACCGCCGAACTCGCCGAGCAGGTGCGCGCCGAACTCGAAGTCAAGCTGCGCGAAGTCGGCGGCGAGCTGCACATCGGCGAGCTGCCCACTGTGCAGGGCAACCGCGAACTGCTGCACCACATTTTCCTCAACCTGCTGGGCAACGCGCTCAAGTTCCGTCACCCGGACCGTCCGCCGCGCGTGGACGTGTGGGCCGGGCGGGTGGCGGGCCAGGACGAGGCCGGGAACGGCTGGCAGTTCGCCGTGCGCGACAACGGCATCGGCATCGAGCCGGAGTATCATCAGAAAATCTTTGAGGTGTTCCAGCGCCTGCACGGCGTGGGCGAGTATGAAGGCAGCGGCATCGGCCTCGCCGTGACCCGCAACGCCGCCGAGCAACACGGGGGCCGCGTCTGGCTGGAGAGCGAGCCCGGCCAGGGCACCACCTTCTATTTCTTTCTTCCCGACACCCCGCCTCTTGTGGAGCAACAAGTATGAGAGCCATCGAAATTCTGCTGACCGAGGACAACCCCGCCGATATCCTGCTGACCGAAGAGGCCTTCGAGGAAGCCGATTTTCCCCACCGCCTGCATGTGGCCCGCGACGGGGTAGAGGCGCTGACCTTCCTGCGGCGCGAGGAAAACGGCGAGCTGCCCACGCCCGACGTGATTTTGCTCGACCTCAACATGCCGCGCCTGAGCGGACTCGAACTGCTCGACATCCTCAAGGAAGACCCGCAGCTTCAGCACATCCCGGTGATCGTGCTGACCACCTCCCGCGCCGAGGAGGACGTGTGGCGCAGCTACAAACTACACGCCAACGCCTACATTCCCAAGCCAGTGTCCATCGGTGAATTCGTGGAAGTGATCCGCTCGCTCGGCAATTTCTGGTTCAGCGTGGCGGCCCTGCCTTCCGGCCCGCGCTGAGAGGAAACAGGCTGTCAGCAAACTTTGGGGCGGCGCCCATCTTCCTCTCATAAGGTGAGCAGCGGCAAAATTTCTGCTCGGCCCAGCCTTCACTGTGAGCGTGGAGGCTTCATGAGAAAAACTTTCCTTGCTCCCCTGACCGTAGCCCTGTGCGCCCTTGCCGCTGCCCAGACGCCCCCGCCCGCGCCGATAGACCGCCCGCTGCCCGCGCCCGAGCCGCCCGCCACGGCCACCGTGACCCGCAACGAGCCCACGCCCCAGCAGTTCACGCCTGACAAGCTCGCCCGCCTCAAGGTGCCCGCCGGTTTCAAGGTGAGCGTGATGGCAACCGAACTCGGCAACGCCCGCATGTTGCACGTGATGCCCGACGGCGGCATTTACCTGTCGCGCCGCCAGAACGGCGACATCTGGTACCTCAAGGACGTCAACGGCGACGGCACCATCGACGCCACCGAGCGCCGCCGGGTGGCCGACCAGCTCAAGCTGGTGCACGGCATCGATACCCGCCAGGGCAAGCTCTACGCGGTGGGCGAAAAGACCATATGGGTCATGGACATCGCCAGGGACGGCACTCTCAGCGTGCCCCGCGTCTTTGCCGACAACTTCCCCGACGCCGGGCAGCACCCCGCCCGGCAGCTCGGCTGGGGCCCCGACGGCTACCTCTACGCCTCCTTCGGCGCGACCAACAATGACGCCCCCACCCAGAACCCCGAGGAAGCCACCATCCTGCGCATTCGCCCCGACGGTCAGGTGCGCGAGGTGTACGCCCGGGGCCTGCGCCACACCATCGGCTTCGGCTGGCACCCCGTCACCAAGACCTTCTACGGCATGGACCAGGGCAGCGACTGGCACGGCGACAATATTCCGCCTGAGGAACTGAACGTCATCAAGCGCGGCAAGAACTACGGCTGGCCCTTTTGCTACGGCGCCAAAAACCCCGATCCCTTCGTGAATGTCGCCAACATCCCCGGCAAGATCACCAAGGCCGAGTACTGCGCGACGACCGAGCCGAGCACCCTGAACTACACCGCGCACGCCGCCGCGATTGCGCTGAAGTTCTACACCGGCACACAGTTTCCCGCCGAGTTCCGCAATGACGCCTTCGTGACCTTCCGGGGCTCGTGGAACCGCAACGAGCCGAGCGGCTATGAAGTCGCCCGCGTGGTGTTTGACGCGCAGAACAAACCCGAGAAGATCGAGCCTTTCGTGACCGGCTTTGTCTATCAGGAAGGCGGCGAGTGGAAGCAGTTCGGGCGCGTGGCGGGGCTGGCGGTCTACACCGACGGCAGCCTGCTGTTCACCGACGACCAGAGCGGCGTGATTTACCGCGTGCAGTACGTGGGAGGCCAGAAATGATGCGTAAAACGGCGCTGCTCGGGCTGTTGACCCTGGGCCTGGCGAGCGCGGGCGGCGCGCAGCCGGCGACTCCCCTGAGTGCCACCGCCGCCCTGCGTGACGGTGCCGGGCAGGTCGTGGGCAGTGCCCGCTTCGTGCAGCAGGGCGCGGGCGTGCAGGTCACGGTGGACGTGCGCGGCCTGACGCCCGGGATGCACGGGATGCACGTCCACGAGTTCGGGCGCTGCACTCCCGGCGTGGACCCGGCGGTCAACAAAGTGGTGCCCTTCGGCGCGGCGGGCGGGCACTTTGACCCCAGCATGAGCCGCAACCACGATACGCCCCAGACCGACAACAAACACGGGCACGGCGGCGACACCCCGATGCTCAGCGTGGGCGCCGACGGTGTGGGCAAAGCGAGCTTTACCAGCACCAAAATCAGCCTGACCGGCGAAAACGGCATCCTGAACCGCAGTCTGGTCATCCACGCCAACCCCGACGACTACAAGACCGACCCGGCGGGCATGTCCGGTGCCCGCGAGCGCTGCGGCGTCATCGTGCGCGACGGCCTGAGCGTGCGCGACTACGCGCTGCCCGGCCCGGTGGACCACCCCGAAGGCGTCGCCTACGACGCGAAGAAAGGCTTGATCTACACTGGCAGCGCCCAGAACGGCACCATCTACGCCATCAACGCCCAGAGCGGCGCCGTGACCAAGTTTCAGGAAGGCGGCGCCTATGGCCGTCAGGTCGCGCTCGGCCTCAAGGTGGACCCCCAGGGCCGACTGTGGATTGCGGGCGGTGCCCAGGGAACGGTCAGCATCCTCACGCCCGACGGCATGACGCTGGCAGTGCTGGAGACCCCCAAGTCGCCGCGTCCCTACATCAACGACCTCGTGCTGGCGCCCGACGGCAACTTCTATGTCACCGATTCCTCGCGCCCAGTCATTTTCCGCGTGGACAAGGCGCTGAAGCTGACGGCCTGGCTCGACCTCGCCGGCACGCCCATCAAGTACGGCCCCGGCGTCAACCTCAACGGCATCGCTGCCACGCCCGACGGCAAGTACCTGCTCGCCGTGCAGCTCAACACGGGCGAGTTGTGGCGCATCGACCTGAAGACCAAGGCGGTCAAAAAGGTCATGGACGGCCTCGTCAACGGCGACGGCCTCCTGCTCGACGGGCGCACCCTCTACGTCGCCCGCAACAAGGACCAGGTCGTCGCCAAGGTCAGCCTCAGCGCCGACTACGGCAGCGGCCAACTGGTCGCGCAGGAGCCTCTGAACGGCCTGCGCTTTCCCGCCACGCTGGCGAAGGTCGGGAACGACCTCGTGGTGACGCAGGCGCAACTGGACCGCATCGGCGGCACACCCGAGACGCCGTTCAAGCTCACCCGCTTCGCCAAGTTCTGAGCACTCTCTCTTTTCGGCCTCTCCCCATCCCGGGAGAGGTTTTTTCATGCCCCGGCTCCGGGCATACTGCGCCCATGACCCCTTCACCTCTGCCCCTTTCCCCGCTTCGCAGCCACATCATCCGCGAGCTGCACGTCCAGCCCGACATTGACCCGGGTGCCGAAGTCGAGCGGCGGGTCGCTTTTCTGTGCGACTACCTGCAAAGCACGCCGACCAAAGGCTTCGTGCTCGGCATCAGCGGCGGGCAGGATTCCACCCTGGCCGGGCGGCTGTGCCAGCTCGCGGTGGAGCGGCGGCGCTCGCAGGGGCACGGGGCGACGTTTCTCGCCGTGCGCCTGCCCTACGGCGTGCAGGCCGACGAGGCCGACGCGCAGCAGGCGCTCGATTTCATTCAGGCCGACCGCGAAGTGACGGTCAACATCAAGGAGGCGGCAGACGCCTCGGTGGCGGCGGCGCAGGCGGCCCTGGGCAGCGAAGTGCGCGATTTCGTGCGCGGCAACGTCAAGGCCCGCGAACGCATGGTGGCGCAGTACGCGCTCGCCGGGCAGGAAAACCTGCTGGTGGTGGGCACCGACCACGCGGCGGAAGCGCTGACCGGCTTTTACACCAAGTACGGCGACGGCGGCGTGGACCTCACCCCGCTCTCCGGCCTGACCAAGCGGCAGGGCGCCCAACTGCTCGCGCACCTCGGCGCCCCGGAAGGAACGTGGCGCAAGGTGCCCACTGCCGACCTCGAGGACGACCGCCCCGGCCTGCCCGACGAGGTGGCCCTCGGCGTGACCTACGCCCAGATCGACGCCTACCTCGAAGGTCGCGAGGTCAGCGACGAAGCCGCCGCCCGGCTCGAACGCCTCTTCCTCAATTCCCGTCACAAGCGGGCGCTGCCGGTCACGCCTTTTGACGGCTGGTGGCAGCCGGGCGAACAAAAGCAGAGCTGAAAAAAGACGTTCTGCGGCGCCCCGGCTCCTCCTCGGCCCTTGCCGTGCGAGGTGAATCGGGGCGCCTTTTGCTGTGTCGCCAGAGGCTCCAAAAAATATCCCTCCACGTCCAGAATTGACGTGCACGTAAATTTCCCCGTATGCTGAGGCCGTTCCGCAATCCAGCATGGCTCGCCGGCCGCACGCAGGCCGGTTTCGACGGAGGAAAGTATGGCCCTGAAAGAACTGTTCGACCTGTCCGGCAAAGTGGCGCTCATCACCGGTGGCTCGCGTGGCCTCGGCCTGCAGATGGCCGAAGCGCTCGGCGAGTACGGCGCCACCGTGGTGCTCACCGCCCGCAAGCAAAACGAACTCGACGAGGCGAAGGCGCACCTCGAAGGGCTGGGCGTCAAGGCCCACGTCTACGCCAACGACCTCGGCAACTTCGAGAGCATCGACCCGCTCATTGCGCAAATTCATCAGGAAGTCGGGCCCATCGACATCCTCATCAACAACGCCGGGGCCACCTGGGGCGCACCGACCGCCGAGCATCCCTTCGACGCCTGGATGAAGGTGATGAACGTCAACGTCAACGGAACGTTCCTGCTCACCCAGAGCGTGCTCAACCGCTGCATGTTGCCCGCCGGCAAGGGCCGCATCATCAACGTGGCGAGCGTGGCGGGCCTCAAGGGCAACTCGCCGCAGATGATGCCCACCATGGCTTACAACACCTCCAAGGGCGCCGTGGTGAACTTTACCCGCGCCCTGGCCTCCGAGCTGGCGCCCAAGGGCATCACCGTCAACTCGATTTGCCCCGGCTACTTTCCCACCAAGATGACGCGCGGCACCCTCGCCGCCGCCGAGCAAGCCATCATGAGCCACACGCCGATGGGCCGCCTGGGCACCGACCAGGACCTCAAGGGTCTCGCCGTGCTGCTTTCCAGCGACGCCAGCGCCTACATGACCGGCCAGAACATCGCCGTGGACGGCGGCATCACCGCGATATGAGCCGCTCGCTCACGCCCCAGGACCTCCCGGCACTCGTCGGGCAGGAACTCGCCGTGTCGGACTGGGTCGAAGTCACCCAGGAGCGCATCAACCTTTTCGCCGACGCGACGGGCGACCACCAGTTCATTCACGTGGACCCCGAAAAAGCCGCCCAGGGCCCCTTCGGCACTACTGTCGCCCACGGCTTCATGAGCCTCTCGATGCTCGCCGGTGACTTTCTGAACGGCGGCGGTATGCCCGAGATCACCGGCGCGAAAGTCACGCTCAACTACGGCCTCAACCGGGTGCGTTTTCCCACCCCGGTGCGCGTCGGCAGCCGCCTGCGCAGCCACGCGACCTTGCAGAGCGTGGAGCAAGGCGAGAGCTTTTTGCAGATGACGGTGCTCAACACGGTGGAAATCGAGGGCGCGTCCAAGCCCGCCTGCATCGCGGAAACGGTCTTCCGCGTCTACCTGTAATCCCCCGCCACCAGCCACAGGAGCGGCCCTTCATGACCCAACAGCCTCCCCAGTCTGAGCCAACACAGTCTCCCGCCGAAGTTCTGGCCTTCGCCAATCAGGTGATCGCCGCGCAGTCCTTTTCCACCCTGATCGGTGCCCAGTTCACCGACATCACCCCCTCGCAGGCCACCTTGCGCGTGCCGCTGCGCGAGGACCTGCGCCAGCACCACGGCTTCGCGCACGGCGGGCTGATGTCCGCCATGGCCGATATCTCGCTGACCTTCATCGGCGCGCTGGCGCTGGGACCCAACGTGCTCACCAGCGAGTTCAAGATCAATTTCGTGCGCCCCGGCGTAGGCGAGGAACTCGTCTCGCGCGCCAGCGTGGTGAGCGCCACCAAGCGGCAGGCCGTGACCCGCTGCGACATCTATGCGGTCAAGGGCGGCGACGAAAAGCTGGTGGCGACGGCGCTCGGAACCATCGTGCTCGCCGATGTGCCCACTTCGGCGGCAAACGGCCCAACAACCGAGACGGAGGGCTCGTGACCCCCGAACAGGCCGTCCCCGCCCCCTGGCGCCCCGGCGAAAGCGTGCTGCTGCTCAGCGGCGCGGGGCTGCCGCTCGGGCACCTGATCGTGCTGGAACTGCGTCCCTTCGCCTTTCGCTGCGCCTTCGAGCCGCTGCCCGCTTACGAGACGTACCGGGCGCTGTTCGAGGAAGACAACCGCCTCGCCGAGGAGCTGGCACATGACCGCTCGCCCGAGGCTTTTGCCCGCGCCGAAGCCGTGCAGGCCGAGGTGCAGGGGCTGGGGCTGGTGCTGCGGCGCGAAGGCGGCGGGCTGTGCCGCGACTTTCTGCTGGGCATAGATCTGCTGGGCGTCGGCGGCCCGAGCGCCGATCTGCGCCCCCTGACCCCAGTTTCTGTTTCCCCCCTGGAGGAACCCGCATGACGATGTTCGACACCACCCCCCGCGCCCAGGACCTGCGCGAGCGGCTGCTGCGCTTCATGGACACCTACATCTACCCCAACGAGGCCGAATTTCACCGCCAGGTCGAGTCCGGCGAGCGCTGGGCGCCGGTCGAGCTGATCGAGGAACTCAAGCCCAAAGCCCGCGCCGAGGGTCTGTGGAACCTCTTCCTGCCGCCTGCGAGCGACCCCGAGGGCAAGTTCGGTGCCGGGCTGACCAACCTCGAATACGCGGGCCTGTGCGAAATCATGGGCCGGGTGTGGTGGGCGCCCGAAGTGTTCAACTGCAACGCGCCCGACACTGGCAACATGGAAGTCATTGCCCGCTACGGCACGCCCGAGCAGCAGGAGCAGTGGCTCCTTCCCCTGCTGAACGGCGAAATCCGCTCGGCCTTCTCCATGACCGAGCCGCAGGTGGCGAGCAGCGACGCGACCAACATCGAGGCGCAGATTGTGCGTGATGGCGACGAATACGTCATCAACGGGCGCAAGTGGTGGTCCTCGGGCGCGGGCGACTCGCGCTGCAAGGTCAGCATCTTTATGGGCAAAACCGACCCGCAGGCCCCCCGGCACCTGCAACAGTCGATGATTCTGGTGCCCTTCGACGCACCCGGCGTCAAAATTGAGCGTGCTCTGCAAGTCTTCGGCTTCGACGACGCCCCGCACGGCCACATGGAAATGAGTTTCGACAATGTGCGCGTGCCCGTGACCAATATGCTGCTCGGTGAGGGCCGGGGTTTTGAAATCGCCCAGGGCCGCCTGGGGCCGGGCCGTATCCACCACTGTATGCGTCTGGTGGGGCAGGCCGAGCGCGCTCTGGAGCTGATGATTGAGCGCAGTGCGCAGCGTATCGCCTTCGGCAAACCGCTCGCCCTGCACCAGCACACCCGCGAATTGATCGCCCAGAGCCGCATGGAGATCGACCAGGCCCGGCTGCTGACGCTCAAGGCCGCGCACACCATGGATACTGTGGGCAACAAGGACGCCAAGGGCGAAATCGCCGCCATCAAGGTGGTCGCGCCGAACATGGCCCTGCGCGTGATTGACCGTGCCATTCAGGTCTACGGCGGCGCAGGCGTGTGCCAGGACACTCCGCTGGCCATGATGTACGCGCAGGCCCGCACCCTGCGCCTCGCCGACGGCCCCGACATCGTGCACACCGAAACGGTTGCCAAGGAAGAACTGCGCCGTCAGGGCGTGGACCTGCGGGCGCTCAGCAAGCGCTGAGCCAGTCACCTCCACTGAACCAACAACTCCCAGGGGCGCCGGGCCGGAGAAAAGTCCGCCGCGCCCCACCCCGCACCACGGAGTCCCCATGGAATTTCAGAACAAAATCGTCGTCGTGACCGGCGGCGCTTCGGGTATCGGTCTCGCGCTCGCCACCCGCTTCGTGCAGGAAGGCGCCACTGTCATCACCTCTGACCGCAATGCCGAAGTCGGGGCGCAGAAGGCGCAGGAGATCGGTGCGCGTTTCATCCCCGCCGACATCAGCCGTGAGGAGGGCGTGCAGGCCATCATCGAGAACGTGCTGGCGCAGGAAGGCCGCATCGACCTGTTTTGCTCGAATGCGGGCGTCGCGCAGGGCGAGGGGCCGGAAACGCCCGACAAGGTCTGGGACCTCGTGCACCGCATCAACGTGATGAGCCACGTCTGGGCCGCCCGGCACCTGCTGCCGCACTTTCTGGAGCGCGGCGAGGGCCATTTCCTGAACACCGCCTCGGCGGCGGGCCTGCTCACCGAACTGCACTCGGCGCCCTACGCGGTGACGAAGCACGCCGCGCTCGCCTTTGCCGAGTGGCTGGCGGTGACCTACGGCGACCGGGGCATTAAGGTCACCTGCCTGTGTCCCGAGGGCGTCTGGACCCCGATGGTGCAGAACGCGCCGATTTTGCAGCAGACCGCCATCACCACCGACGAACTCGTCGAGAAGGCGCTGGAGGTGCTGCGGGCAGACGGCTTCCTGATCACCACCCACGACACCACCCTCAAATCCTTCCGCAACAAGGCGGAAAATTACGACGTGTGGATCAGTAAGATGCGCCACCTGCGGACCAAGGCGATGGCGCTCGTCGAGGCACATGCTGCTCAGGCACCCCAGGCTGCCGCCGAAGCCGCCGCCGGTCAGGCCCCCCGCACCGAGGGCCACCCGTGACCACGGGCGGGCGGCCCGATACCGCCCCGGTGCGCCCCGGCGAGGAATTGCCGCTCGACCGCCTTCGGGACGCGATGCGCGGTCAGGTGCCCGGCGACGTGGATGCCCTCGAAGTCGAGCAGTTTCCCGGCGGGTTTTCCAACCTGACCTACCTGTTGCGGGCCGGCGACCAGGAATATGTGCTGCGCCGCGCACCGCTCGGCCCCGTCGCCAAGGGCGCGCACGACATGGCGCGCGAGTACCACCTGCTTGAAAAGATTCACCCGGTGCTGGCGGTGGCCCCTGCTCCGGCGCTGCTCGTCGAGGACCCGGCGGTGCTCGGCTCTCCCTTTTATCTGATGGAGCGGCGACGCGGCACGGTGGTCCGTACCAAGTTGCCTGCCGAGTACGCCGCACTCCCCGACGCCCCCCGGCAGATGTCGCAGGCGCTGGCCGACACACTGGCCGATCTGCACGCGGTGGACATCGACGCGGCGGGGCTGCGCGGCATCGGCAAACCGGAGGGCTTCAACCGCCGTCAGGTGGAAGGCTGGGCCGGACGCTGGCGCCGGGCGCGCGAGCTGCTCAAGGACTCGGGCGACCTGCCCCCGCCCGCCGAGCTGCGCGACGAACTCGTCATCGCCTGGCTGGAAGCGAACGTGCCCGACGAAACGGCGCACACGCTGGTCCACAACGATTTCAAGCTCGACAACCTGATGCTCGACCCGGCGGACCCTTCGAAAGTCACGGCGCTGCTCGACTGGGAAATGACCACCGTGGGCGACCCGCTGGTGGACCTCGGCCTCACGCTGACCTACTGGACCATTCCCGACCAGCCCGGTGGCGTGCCCAACCGCATCGGCGCGGCGGCGAGTGACCAGGGCTTTTACACCCGCGAAGAGCTGCTTGAGCGTTACGCCGAGCGCAGTGGCCGCGACGTGAGCAACGTGGCGTGGTACGAGGTCCTCGGGCACTTCAAGCTGGCGGTCATCGTCCTGCAGATTTTCGCCCGCTACCGCCTCGGCCAGACGCAGGACCCGCGCTTCGCCCCGCTCGCCGGGCAGGCCCAGTGGCTGATCGAGGAGGCGTGGCGCCGCATCGCGCAGGCGCCCGGCGCGCAGGGCGAGTTGCAGACGGCACCGTCCCAGACCCCTCCGTCCCAGGCCACCGATGAGTGAACTGATTCTGGTCCGCCACGGTCAGGCGACGCCCTTCGAGAAGGCCACCGACCGCCTCTCGGCCCTCGGTGAGCAGCAGGCCCGCGCGGTGGGCGCGGCGCTCACCGCGCAGGGGGTGCGGCCCACCCACGTCCTGCACGGCTCGCTGGTCCGGCAGCGGCGCACAGCGGAACTCGCCGGGGAAGGGCAGACCGGGAATGAGCCGGGCTGGCCCGCGCCGACCCTCGACCCGCGCCTCTCCGAGTTCGACGGCGACGGGCTGGTGACTACACTGGCCCCGCTGCTGGCTCAGCAGGACGCCGAATTCGGCACCCTTGCCACGACTTTCCGCGAGCACCGCGACTCGCCCGAGCGCAACCGCCACTTTCAGCGGATGCTCGAAGCGCTGGCGGCGGCGTGGCAGGCGGGCACCGTGACCCACCCCGAGGTCGAGGGCTGGGCCGACTTCCGCGCGCGCGTCCGCGCTGGCCTGGGCGACGTGCTGCGGCTCCCGGCGGGCACCACCGCCGTCCTCTTTACCAGCGGCGGCGTGATCGGGCTGGCGGTGGCACTCGCCCTTGACGCGCCCGACGCCTCGGCCCTCAAACTCAACTGGCGGGTCAAAAACGGCAGCCTGACGCGCTTTACCTTCGGTGGCGGACGCCTGAGCCTCGACTCCTTCAACGAGGAAGGTCACCTGACGCCGGAATTGAGAAGCTGGCGCTGAATAAATAAAAGAGAGGTGGGAAGCGTGCGAGTCTTCCCACCTCTCTTTTTTGCCGCGCATCACTCCCGCTGCAAGACCTGCCACGCCAGCGCCGCCAGTCCGATGCCCGCCGCCACTTTCAGCAGCCCGGAGCGCGAGGCGGTTTCGGTGTAGGCGCTCGTGTCGTGCATGTGGCCGGGGGAGTCGCCGCGTTCACGCAGGGCGTTCGACGGGTGGTAGAGGGCACTCTCGGACGCGGGCAGCGGCGGCTTTTTGCTGTGGCTGCCGGGAATGACGGTGGCGGCCATGCTGCGCTCGGTCAGGCCGGGGGCGAGCATCCCCGAAGCCGCCATGCCGCGTCCGCCACCGCCGACAATGGAGCTCCCCAGCCTCAGCGCCATGACAGTTCGCTGAATTGTCGTTAGAGGAAAGCCCCGTGCCAAACGCAAAATGTCATGCTGTCCCCCATGCCTTGCCACACGCCGCCCGCTCACCCGTCAGCTCCCAAACTGCCGCCCCTCGCCCTCGGTCTGGACGCGGGGGGCAGCGGCACGCAGTGGGTATTGCTGCGCGGCCCACAACGGGTGGGGGCAGGCACTGCTCCGCCCCTCACGACTGCCCTGCTCGGGACGCCAGCGGGGGAGACGGCGCTCAGAAGCCTAAGAGACGCCCTGCCCGCGTTGCCGGAGCGCCTTCACGCCGGGCTGCCCGGTCTGAGCGCGGGGTCGCCCCAGGCGGAGACGGCGCGGGCGCACCTCGCTGCGGCCCTCGGCCTGTCGCCGCAGCAGGTGAGCGTGGAAGGCGACCTCGCCCTCGCCTACCGCGCCCACTTCGCGCCCGGTGCAGGCATCCTGATCTACGCCGGGACCGGCAGCATCGCCTATCACGTGACGGCGAGCGGCGACACCTTCCGTGCCGGGGGCCGGGGCTACCGCATCGGCGACGACGGGGCCGGGGCCAGCCTGGGCCGGGGGGCGCTGCGGCACGTGACCGACGCGCTCGATTTTGGGCGAGAAGCGACGGGGCCACTCGCCGAGGAAGTCGCCGCCATCACCGGGGGCCTCGACTGGGACACCCTGCGCGCCTTCGTGTACGCCGCGCCGGGAGCGTCGGCCCTCGCCCGCCTCGCGCCGGCGGTGGGCCGGGGAGCGGACCGGGGCGACGCGGCGGCGCTGGAACTGCTGCGTGAGGCCGCCACGTCGCTCGCCGAACTCGGGCGGCGGGTGCAGGTGCGGGCGGGCGACCTGCCCCTGCGGGCGACGGGCGGCGCCCTGCGGGTCAGCTCGCTTTTTCCCGAACTGCTGCGCGAATGCCTGCCGGGGGTGGAAATCGAGTGGTGCGACCACGCTGAGGCGGCGGCGCGGGTGGCGCAAGGCCGCGAGCGCGTCAGCCTGCTCTAACACGCCGTCAGCTTTCAGCCCTCATGCTTGGGCCATGCGTAAGCTTCTGCTGCTCTCCACCCTGCTGCTGCTTCCGGCACACGCCCAGGCTGCCCCGAATCCGCCGGTCAAAACCAGTTTCGGTGCCCTTCCTGTGACCCCTGGCGATGACGACGCAGCGCTGGCGCTCCGGGCGCCGGCCTTCGCGGGGCTGTGGGTGGAAGGTGGGGGCGTGGCGCTCGCCGTGACCAGCACGGACCCGGCGGCGCGGCGGCAGGTGCTGGCCGAGGTCAAAAAGCAGCGCGGGGCCAGCCTGAACCAGACCGGGCACACCCTGACGGCTCCCCGCTTCGTGCCGGTGAAGTACAACGCCGCGCAGCTCTCGCAGGCGCGGTTTCTGGCGCGCGGCCTGCGCGGCTGGAGCGAGATTTACGTGGACGTGAAGGCCAACAAGCTCCACATCGCCTTTCAGCACGCCGCCTACCGTCAGCAGGCCGCCGAGTTTTTCCGGCAAAAGGGCATCCCGGCGGACGCGCTCGACCTCGTGGCCGCCGCGTCGCCCACCCTGCCGCCGCGCAGCACCCTGAGCCAGCCGCACCGCGCCGCGCTGAACGTGCCCGCGCAGGTGGCGCAGGGCGACATTTTGCCGCTGAGTTTCAAGCTGACGAACACTGGCCGCAAGCCCATTTCGCTCGCGCAGGGCTGTTTCACTTTCAAGTATCGCGTCCTGAACGCCACGACAGGCACCGAAGTCCGGCCTGTTCCGGCGCCGGGGGGCTGTGCGCAAGTGGGCTCTCCACCGCTCGTCGTTGCGCCGGGTCAGACCGGGGAACTGGTTGCTCAGGGCCGCTGGCCGGTCTTCTGGGACCTGCTCGACACGCGCGGTCAGGTGGTGGCCCCCGGCAAGTACGTCCTGCAAGCCGCCTACGGGGAGGGCAAAAACGCGGTGCGGGCGCCGGACGTGACGTTCACGGTCTTGCCCGCCACCCCGGCGAGCACCATGCGAAAGGCGTTGCAGGTCTTTTCGCCGGCCCGAACGGTGCAGAGCATTGACTACGACGTGAAGTTCGCGGTCCAAAACGGCGTCCCCAAACTGCTGCTGACCGTGCCCGACGCCCGCGCCCGTGATGCCGTGCAAGCGCTGGCGAAGAGGGAGGGCGTCTCGCTCGCGCGGCTTGGCATCTGGGTCAAGCCCGCGCCGCTGCTGCCGCCTGTGGGCCAGCCGCAAGACGCCGAATTGCAGGTGAGTCGCTGGTCGTCGCCCCAGGGCGTGAGCTTTGGCCTGCGCTTCCAGCCCCTGAACGTGGCGGCGGTCGAGGGAGCGAAAAACTGCACCTTCGTGGCGGCAGTCCGGGACGCCCGCAGCGGGGAAGTGGTCTTTGCCCGCCAGTTGCAGGCCAGCAGCCGGGCCAACCATTGCCCTGCCCGAGCAGGCGAAAGGCTCGACGCGAGCTGGAACGCCCGCCGCAGCGACGGCACCCTGGCCCCGGCGGGCAAATACGAAGTTCGCGCCGGTCTCCTGATCACGGGCGCGGACGGTCAGACCCGCTGGCTGAGTGCCACCCCACAAACACTCGACTGGGAGGGCAAAAGCGGCTGTATTCCGGAATTTTGCGGCCCAGAGTGATCAGTGCTTGCCGAAATGCCCGAGCTGCGGCACGTTCGGCTTCCACTCGGGTTTTTCGATCACTTCTCCGAACAGATCGTACTCGTCGCTGTCCTCAATGCGTGCCCGCACGATGTCGCCGATCTTGACCAGCCCGGCGAAGTCCCCGGCGTAGAGGTACACCTGTCCGTCAATGCCCGGCGCGTCGCCCTTGGTGCGCCCGATCAGGCGGGTGCCGGGCTGGTCGTCCTCGTCGTCGTTGAATTCGTCGATAATCACGTCCATCACGCGGCCCACTTTCTCACTCAACTTCTCGGTGCTGATGCGCTGCGCGACTTCCATGAAGCGGGCGAGGCGCTCCTGTTTGACCTCTTCCGGCACGGCGCCGGGCAGGGCGTTGGCGTCGGCTTCCTCGATGTCGGAGTACGGGAAAGCGCCCACCCGGTCGAGTCGCGCGTCTTCCAGAAATTGCAGCAGCTCCTGAAAATCTTCCTCGGTTTCGCCGGGAAAGCCCACGATAAAGGTCGAGCGGATGACCAGTTCCGGGCAAATCTCGCGCCAGCGCCGGATGGTGTCGAGCTGCTTGCCAGCACCGGGGCGCCGCATCAGCTTCAGAATCTTGGGCGAAGCGTGTTGCAGTGGAATGTCGAGGTACGGCAGCACCTTGCCCTGGGCCATCAGCTCGACCACCCGGTCCACGTGCGGGTAGGGGTAGACGTAGTGCATCCGCACCCAGGCGCCCATCTCCCCGAGTTTGACGGCGAGGTCGGTGAGGTGCGCCCGGACCTGCTCGCCCTGGAATTCGCTCTCGCGGTAGCGGAGGTCCACCCCGTAGGCTGAGGTGTCCTGCGCGATGATCATCAGCTCTTTGGTGCCCCCAGCAATCAGGCGGTAAGCCTCGTACAGCACGGCACCCGCGTCACGCGAGACTTGCAGGCCGCGCAGCTTGGGAATGATGCAAAACGCGCAGGTGTGATTGCACCCCTCGGCCACCTTGACGTAGGCGTAGTGCCGCGGCGTGAGCTTGACACTCGGGGCGAAGACGTCGCCGTGACGGGTGTTCTCGCGCTGCGGCGTTTCCACGCCCGCCCGCATCCCCGGCGCCGCCACCGGCAGCAGACCCGTGAAGGCGCCTTGGTCAATGGGCAGCAGTTCGCGCACGTGCCCCATCACGTCGTCCACCGCTTCCGAGCCGGTAATGGCCGCCACTTTGGGGTGCCGCTCCATGATTTTCTCGGGTCGCTCGCCCAGGCAGCCGGTCACGATGACCTTGCCGGTGGCGTCGAGCGCCTCCCCGATGGCCGAGAGCGACTCCTCCACGGCGGGCGTGATGAAGCCGCAGGTGTTGACAATCACGGCGTCGGCGCCCTCGTAGCTCGGGGCCACCTCATAGCCTTCGGCCCGCAGCTGCGTCAGAATCCGCTCGGAGTCCACCAGGGCCTTGGGGCAGCCGAGGGAAATAAAGCCCACGCGCTTGGACGCGGTGTCCAGGGGGGGGGCGGGCAGGCGTTCGGTTGTGGTCACATCGTCCTCCATGCGCCGTTGCCGGGGCGCCTTGTCGTTATCTTTCTGGATCTTTCTGGTCCTGCGGTCTGTCCTGTCCCGCCCCGTGTTCGGGGCAGCGGCCGGCCCAGCAGTGCAGTCAGCCCGGCAGTGTAGCGCATCGCGCGGCACAGGGGAGAGCGACCCGCCGCCTTTTCAGCCAACCTTGCGACTTTTCCCGCCTTCCCGGCGCCGCCGCTCATACTGCCGGGCAATGACTCCTTCCCGCCCTTCTCCTGACTTTCCAGATGGCGGCTTCGTGCAGGTGCGCGGCGCCCGTCAGCACAACCTCAAAGACATCTCGGTTAAGGTGCCGCGCGACGCCCTGGTGGTGTTTACCGGCGTCTCCGGCTCGGGCAAGTCCTCGCTGGCGTTCGGCACCCTCTACGCCGAGGCGCAGCGCCGCTACCTCGAATCGGTGTCGCCCTACGCCCGGCGGTTGTTCAATCAGGCCGGGGTGCCCGACGTGGACGCCATTGACGGCCTGCCCCCTGCTGTGGCGCTGCAGCAAGCGCGCGGCACGCCCACCGCCCGCTCCTCGGTGGGCAGCGTGACCACCCTCTCCAACCTGCTGCGGATGCTGTATTCGCGCGCCGGTGACTATCCGCCCGGCCAGGGCATCGTGTACGCCGAGGGTTTTTCGCCCAACACCCCCGAGGGCGCTTGTCCGGAATGTCACGGGCTGGGCCGGGTGTACACCGTCACCGAGGATTCGATGGTTCCCGACCCCAGCCTCACCATCCGCGAGCGGGCGGTGGCGGCGTGGCCGCAGGCCTGGGGTGGGCAGAACCAGCGCGACATTCTGGTCACGCTGGGCATCGACGTGGACGTGCCCTGGCGCGAGCTGCCGGAGGAAACGCGTCACTGGATTCTCTTTACCGACGAGCAGCCGGTGGTGCCGGTCTACCCGGGCCTGACCCCCGCCGAAACGCAGCGCGCCTTGAAAAAGAAGATGGAACCCAGCTACATGGGCACCTTTTCCAGCGCCCGGCGCCACGTGCTGCACACCTTCGCCAATACCGAAAGCGCCTCCATGAAAAAGCGGGTGCAGGGCTACATGATTTCTGAGGAGTGCCCGCTGTGCCACGGCAAACGGCTGCGTCAGGAGGCGCTGAACGTGACCTTTGCCGGGCTGGACATCACCGAGCTGTCGCGGCTGCCGCTGGCGCGAGTCTCGGAGCTACTACGCCCCTACGCCGAGGAGCGCGAACCGGGCCACGCCGAACGCGTCAAGAACCGGCCCGAGCAGGCCATCGCCCTGCAACGGATGGCCGCCGACCTGGTCAAGCGGCTGGACGTGCTGCTGCACCTGGGGCTGGGCTATCTGGGACTGGACCGCTCCACGCCCACCCTCTCGCCCGGCGAGTTGCAGCGCCTGCGCCTCGCCACGCAGCTGTATTCCAACCTCTTCGGCGTGGTGTATGTGCTGGACGAGCCCTCCGCCGGGCTGCACCCCGCCGACACCGAGGCGCTGCTCTCGGCGCTGGAGAACCTCAAGCGGGGCGGCAACTCCCTGTTCGTGGTGGAACACGATCTGGACGTGATTCGCCGCGCCGACTGGCTGGTGGACGTGGGCCCGGAAGCCGGCGAGAAAGGCGGGGAAATTCTCTACAGCGGGCCGCCGGAAGGGCTGAAACACGTGCCCGAGTCCCAGACCGGCCAGTATCTCTTTGCCGACCGCCACACCGAACCGCATACGCCGCGTGAGCCTGCCGGCTGGCTGGAACTGAACGGCGTGACCCGCAACAACCTGGATAATCTGGACGTGCGCTTTCCACTGGGCGTGATGACCTCGGTGACGGGCGTATCGGGTTCGGGCAAGTCCACCCTGGTGAGTCAGGCGCTGGTGGATGCGCTGGCGGCGCACTTCGGACAGCCGGTGAACCCCGACCCCGAGGACGACGAAGACCCCGCCGACCACACCGCCGGCAGCGCGCGGCTGGGCGGCGACCTGGCGCAGATCACCCGGCTGGTGCGGGTGGACCAGAAGCCGATTGGCCGCACTCCGCGCAGCAACATGGCGACCTACACGGGGCTCTTCGACCAGGTTCGCAAGCTGTTTGCGGCCACCCCGCTGGCCAAGAAGCGCGGCTACAACGCAGGCCGCTTCTCCTTCAACGTGAAAGGCGGACGCTGTGAACACTGCCAGGGCGAGGGCTGGGTGATGGTGGAACTGCTGTTCCTGCCCAGCGTGTACGCGCCCTGCCCGGTGTGCCACGGCACCCGCTACAACGCCGAAACGCTGGAAGTGGAGTACCGTGGCAAAAATATCGCCGACGTGCTGGCCCTGACGGTAGACGAGGCACACGACTTTTTCGCCGACGAGAGCGCCATTTTCCGGGCGCTGGACACCCTGCGCGAGGTCGGTTTGGGCTACCTGCGGCTGGGGCAACCCGCCACCGAACTTTCGGGCGGTGAGGCGCAGCGCATCAAACTCGCGACCGAGTTGCAGCGCAGCGGGCGCGGCGGCACCGTCTACGTGCTGGACGAACCCACCACCGGCCTGCACCCCGCCGACGTGGAGCGTTTGCAGCGGCAACTGGTCAAGCTGGTGGACGCCGGCAACACCGTCATTGCGGTAGAGCACAAGATGCAGGTGGTGGCCGCCTCCGACTGGGTGCTCGACATCGGCCCCGGCGCGGGCGAGGACGGCGGGCGGCTGGTGGCCCAGGGCACGCCCGCCGAGGTGGCGCAGGCGGCGGGAAGTGTGACGGCGCCTTACCTGCGAGCGGCTCTCAGGTAAGAGCAAAACAAACGAGCAAGGGGCGCCTTCAATGTGGCGCCCCTTTTCGCTCGAATACATTCGGAGCTTTTGACATAAAGATATTGCATGTCTTTGACCCTCTACCCTTGCGGGAGAGGGCCTTGCGAAGCAAGGGGTGAGGGGGCGTCCAGACCAGCTCTAACAGAAACTCATTCTGTCAAATGAAAGAGCAAGGGGCGCCCGCGTTGGAAGCGCCCCTTGCTCCTGAATATCCTCGTCCCTCAGGCCCTCGCTCCGCCCAGCCGCACCCGGAACCCGCGCAGCTCGTAGCCCTTGATGACCTCGTTGTAGGTCACGCGCGGCTCGCTCACGACGTGCAGGTCGTTCCAAATCAGCAGCCGGCGCAGGAACACGTCGGTTTCCTTGATCGCTAGAAACGCGCCGGGGCAGCGGTGGTGCCCGTCACCGAACGAAAGGCCCTGCGCCTGCACGCCGCGCGGCAGCTCACGCATGGGGCACAGCTGCTCGGCGCCCTCGCCCATCACCGCCGGGTCGAGGTTCGCCTGCCCGATGTCGAGGGCGAACACGCTGCCTGCGGGATGACTTCGCCGCCCACAGTCATCTCCTGTGCCGCGCGGCGGTACAGGGTGCCGACCACCGGCTCGAGGCGCAAAATCTCGTGCAGCACGGCGTGCCGCTCCTTCTCGGTGCCGTGGACGTAGGCGGCCCGCAGCTCCGGGTTTTTCAGCAGATGCCACGCCGCCACGCTGATGAACTCGCGGGTGGTGATCATGCCCGCCGTGCCGTAGGTCACGCACTCGGTGAGGATGTCCTGGTCGTTGTAGCCGCGCGAGAGCAGGTAGCTGATGAGGTCGTCCTGGGGGGCCTTGCGCCGCGCTTCAATCGCCGGTTTCACGTCCAGCGCGTAGAACAGCGCCATGTTCGCCGCCTGGCGCGCGTTTTCGAGCGGCGAGGCCCCCTCCAGTTTCACTCCCGGCTCGGCGTCGACTCCCGAGGGAATGAAGCGCTCGATGCGCCGGTCCATCCCCGGCAGGCGGCTGTTCGTCAGCCCGACCACCCCGGCGGCGACCCGCACCGCGAGTTCGAGGCTCAGGTCGTCGAGCTTCGCCTCGCCCCGGCGCGCGAGTTTGCCGATCAGCTCGTCGGCAAGGCGGGCGATGTCGGGCTGGTAGGTGTTCACCTGGGTCGGCGTGAAGTATTTGGCGGTGGCGCGGCGCATTTCGGTGTGTTCCTCGCCTTCGAGGTACAGGACCGGCGGGTGCTGCGACCCCGGCACGCGGCTCACCATGTCGGCCAGAAAGCCCGCCTGCTGCGCCTGCTCCGACTTGAGCAGGTCACGGGCGCGGGCGTAGGTTTCCACCGGCTGGGCCAGGTCGCCCTGCGGCGGCACGTGGCGGCGGGTGATGGTTTCGGTCGGGGCCGCCTGCCCGGTAAAAGGGCAGCGTGCGGGCTCGGGCTGGGCGTCGTGGGCCGTCATAGCAGAACTCCTGAAAGAAAGGAAAGAAGGCAAGAAGAAGGGCGCTGGGCCGCCGATAAAGTCATGCTCGACAGCCTGTCACAGCCGGGGCAAGGCAATAGGACGCGCTCACCCATTGGGGCGGAGGGGAAGTGGGTCAGCCCCCGCACGCGCAGGCCGCCGCAGGGATTACTCTGCACCATATGCGGGTCGCCGTCGCCGATGTGGGAACCAACTCCAGTCACCTCCTGATTGCCGAGGCTCTGCCGGGCGACGCCGGGGGCTTCCGGGTCATAGACACCCTCAAGGACCGCACCCGCCTGGGCGAGTGCCTGGACACGCGCGGCGAGCTGACTCCCGAAGGTGAGGAGCGGCTCGCGTCCGCCCTGACCCGCTTCCGCGAGCTGGCGGCGTCGGCGGGCGCGGGAGACGTGCGCGTCTACGCGACCTCCGCGCTGCGCGAGGCGCCCAACGGCGCGGAAGTCGCCGAGCGCGTCCGGCAGCGCACCGGCCTGTACCCGGCGGTCATCAGCGGCGTACGCGAGGGCGAACTCACCTACCTCGGCGTGCGCGAGGCGGTCGAACTCGGCCCCGACAACGTGCTGCTCGACCTCGGCGGCGGCAGTTTGGAATTCGTGCGCGGCGCCGAGGAGCGGGCGGCGGACGTCCTGAGCCTGCCCCTCGGCGCCATTCGCATGACCCGCGCCTTTCCCGAGGGAGACGGCAAAAACGCCGGGCGCGACGTGGCCGACGCGGTGGCCCGGCAGGTGCGCGAGCTGCTGCGGCCCCACGCTGGGCGCTTCGCCGCGCGGCCCGGCACCCAGTTTTTCCTGTCGAGCGGCACCGCCGAAGCCGCCGCCGACGCCATCGCGCAGCGCCGCGGCGGGCGCCCGGCTGAGGCGGCAGGTGGGGTCAACGGCGAGCGCTTTACCCTCACCGAACTCGCCGACCTGCTTGCCCACGTCGCCCGGCTGCGGCCTGCCCAGCGTGCGCGGGTGCCGGGGCTGGAGCGCCGGGGCGACACCATCCTCGCCGCCCTGAGCGTGCTGCACGCCGCGCTCGACGCCCTCGGCGCCCGTGAGGTGACGGTCAGCGAAGGTGCCCTGCGCGAAGGGATGCTGATCGAGGAACTCGCTCAGGTCCAGACTTTCAGCTTGGCGCTCAGCACCCGCCAGCGCAGCGTGCTCGCGACCGCCGGGCGCTTCGGCGTCAACCTCTCGCACGCCGGGCAGGTGGCCGAGCTGTCACGCGAACTCTTTGACCGGCTGCTCGCGGCGGGCGAGACCTTTCCCCCGCCCGCCCGCAGCCTGCTCACCGCCGCCGCCGTGCTGCACGAGGCGGGGCAGATCGTCAGCCAGAGCAGTCACCACAAGCACGGCGCCTACCTCATTCGCCACGCGGGGCTGCGCGGGTTCGGGCCGCAGGACATCGAACTCATTGCCCAGATCGCCCGTTACCACCGCAAGAGCCTGCCCAAGCCCTCGCACCCCGACTACGTGGCCCTCGCGCCCGCCGACCGCGCCCTGGTTGCCCGGCTCGCGGGCATCCTGCGGGTGGCCGACGGCTTGGACCGCGCGCACACCGGCCTGGCGCGGGTGGACGACTTGCGGCGCCAGGGCCAGGGCTGGCAGCTGCGGGTGAGCGGTGTCACCCCCCTCGACCTCGCCGGGGTGGGGGAGAAGGGCGACCTCTGGGCCCGCGAGTTCGGCCCGCTGAGTGTGCAAAATGCGGCAGAGGCCAAAGCCACCTGAACGCGGTCCTTCCCCTATCCTGTCGCGCATGACGACGCCCGTTTCTTCGTCCGACTCTTTGGATTCTGTCACGCCTACCCTCCCGCGCAACATCCTGAGCATCCAGTCGTGGGTGAGCTACGGCCACGTCGGCAACGCGGCGGCCATTTTTCCCCTGCAACGCCTGGGTTTCGAGGTCTGGGGCGTCCACACCGTGCAGTTTTCCAACCATACCGGCTACGGCGCCTGGACCGGGCCGGTGTTCGAGCCGGGCGTGATTGCCGAGCTGCTCGACGGCATCGAAGCGCGCGGCGTCCTGCCGCAGTGTGACGGCGTGCTCAGCGGCTACGTGGGCTCGGGCGGCACGGTGGCGGCGGTGGTGGGGGCGGTAGGCCGGGTCCGGCAGGCCCACCCGCAGGCCCTCTACTGCTGCGACCCGGTGATGGGCGATGTGGGGCGCGGCGTGTTCGTGCATCCTGACCTGCCCGCCCTCATCGCCGCGCAGGCCATCCCCGCCGCCGACATCGTGACCCCTAATCAGTTTGAACTTGAGTTGCTCACCGGGCAAAAGGTGGAGACTCTGGCGGACGCACTCGCCGCTGCGCACGCTCTGCGCGAACGCCTCAACCCCGCTGGGCCGCGCATCGTGCTGCTGACCAGTCTGGTCCGCGCGGACGCCCCGGCGAGCAGCATCGAGACATTAGCCGTGACGGGCGAAGGCTCCTGGCTGTGCCGCACGCCGCTGCTGCCGCTCGACCCCCCGCGCAACGGCACCGGCGACGCGATTGCCGCGCTGTTCTACGGCCAGTTTCTCCGCACCGGCAGCGCCGAGCAGGCCCTCACGCTTTCCATGAGTGCCCTTTACGCCCTGCTCGACCTCACCCACCGCCTCGGCACCCGCGAGATTCAACTCGTGGCGGCCCAGGGCGAGTTCGAGCGGCCCCGCCACCTCTTCGCTGCCGAACGGGTGGAATAAGAGGCGACGCGCACACCTAGAGCATTTGACAAAAGAATTGCCTCGCGCTGTTTGACCCTCTCTCAAGGGGAGAGGGCCTGCCAAAGGCAGGGGTGAGGGGTCTTTATTACGGCAAATGCTCTAGACCGGCAACCCCCAGCAACCCGCTGCCCCCCATCCTTGACCGTCGCCTAAGCGTATGCTCATGGTGTGACTTCTTCCTCTCCCCAGGGTGCGCCGCCGTCGGGTCTGGACCGCTTTTTCGGGCTGACCACCTCCGGCTCCACTGTTCCCCGCGAGCTGCGGGCCGGGCTGACCACCTTCCTCACGATGAGTTACATCCTCTTCGTGAACCCACAGGTGCTCTCGGCGGCCATTCCGGTGCCGGGCGCCTTCGCGCAGCTCCTGACCACCACCGCCATCGCGGCGGCGTTCGGGTCGCTGGTGATGGGCCTCATCGCCAAATACCCCTACGCGCAGGCGCCGGGCATGGGCCTGAACGCCTTTTTCGCGTTCACGGTGGTGCTCGGCATGAAGGTACCCTGGCAAACGGCGCTGGGGGCGGTCTTCATCAGCGGCGTGCTGTTCGTGCTGCTCAGCCTGCTCGGGGCGCGGCAGGCCATCGTGCAGGCGATTCCACGCGGGCTCAAGTTCGCCATCACGGCGGGCATCGGCACCTTTCTCGCCTTCCTGGGCCTTAAGAGCGCGGGCATCGTGGTCACCAACCCCGCCACTTTCGTCGGCCTCGGCAGCCTCACCGCGCCTGGGGCGTGGCTCGCGCTGCTCGGACTCGTCGTCACGGCGGGGCTGATGGTGCGGCGGGTCACGGGCGCGATTCTCTGGGGCATCCTGCTGACCTCCGCCGCCGCTATTGTGCTGCGCCTGCCGGTGTTCGCCGGGGGCGCCGAAGGTGCGCTGCAAGCGTTTCCCGGCTTTCAGGGCTCGCTGCTCGGCATCTTCGGGGCGCCGGTGTGGCCGGTGGACCTCGTCGGCCAGCTCGACATCGGCGGGGCGCTGGGCCTGGGCCTGCTGAACGTGGTCTTCACCTTCTTCTTCGTGGACTTTTTCGACGCCACCGGCACTCTGACCGGCCTCTCCCAAAAGGCGGGTTTCCTCGACGAGCACGGCAACATGCCGCGCGCCCGGCGCCTCTTTGCGATGGACGGCCTCGCCGCTATGTTCGGCGCCTTCATGGGCACGAGCACCACCACCGCCTATGTCGAGTCCGCGAGCGGCATCGGGGAAGGGGGGCGCACCGGCCTGACCGCCGTGACGGTGGGCGTGCTGTTCCTCTTCGCCATGCTGCTGTGGCCGCTCGCCGCCGCCATTCCCGCCGCCGCCACCGCGCCCGCGCTGATTCTGGTGGGCGCCCTGATGATGGAAGGCATCAAGCAGATCGACTGGGACGACCTGACCGAGAGCCTGCCTGCCTTCCTGACCATCATCATGATGCCGCTGACCTTCTCCATCGCCAACGGCGTGAGCCTCGGTGTCATCTCCTACTGCCTGATCAAACTCATCGGAGGTCGTGGCCGCGAAGTCAGCCCGCTGCTGTATGGCTTGGGCCTGCTGCTGCTCGCCCGGTATCTCTGGCTGCAACACTAAGGGTAAAAAAGGACCGGGCGCTACAGCCCGGTTTTTAAGTCTTGTTGGCTAAACAAAAAAATATATGAATAGGGCTATGTCCCCGACGAGATTCTGTGCCTCGTCGATCATCGCTTCTATCGCGCCGAAGTGCAGGTCACAAGCGCGAAGTTATTGATTGACCGACCCAGTGGCAGAAGAGACGGAGTCCTCCTCCGTCAAGCGGCTCGCCAGTTCTCTTGCCAGCGCATACGCCTCGTCGCCGATAAAGCCTGCCTGATCGGGCGTAAGTGGAAAGTCGCGCAGCCCTGCCTTGCGCAGCTTGGCTGGATTGACGAAGGTGAGATTGGCCTCCCGGCACACCTGAAAAATTCGGGTCCGCAGCGCGTCGTTGTTTTCAAAGGGGAAAATGCGCCCGGCGGGATTAGACAGCGGCCCCCCCGCCTGCGCGAGCAGCCGGTCGAGCGCCGCATAACTCGCGTCGTCAAGCTGGCATAGCGTCCGCCGCCGCAGGATGGTGCCGTCTTCGTGCCGGAACGCCGACCAGCGCAGCGCGAGCATCTCGGCCACCTGAAAGGTATGTCGGTACATCAGCGTCAAAGCGGCGAACAGCGCCGGGTCAGGCTGCGCGTGCACCAGCAGCCGCTCGATGTCTTCACGCGGCGGCACCTTTTCCACCTTGCGTTCCCCCGGCGGGCGCACCAGTCCCCGCAGCGGTTGACGAATCACAACGCCCTCGTCCATCAACAGTTCGTACAGCCGTGAGATGGTGGAAAGCCGCGCCACCACGGTATTCGCCTTGGCAGTGCCCGGCCCCTTAACCGTTTCGTGCAGTGGCCCCTGCAACCACGTCACGAAATCGGCAGGCGGATGCAGCAAGCTGACATGGTCGCGCTCCGCCGCCGCGAAGATCAGCCGCAGGTTGCTCCGCAGTTGCTTGAGCGGCCAGCGCAGCTCCGGCCCCAGAATCCCCAGCACGGTGTCGAGGTCCGCTTCCTGCAACGCTCGCGTCAGCTTGAGTTGCCGTTCGTCCTGTGGATGCATACACAATTTTATATGCCTATGTCAATAAAAAACAAGCTACCTGAAGCTGTCATCCCGTTCCTTCTCCCAACTCCGGCCCCCACACCACCGCCCTATTCCGCCCTCCTCGCTTCGCCGCGTAAAGTGCCACGTCCGCCCGTCGAAAGCAGTCGCCCACGCTGCCCTCGCCCCGGCGCGCCAGCCCGACCGACACCGTCAGAGGAGCGCCCCCCAGTACCGTAAAGGCTGTCTGGGCCACCTGGGCGCGTAACCGTTCGCCAAGTACTGCCGGGTCCACCGCCCCCGTCATCCGGAAGAGCACGGCAAATTCCTCGCCGCCGTAACGGTAGGCCCGGTCCGAGGCGCGCAGGCAACGCGGCAACAGCTCCCCGAGTTGCACCAGCACCCCGTCGCCCGCTTCGTGCCCGTGCACGTCGTTCACCTGCTTGAAATGGTCAATATCGATCAGGCACAGCACGTCGTCAGGCCCCAGCGTCTGGATGTCGAGATCAAACTGCCGCCGGTTGGCGAGGGTCGAGAGCGCGTCCTGGTGGGCCTGCCGCTCAAAGGTTTCGACCAGCGAGAGCAGGCGGAAACGACTGCGCAAGATGCCCAGCGTGATTAACGCGCCCAGAAAGCACATTACCAGCAGCGGCAGCCACACGGTCAGATAGAGGCTCAAATCATGCCGGATAATCGGCAGCAGCAGCCCATTGGGCAGAAAAATCAGCAGCAGCGGCAAAAGTAGTCGTTCCCACGGCCACTGCGGCCTGAACAGTCCCAGCCGACCATGAAAGAGCCCCGCCACCAGCACCACACCGATCGCACTCACCATGGCCGGCGGCCAGCCCACGCCGCCCAGCAGGTAGCGGTAGACGAGCAGCGGCACGGCGCCCACCAGCCCCCAGCCCCAGCCCAGGCGGAGGGTCAGGAAAGCAATCGGCACTGCTCGCAGGTCAACAAAGACCCCAGGCGCCACCTGCGCCGGAAAAAACATCAGCGGCACGCACATCAGCGAAACGAGCAGGAAGCGTGGCACCTGGAGACGAGAGTCGGCCAAATCAGCCGCACTTTTATAGGTCAGACTCAGCAGGTATACCAGCGTGACCAGCAAACAGAAATTGAGAACCAAGGTACGCAACATGGAGCCCCTCCTCAACAGGCAGACGCCTCCACCCGCCCAGTCAAGCAGCGGACACCGACCACCAGCACCGACAGCTTAAAGTGACGCATCTCTCAAATCTCGTACGCTGGCTGGCGACAGAAGGGTAAAGGGGCAAATGATGCCTTTTATCCATAAGCGGCCTTAGGTAAGAAAGCCAAATTGTGATCGTTAGAAGTCAAACAGAAAAAGCGAGCCCCCAGGCAAGTCCCAGTGGCTCCTGCCTCTCAGGCTTCTGCCTCCCGCGCAAACACCACCCCCCCACCGACCCACACCCGCTCCACGTCGTCCCCCGTTCCCAGCGCAAACAGCGCCGCGAGCGTCCGCTCCTCACTCTCGGCGTGTGCCAGCACCGTCGCCAGCGTGCTGCCCGCCCGGGGCCGCAGCCACACCGCATCGAACTGCTTGCCGGGTGTGAAATCCCCGACCTGCCCGTCCAGCCCCAGCGCCTGCGCCCCGGCGAGCGTAGCGAGGTAGAGCAGGTGTGCTGGACTGAGGGCCGCGCCCTCTTCCCCAAGCAGTTGCTGCATGAAGTACGCCTGGAGGCCCTCTTTGAGCAGCGAGAAGCCGGTGCCGCCGCCCACATCGGTGCCGAGCGCGACGTGGACGCCCGCCGCAAGGTGACGCCTCAGCGGAAACAGCCCGCTGCCGAGCGCCGAATTGCTGCACGGGCAGTGGGCGACGCTGCACCGCTGCGCGGCCAGGACGCCGAGTTCGCGCTCGTTCGGGTGCACGTTGTGTGCGAAGACGCTGCGCGGCGTGACCAGTCCGGCGCGCTCGTAGGTGTCGAGGTAATCACGCGCGCCGGGAAAGAGCCCACGCACCACCTCGATTTCCTGATTGTTCTCGTTGATGTGGCTGGTGAAGCGCACGTCAGGAAACTCGGTCAGCAGCGCGGCGCAGGCGTCGAGGATGCCTTCCGACGCCGAGAGCGAAAAGCGCGGCGTGACGGCGTAGAGACTGCGCCCCTGCCCGTGCCAGCGCTCGATCAGGGCTTTGCCCTCCGCGTAAGCTCGCTCGGGGGTCGTGTGCAGCTCGGGCCGCAACAGCCGGTCGCTGACGACTTGCCCGGCGACCACCCGCAGCCCGCGCGCCGCCGCCTCGGCAAAAAACTCGTCCATCGCCCCGGCGAAGTGGCTGCCGAACACCAGTGCGGTGGTCGTTCCGTGCGAGGCCAGCCCGTGCAGAAACTCTCCGGCAATAGTGCGGGCATACGCCGCGTCGGCCAGCCGCGCTTCCTCAGGCAGGGTGTTGCGGTCGAGCCACTCAAGCAGCGCCATGCCCAGCCCGCCGAGCACCCGCACCTGCGGGTAATGCACGTGGGTGTCGATGAAGCCCGGCAGCAGCACCCCGCCGCGCAGGTCGTGGACCTCGGCGTCCGGGCAGGCGGCCCGCACCTCGGCAAGCACCTCTGTAAAGGTCCCGAGGTGGGCGATGGTGCCGGTGTCCCCCACCGCCAGCGCCCCGTCGCTGAAGGTCTGGAGGGCGTCGGGCACGGCAAAGGGACTGGCGGGCGTGTGCAGCAGGGTCGAGCGATAGATCTTCATGGAGTCCTTTCGGGAGAGGGCGCAGGTACGGCAGGAAACAGCAGCGGATAAAGCTGGGCGGCGATGCTCAGGGCAATCACGGCGGGCGCCTTGCCGCCGAGCCCCGGCAGTCCAACGGGGCAGGTAATGGTCTTGATGGCCTCCGGGGTGTGTCCCGCCGCCCGCAGCTGCTCACGGAAGCGCGACCATTTGACGGCGGACCCGATGAGGCCGGTAAACGCCAGGTCGCCCCGATGCAGCGCGGCGTCGCACAGCGCGAGGTCCTCGGCGTGGTCGTGGGTGAGAAAGACGGCGCAGGCACCAGGCGGCAACTCGGCGAGCGCCATCTCGGGAATGGGCGAGTGGTGAACGTGCAGCCGCGCCGGGCCGCCACGCAGCGGGGCGAGCCGCTCGGGCGTGAGCTGCGCGGCGCGCGAGTCGGCGAGGTGGAGCTCGACCGGGTGGCGCGAGAGCAGCAGCCCGAGCTCCAGCCCCACGTGCCCGATGCCGAACAGCGCGACCACTGGGAACGCGGTCCGCAGCGGCTCGAGCAGCAGCGTCACCTCGCCGCCGCAGCACTGCCGCCCGTACTCGTTGGGGGCACGGTCGGTCAGGCGCAGGGTGAGCAGTTCGGGCGCACTCGCCCCGGTTTCGAGCAGCGCACGGGCACGGGCCACCGCCGTCGCTTCGAGGTTGCCGCCGCCCACCGTGTCCCAGGTTTGCGTGACCGAGACGACCATCTTGGCCCCCGCCTCACGCGGGGCGTGCCCGCGCACGACGGCGAGGGTAACGAGCACGCCCGCTCGCCCCGCTCGGTGAGCGCCTGCACGCCCGGCAGCCAACCGCTCATGGGTCAGTCGGCTCCGGCGACGCTGGGAACCGGCGCGGCGGCCCCCGCCTCACGCGCCGCCGTCAGCGCCCAGTACACCGCTTCCGGGGTGGCGGGGCTGGCGAGCGGCTGTTCACGGCCCCCGTCACCGAAGGCCGCGCACGCTTGCCGCAGCGCCTCGCGCACGCTCAGCGCGAGCATCAGCGGGGGCTCGCCGACCGCCTTGGAGCCGTAGACCACGCCGGATTCGGCGGCGCCTTGCAAGAGAGAGACGTGAAAGACCTCGGGCATCTCGGAAAAGCTCGGCAGTTTGTAGGTGCTCGCCGACGCGGTAGTGACTCGGCCCCGGCCCGGCCCCTGCGACTCGTCCCAGCGCAGGTCTTCGAGGGTGAGCCAGCCCGCGCCCTGCACGAAGCCGCCCTCGATCTGCCCGAGGTCGAGCAGCGGGTTGAGGCTCTCGCCCACGTCGTGCAGCAGGTCCACCCGGCGCAGTTTGTAGGCGCCGGTAAAGCCGTCCACCTCGACCTCGGTCACGCCCGCGCCGTAGGAGAAGTATTTGAAAGGCGTGCCCTGCATCGCCTCGCGGTCCCAGTGCAGCCCCGGCGTGCGGTAAAAGCCCGCCGCCCACAGCGGGGTGCGCAGGTGGTAGGCGTCGTGGACGACCTGCCGGAAGTCGAGCGCGAGCCCCGGGTGCCCCACCGCGAAGACCCGTCCGTGCTCGAAACGCACGTCGTCGGGATGCACGCCGAGCGCCCCCACCTTCTGCCGGGCGAGCGGCAGCAGGGCGCCTGCCGCGACCGCCGCGAGCCGCGCGCGAATCTGCTCGCAGGCGTCCTTGATCGCCCCGCCGTTGAGGTCGGCCCCGCTGCTCGCCGCCGTTGCCGAGGTGTTGGGTACTTTGTCGGTGCGGGTGGGAGCGAGCCGCACGCAACTCGTCGGCACGCCGAGCGCCGTGGCCGCCACCTGAATCATCTTGGTGTGCAGGCCCTGGCCCATCTCGGTGCCGCCGTGGTTGATGAGGACCGAGCCGTCCTTGTAGACGTGCACGAGCGCCCCCGCCTGGTTGTACGACGTGAAGTTGAACGAGATGCCGAACTTGACCGGCGTGATTGCCAGCCCGCGCCGGGCGTGGGGGTGCGCGGCGTTGAAGGAGGCAATGTCCTGCTGCCGCGCGGCGAACTCGCTGCTGGCGAGCAGTTCGTCCCAGACGCGGGCGAGGCGCTCGGCGTGCCGGACTTCCTGCCCGTAGGGGGTCGCCTCGCCGGGCTGGTAGAAATTGCGCTGGCGCAGCTCGTGGGCTTCCAGGCCGAGCAGCGGCGCGCAGCGGCCCAGGATGTCCTCGATGACGAGCATCCCCTGTGGCCCGCCGAAGCCCCGGAACGCCGTCTGCGAGGTCTTGTTCGTCTTGGCGACGCGGCCCAGCACCTCGACATGCGGAATGTAATAAGCATTGTCGATGTGACATAGCGCGCGCGCCAGCACCGGCTCGGAAAGGTCGAGGCTCCAGCCACCGTCGCTCGTCAGGGTGGCTTGCAAGGCGGTGAGTTTGCCCTCGGCATCGAAACCCACCTTCCACACAGCGTGGAAGGGGTGGCGTTTGCCGGTCATGGTCAGATCCTGCGTCCGGTTGAGGCGCACGCGCACCGGGCGCCCAGTGAGAACGGCTCCAAGCGCTGCTACCGCCGCGTAGCCGTGTGGCTGCATTTCCTTGCCGCCGAAGCCGCCGCCCATCCGCAGGCACTGCACGGTGACGAGGTGCGAGGGCACGCCGAGCACGTGCGCCGCGATTTCCTGCGTTTCGGTGGGGTGCTGCGTCGAGGACTGGATGAACACCTGCCCGTTTTCGTCCACCTGCGCGAGCGCGGCGTTCGTTTCGAGGTAGAAGTGCTCCTGCCCGCCGAACTCGAACTCGCCCTCGAAGATGTGGGTGGCCTGCTCGAAACCGAGCGTCACGTCGCCCCGGCGCAGGGTGGGCTGGTTGCCCTGGAAGGACTCGGCGGCGATGGCCTCGCGCAACGTGACGAGGGCGGGGAGCGGTTCGTACTCGGCGAGAATCGCCTGCGCCCCCAGCCGGGCGGCCTCGGTGCTCTCGGCAAGGACCCAGCACACCGCCTGGCCGTGAAACATCACCTCGGTCGGGAACAGCGGCTCGTCGTGCTTGACGCCCGAGTCGTTTTCGCCGGGCACGTCGGCGGCGGTGAGCACGCGCACCACGCCGGGCACCGCGAGCGCGGGGGTCACGTCGAGGCGGGTGAGCCGGGCGTGGGCGTGCGGCGCTTGCAGCGGCCAGGCGTGCAGCAGCCCCGCGAGCCTGACCCCGAGGTCGTCAGTGTAAAGAGCATGCCCAGTGACGTGCAGGGCGGCGCTCTCGTGAATGGCGTGCTCGCCCACCGCGCTGCGGGCGGGGCGTTCGGAGAGGTGGGTGATCTGAATGGGGTCACGGGTCATGCCTGGGCCTCCCTGACATCACTTTCGCCTTGCTGGGACTCGTAAAAAAACCGCAGCAGCGCCTGCCCCAGCATCGCGGCGCGGTACTCGGCGCTGGCGCGGTGGTCGCTCATGGGGGTGCCTTCGCCACGCAGGGCGCGGGCGGCCCGCTGCACCGTCGCCTCGGTCCAGGGCTGGCCTTCGAGCGCCTGCTCCGTCTCGTAAGCCCGCAGTGGGGTGGCCGCCACGCCGCCGAGGCCGATGCGGGCTTTGTGAACCACGCCCCCCTGCACGTCGAGCGCGAAGGCGACCGCCACGCTGGAAATATCGTCGAAGCGCCGCTTGGCGATTTTGTGGAAGGCGGTGAGGGGCGAGAGCGGCAGCGGAATTCGCACCGCGCGGATGAGTTCGCCGGGTTGCAAGGCGGTTTGCCGGTAGCCGGTGAAGTACTCGGCGAGCGGCACGGTGCGTTCTCCCCCACTCGACACCAGCACCAGCGAGGCGTCGAGCGCCAGCAGCGCGGGCGGGCTGTCGCCGATGGGCGAGGCGGTGCCGAGGTTGCCCCCCAGCGTGGCAGAGTTGCGAATGAGGCGACTGGCGAATTGCGGCCACAGCTGCGCCAGCAGTGGCACCCGCCCACCGAGACGGCGCTCGATGTCCGAGAGGTTGAGTCCGGCGCCGATCTCCAGCGTGCCCGTATCAAGAGGACCAGTGCTCCACTTCAGTTCGCGCAGCTCGGGCAGGGCGTCTACGGCAATCACCGTCTCGGCACGGGCGTGACGTAAATTGACGTCCACGTTCCAGTCGGTGCCGCCCGCGAGCAGCCGGGCACCGGGGTGCTGGGCCATCAGGTCGAGCGCGTCGGCCAGAGCAAGAGGCCGGTAAAAATTGCCCTGCGGCGTGACGAGTTCGGTGGCCTGGGGCGCTGGGGCCGGCTGCGTGCGCCGCTGCGCGAGGGGGTCTTCCCCGTCCGGCGTCCCGAGGGCGTACGCCGCGTCACGAATCGGGCGGTAGCCGGTACAGCGGCAGAGGTTGCCGCTCAGGGCGTGCAGGTCGAAGCCGTTGGGGGCGCCGTGGTTCTGGGGGGTGCGCTCGCGGTAGTACTCGGCGGCCATGCTCGTCACGAAGCCGGGGGTGCAGTACCCGCACTGCGAGCCGCCGCGCCCGGCGAGTTCGCGCTGCACCGGGTGGAGGTCCGCAGGCGAACCGAGCCCCTCGGCGGTCACGACTTCCTGCCCGCTGAGTGCTGCCAGCGTGACGAGGCAGGCGTTGACGCTTTCCCAGCGGGTGTCTGCGCCCTCGCCGTCAGGCCGAGCGACGAGCACCGCGCAGGCGCCGCATTCGCCCTCGGCGCAGCCTTCCTTGCAGCCGGTCAGGCCCTGGTCGCGCAGCCAATGCAGCAGCGTGGTGTGGGGGGGCACGTCTCGGACCCGCCGCGCGGCGCCGTTGACGGTCAGCTCGAATGTGTTCATGGGCCTCCTCTAAGGAAAAGGAAAAAGAAAAAAGACGGTCCGTCTGGTGGCTTCAGCATGCGCCCTGGCCCAGGGGTGGGCGTGGGCGCATGGTTGACGCACGAGGCGGACCGCTGGTTATCCATGCAGAACAGGGGTCTGGTTGTGGTGGGCCGAGTCTAGCTCAACTCGGGCCGGTCAGTGCTCGGCGAGGTCCCCCGGTTCGGGCGCGTGCTCAGCCACGGTGGCGGTCGCGGAGGGACGCGGGCGGTCGCTGCCGACGATGTTGAAGAGGATGTTGAGCAAGATGGCGCACAGGCTCGCGGCAGTGATGCCGCTGCCGAGGAACAGTTGCGCCTGCGCGGGCAGGTGGGCGTACAGGCCGGGCACGGTGGAGGGAATCAGGCCGAGCGCGAGGCTGACCGAGACGACGGTGAGGTTGCGGGTGTCGCTGAGGTCCACCTTGGCGAGGGTCTGAATGCCGGAAACGGCCACCGAGGCGAACAGCACCAGTCCGGCGCCGCCGAGCACCGGCAGCGGAATGCTGGCGACGAGCGCGCTGAGTTTGGGGAAAAAGCCCATCAGCAGCAGGATGACGCCCGCCGCCGCGACGACAAAGCGACTCTTGATGCCGGTAAAGCGCACCAGCCCGACGTTCTGGGCAAAGGCGGTGAAGGGAAAGGAGTTGAACAGCCCCCCGACGGCGGTGGAGAGCCCGTCGGCGCGCAGCCCGGCGGCGACTTCGCGGGGACCGACTTTCTTGCCGGTGATTTCTCCGATGGCGAGCAGGTCAGCGGTGGTTTCGACCATCACGACCAACATCACCAGCAGCATGGACAGAATCGGCACGAGGTGCCAGGTGGGCGCCCCGAAGGCGAGCGGCGGTGTGAAGCCCACCCAGGCGGCGCTGCTGATGGGGGCGCCGTTCACTTGCCCGAAAAGCGCGGCGATGACGCTGCCGATGACCAGCCCGAGCAGCACCGCGATGCGCCCGAGGTAGCCCCGGCCGAAGCGGCTGATGAGCAGCACGATGAGCAGGGTGATGGCCGCCAGGCCCAGGTTGCCGGGGCTGCCGAAGTTGGGGTTGCCCACGCCCCCACCGGCCCAGTTGAAGGCCACCGGCAGCAGCGAAATGCCGATCATGGTGATGACGGTGCCCGACACGACCGGCGGAAAGAAGCGCAGCAGGCGCGAGAAATACGGCGCGAGCAGGATGGTGAACAGGCCGCCCGCGATCACCGCGCCGTAGATGCCCGGCAGACCGAACTCCTTGCCGACCAGAATCATGGTGCCTACGGCGGCGAAGGTGGTCCCCTGCACGATGGGCAACTTGGCGCCGAAGGGACCGACGCCGAGCGTCTGGACCAGGGTGGCGAGGCCGCACATGAAGAAGCTGGCGCTGACGATGCGCGCGGCGGTGGTGGCATCGAGCCCCAGTGCCCCGGCGAGGATCAGCGGCACGGCGACGATGCCCGCGTACATGCTCATGACGTGTTGCAGGCCGAAGACCAGCAGGTTCTGGGCGGCGGGCACCTCATCGACGGGGTGGACGGTTGGGCTGGGTGTTGCGGTCACGCGCTCCCTCCTCGGGTGGCTGAGCTTTGAATGTGCAGAGGATAAAGCTTGGGCAGGGAAACGCAAGGGTAAGGGGGGGATATGTCTGTATGTGAAGGGACAACAGGGAGATCTTCATATAAAAAACTTTTTAGACTGTTTGGCACTTGTCTTGCTGTCGGGCTTGACCTGTCCCTGACGCGGTGGCAAACTCGGGGCATCGTCAACAGGGGTGCCTCCGCATATGGGCCGGAGGCTGAGAGGGCAACTCGGGCCTAACCCTATGAACCTGAACTGGTTAGCACCAGCGGAGGGAGTGTGACGGGCGCAGAGACTTTTGTTCTGCCCTCCTCCGTTTCTTCGTGGGGAGGGCTTTTTTATTGACCGACACTGACTGAGACCGGGCAGGCACCGTGACTTCGCCGCTGCCTTCCCCGACGAACACTACAGCTTGAACCGAACGGACGCCCGACCAGGCGCGCTGCTGGCCTCTCTTTGGCCTGACGGCGCGCTCCGCCCTCATCTGTTGCCCGGAGGCCTCTATGTCCATCGACCACTCCCGCATCTCCACCCAGCCTTTCCCCGCGTCCGAGAAGCGCTACCTCGGCGGCAGCCTCTTTCCTGAAGTGCGCGTGCCAGTGCGCGCCATTACGCTTTCGCCCACCGTGGAGGCGTTTAGCGGAGTGACGCGCACCCTGCCCAACCCGCCGCTGCTCGTGCCCGACACCAGCGGCGCCTACACCGACCCCGCCGTGGCCACCGACCTGCAACGGGGCCTGCCGCACGCCCGGCCCTGGCTGGCGCGCAGCGAGCGCACCGAGGAAACGGCGCGTTTTTCCGCGCTGGCAGATATGGACGGGCCACTGCCGTATCCGCACGTCCTCACGCCGCGCCGCGCCCGCAGTGAAAGCCGGGGGGGGCAGGGCATCACCCAGATGCAGGCGGCCCGGCGCGGTGAAATTACCCCGGAAATGGAATTCGTCGCTCTGCGCGAGAACCTGCGCCAGCAGGAGCAGGCCGAACTCGCGCACCAGCACCCCGGCGAGAGCTTCGGCGCCAGCCT
The DNA here is from genome assembly GCF_000008565.1 of Deinococcus radiodurans R1 = ATCC 13939 = DSM 20539. Taxonomy (GTDB): domain Bacteria; phylum Deinococcota; class Deinococci; order Deinococcales; family Deinococcaceae; genus Deinococcus; species Deinococcus radiodurans. Next base: position 177,544 of record NC_001264.1, on the reverse strand, counting down.
TCCGCGCCTCTACACCCCCGAATTCGTGCGGGACGAGGTGGCGCGGGGCCGGGCGGTCATTCCGGCGAATGTCAACCACCCCGAGCTGGAGCCGACCATCATCGGGCGCAATTTCCGGGTCAAAATCAATGCGAACCTCGGCACGTCCATCGTCACGTCGAGCATCGAGGAAGAAGTCGAGAAGATGGTCTGGGCGACGCGCTGGGGGGCCGACACGGTGATGGACCTCTCGACCGGGCGGCACATCCACCAGACGCGCGAATGGATTGTGCGCAACAGCCCGGTGCCGATTGGGACGGTGCCGATTTATCAGGCGCTCGAAAAGGTGGACGGCAAGGCCGAGGAACTGACCTGGGAGGTGTACCGCGACACGCTGATCGAGCAGGCCGAGCAGGGCGTGGACTACTTCACCATTCACGCGGGGGTGCGGCTGGCGCACGTGCCGTTGACCGCCCGGCGGCGCACCGGCATCGTGTCGCGCGGGGGCAGCATCCTGGCGAAGTGGTGCCTCGCGCACCATCAGGAGAACTTTCTCTACACCCGTTTTGCGGAGATTTGCGAAATCATGGCCGCTTACGACGTCACCTTCAGCCTGGGCGACGGCCTGCGCCCAGGCAGCATCGAGGACGCCAACGACGCCGCGCAGTTTGCCGAACTGGGCACGCTGGGCGAACTGACGCGGGTGGCCTGGGACCACGGCGTACAGACCATGATCGAGGGGCCAGGGCACGTGCCCATGCAGCTTATCCGCGAGAACATGACCCGGCAGCTCGACGTGTGCCAGGAGGCGCCGTTTTACACGCTGGGGCCGCTGACCACCGACATCGCGCCGGGGTACGACCACATCACCTCCGCCATCGGTGCGGCGCAAATCGCATGGTACGGCACCGCCATGCTGTGCTACGTGACGCCCAAAGAGCACCTCGGGCTGCCCGACAAGCAGGACGTGCGTGACGGCGTGATCACCTACAAAATCGCCGCGCACGCCGCCGACCTCGCCAAAGGGCACCCCGGCGCGCAGGCCCGCGACAACGCGATTTCCAAGGCGCGCTTCGAGTTCCGCTGGCAAGACCAGTTCAATCTGGCCCTCGACCCCGAAAAGGCCCGCGCCCTGCACGACGAGACGCTGCCCGCCGACGCCGCCAAGACCGCGCACTTTTGCAGCATGTGCGGCCCGGCCTTTTGCTCAATGAAGCTGAGCCACGACATCCGCGCGGGCGACGTGCTGGCCGGTCTGGAAGCGAAGGCGCGGGAATTCCGCGAGCTGGGCGGCGAGATTTATGTAGAAGGGTCGGATGACTGAGGGCAGGGGGCGGGGTGGGGATGTGCGGTGGGTTGGTCTGGGAGCCCCCTCACCCTTCCGCCGCTGCGCGGCTCCCCCCCTCTCCCACAGGTGGAGAGGGACAGAACACAGCCTCAGCTTTTGGCTTTTGCTGACGCCTTTCCCTCCGAGGGACGCGGAGAGCTGCGAAGCAGAGAGAGGCGCGGCGAAGCAACGGGGCGAGGGGGCCTCCGCATGACCGCGCCCACCCGTCCTCTCGGTCACCTCTACCTCGTCGCCACGCCGCGCCCCGGTCAATCCGAAGCCGAGTTTCTGCGGCGGGTGGAAGACGCGCTCGCGGGCGGGGTGGACACCCTGCAACTGCGCTGCAAGGCCGATTCTGGGCAATACGGGGAGGCGCGGCCCTACATCGCGCTGGCCGAGCGGCTGCGCGACCTCGCCCACGCCCGGAACGTGCCCTTTTTCGTGAACGACCGGGTGGACGTGGCGCTCGCGGCGGGCGCTGACGGCGTGCACCTCGGGCAAAACGACCTGCCGGTGGAGTGGGCGCGGCTCATGGCGCCGGGGCTGCGGGTGGGCCGCTCGACCCACCGTCCGGAAGACGCCGCGCGCGCCCTGGCCGAAGCCCCCGCCTACTTCGCCACCGGCCCCGTGCATGCCACGCCCACCAAACCGGGCCGCGTCGCCGCTGGACTCGGCTACGTGCGCCACATCGCCGCGCTCAGGCCCACACTGCCCTGGTACGCCATCGGCGGCATCGACCTGGGGAACGTGCAGGCCGTGCTGGACGCTGGAGCCACCCGCATCGCCGTGGTGCGGGCGGTGCTCGACGCGGACGACTGCGCGGCGGCGGCACACGCATTGCGGGAAGCGTTGATGGTGAATGGTTGATGGTTGATAGAGAGCGGCTGGAACGCATTTTCCTATCAACCATCACCCCTCAACTATCAACAGCCCCAAGGAGCTTTATGCAAGTCAACGGAGAACCCCGCCCCTGCGTACCCGGCCTCACCCTGCACGGCCTGCTGCGCGAACTGGACATCCGGCCTGAGCGCGTCGCCATCGCTGTGAACGACGACTTTTACCCCGGCGGTCAGGCCCCCGACCGCGAGCTGGAGGAGGCGGACGTGGTGGAAATCGTGCGGGTCATCGGCGGAGGGTAAACGTTGATGGTGAATGGGTGACGGTTGATAGAAGCCGTCCAGCATGACTGTTTCCAACACCTAGCAACCTTCCAGGGGAGTAAATACATGAATACGAACGACCTCTTGACCATCGGCGGCCAGTCCTTTTCCTCGCGCCTGCTGCTCGGCACCGGCAAGTACCGCGACTTTGCGGTGATGCAAGACGCGCTGGGCGCCAGCGGCACCCAGATTGTGACCGTCGCCATTCGCCGCGTGGAACTGAAAGCACCGGGGCACGACGGCCTGCTCGACGCGCTCGACCTCGACAGGTTTCAGCTTTTGCCCAACACCGCCGGGTGCCGCACCGCCGAGGAAGCCGTGCGGGTGGCGAAACTGGCGCGCGCCGCGACGGGCGTGAGCTGGCTGAAACTTGAGGTGATTCCCGACCCCAAGTACCTGCTGCCTGACCCCATCGGCACGCTCAGGGCTGCCGAGATTCTGGTGGGCGAGGGCTTCACGGTGCTGCCTTACGTGCAGCCCGACGGCGTGCTTGCCCGCGCGCTCGAAGCGGTAGGCTGCGCCACAGTGATGCCGCTGGCGAGTCCAATCGGCACCGGCAAGGGCCTGCGGACGCCGGAACTCATTCGCACCGTGATTGACGGCGCGGGCGTGCCCATCGTGGTGGACGCCGGGCTGGGCGTGCCGAGCGACGCGGCGCAGGCGCTGGAACTGGGCGCCGACGCCGTGCTCGTCAACACCGCCATTGCCGAGGCGCGCGACCCGGTGGCGATGGCCCGCGCCTTTGCGTTGGGGGTGGAGGCCGGGCGCCTGGGTTACCTCGCCGGACGGATGCAGCAGCGCGACAGCGCGAGTCCGAGCAGCCCGGCAGCGGGCGTGGTGCGGCTGCCCGACCCTGAAGTCCCCGCGTGAGCGTGACCGTCCCCGTCGCCCTCACCATCGCCGGCAGCGACTCCGGCGGCGGCGCGGGCATTCAGGCCGACCTCAAGACCTTTGAGGCGCGCGGCGTGTACGGCACCTCGGTCATCACCCTGGTCACGGCGCAGAATACTTTGGGCGTGCAGGGCGTGGACTATGTTTCGCCGTACATGGTGCGCGCTCAACTGCGCGCCGTGCTGGACGACTTTCCAGTGGGTGCGGTCAAAACGGGCGCCCTGGGCCGGCCCGAAATCGTGCGGGTGGTGGCGGAGGAACTGCGCGGGCGCGGGCTGCCGCTGGTGGTGGACCCGGTGATGCTGGCGAAAAGTGGGGACGCCCTGCTGGACGCTGAAGCCATCAGCACGGTGCTGGGCGAGTTGTTGCCCCTTGCCACGCTGGTGACGCCCAACACGCCAGAATGGAACGTGCTATGCCAGGCTGGAGCGCCCGACACGCTGCCGCTGCTGCTCAAGGGCGGCCATGCGGAGGAGGGCAGCGACAGCGTCACCGACGAACTCCGCACGCCCGCGCACTCGCTCACGCTGACCGCGCCCCGGCTGCGGACCCGGCACACGCACGGCACCGGCTGCACGCTCTCGGCGGCCATCACGGCGAATCTGGCGCGGGGACTGGACCTGCCGGGCGCGGTCATGCAGGCGCACGCCTACCTGCAAGGCGCGCTGCGGCGGGCGCCGGGGCTGGGCGCGGGGCACGGGCCGCTGGGGTTCCGGCCCGACCCCCACTGACAATCACGTCAGACTTGCAAGCCCACCGTGAGGTTCGCCGTATAGCCCGTCGCAGCGCTCCCCGTGATGCGCGGGGTCTGGGCGGCCACCCCGTCGCGGAACACGTTGTCGGTGGCCAGGGTAATGGCGCCGAAGTTACGCAGGCTGCCGCTGTAGCGCGGGTCAGCGTAGACGGCGCGGCAGACGGTCTCGGGCAGGGCGATTTGCGACACCAGCGCGGCGTTGTGGTCCACGTTGCCTTTCACTGCCGCCGCCAGGCTCGGATAAACCTCGAAGTGCAGGTGCGGCCAGCGCCCCGCGTAGCAGCCGGGAAAGACGGTCTGAAAAGTGACCCGGCCCTGCGCGTCGGTGACCTGGGCGCCGCGCAGGTAGTCTTCCCCGACGATGCTGCGGCTGTAGAGCGAGTATTCCCCGGCGGGCGTGCAGCTCCAGAGGTAGAAGACATGCCCGGCGAGCGGCGCGCAGTTGCTCTTGACGTTCACCAGTTGCAGCGTCAGCGTGAGCGGCACGCCCGACACGGTGTGGCCCGTCTTGAGGCTGCGGGTCAGGTCGCGCCGCACGATGCCCGACTGCTCGAGCAGGTTGAGGGTCTGCCCCGACGCGCTGCTGCCGTCGGCGGGGTACGGCCCCTGGGTTTCGCTCGGCAGGGTGCGGCACTGGCCGTTGGCGCTGCTGACGGTATCGGCGTCGCCCTGCCCCGCCGGTCCACCTGCGCCGGGTCCACCAGGGCCGCCCGGACCCCCAGGAGGCAGCGGGGGTCGGCCCGCCAGCAGCGCCGACGCAGGGGTGCCGAGAGCCACCGCGCCCAGCAGCGTGCCGACGCCCAGGGCGCCCAGCCCCAGCAGCCGGCGGCGGTCGAGCACCGAGCGGCCCAGCATCTGCGTGTCGGCAGCCAGGCCGAGGTGGGTGAAGTCGTCGTCGGCGTGGTCATGGTCGTGGTCTGCGCCGGGTGTGAGGATCAGGCGAGGGTCTTGGGGGTCGGTCATGGGAACACTCCTTTTGAGGGGCGGGAAGCGTGGAGAAAAGCCGAACTGCCGCGCTGCGGTCAGTGCACAGAAGGTACGGGCGGCGCAGCAATAGACGGTTAAAGGCGGCAGCCCAGGCGCCGGGGGGTATCCTGACCACCGTTTTGCCGCCCTAGGCCCCAAACAGCGAATTCAAAAGAAGTTCCGAGGAGGCCACCCATGCGCTTGATTGTCCTGACCACCCTGCTGCTGGGCAGCACCGCCTCCGCCGCTCAGCTCACCGTGTTTGCCGCCGCCTCGCTGACTGACGCCTTTACCGAACTCGGCCAGCAGTTCGACGCCCGCACCGGCAACAAGACCGTTTTTCAGTTCGCCGGGTCGCAGGCGCTGCGTACCCAACTCGAAAATGGGGCGCGGGCCGACGTGTACGCCAGCGCGAACAATGCCCAGTTCGACCCGCTGGTCAAGGCCGGATTGGTCGTGGCCGGGCAGCCGTTCGTCAGCAACAAACTCGCCGTCATCGTGCCGAGCAATAGCCGCAAAGTCAGCACCCTGCGTGACCTGACGGCGCCGGGGGTCCGAATCGTGATTGCCGACAAGGCCGTGCCGGTCGGGGACTACACCCGGCGGATGCTGGGGGCCATTGATCAGGCGGGCACCTACGGCAAGGACTTTTCGGCGCGGTTTATGAAAAACGTGGTGAGCGAGGAGCCCAACGTGCGGCAGGTGGCACTGAAGGTGGGGCTGGGCGAGGCCGACGCCGCCGTGGTCTACCGCAGCGACGTGACGCCCGCCCTGAAAAACGACGTGCGAGTGGTCGCGCTGCCGACGCGCTTCAACCAGACCGCGAGGTACCCTATCGGCACGCTCAAGGCGTCGCGCAACGCTGCCGCCGCGCAAGCCTTCATCGCGTACGTCCGTTCGATCGAAGGCCAGAAGATTCTGCGTAAATGGGGCTTCCAGAGCCCGCGCTGAGGCAGGTCAGAAGCTTCGGCTGATGCTTTTCTGGCCGAGGTGAATTAAAGTCCAGAACCGTATGAGTCGCCCGCCCCGCTCCGCGCCTCCGCTGGCCCTGCTGCTGGGGGGGGCGCTGACGCTGTTTCTGGTCGTGCCGGTGCTGGTGCTGCTCACGCGGGGGCTGACGGCGTCGTTCTGGCCGGCGCTGGCGAGCCGGGCGGTGGGGGACGCCCTGCGCGTCAGTCTGCTGACCACCGGAATCACGCTGCTGCTCACCGTCACGTTGGTCACGCCGGTTGCGTGGCTGCTGGCGCGCTTCGATTTTCCGGGCAAGCCCGTCCTCGAAACGCTCCTTGACCTCCCCATCGTGTTGCCGCCGGTGGTGGCGGGGGTTGGACTGCTGCTTACCTTCGGGCGCGGCGGGCTGCTGGGGCCGGCGCTCGAACTCGCGGGGATTCAGCTTGCCTTTTCCACGGCGGCGGTGGTGCTCGCGCAACTGTTCGTGTCGGCGCCTTTTTACCTGCGGACCGCCCGCGCCGGGTTTCAGGCGGTGAACCGCGACGCCGAGGACGCTGCCCGCACCGATGGCGCGAGTGACGGGCAGGTCTTCCGGCTGATCACCTGGCCACTGGCGTTTCCCTTTTTGCTGGAGGGGCTGGTCCTTGCCTGGGCGCGGGCGCTGGGCGAATTCGGCGCCACCATCCTGTTTGCCGGGTCGCTGCAAGGCCAAACCCGCACGGTCACGCTGGCCATCTACGCCGCGCTGGAATCCGACCTCGCGCCCGCACTGGTCTTGAGCGCGGTGATGGTGCTCGTCGCGTTCGGATTGCTGCTGCTGGTCCGCAGTGTTGCCGGACGGCGGGAACGGGCCGCCGGTTAGACGGGTTCCGCTCCATTCCAGCACAGCCGTATTGAATCCAAAACAACTGGACCAATGGTTCGTGCAGTTTTGTGGTCGTTACAGAGGGCGATCAAGATCTTGCTGTCTAGGACGCCATTTGCGCTCCCCCATCCCAACCTCCCCCGCAAGGAGGGAGGGACAAAAAACGCCGTGTTTATCGCAGCTTGGTTAGCTGAATTCCAAAACTGCACGGACTATTGCTGGACTCAATCGGAGGCCTTGTTAAACGCGCTGGCCCGCGCTGCTGCCGCGCGTCACGCCTCCGGCAATCAGGTGGGCCGTGCGTAGAGGTTCAGGAATGCGCCCGGTAAGGCAAAAGGTGCCGAGCGCGGCTTCCGCCTCTGCCAGCAACAGGCCCGCCCGCTGGACGTAGAGGCCAGCGCAGGGCTCCATCTCCCCTGCCTGCTCGATGAGGCGCCACTTGCGCGCGCCGCCCGGTACTTCTTCGAGCAGGGCGCGGCGAATGCGGTCGAGCCGGGGTTTCCTGCGGGCCACCACCAGCACCGGCAGGCCCGTGCGGGCGTGCAGGGCGCCGAGGTCCACCACATTGAAGCCCGCGAGCGCGATACCCTGCAAGAACACCAGTTGCAAGTGCTCGGCCTGCGCCGTGACCAGCCGGCTGAGTTCGTCGGTGGCGTTGCGCCCGTCGCGGCGGACCCGCCCGCTGACCACGGCGTGCAGGGTCGGCCCGGCGTAGACGGCCCCAAAAATCCGCACGTCGCCGCGCCACTCGCGGGCAAACGGCGCGTCGTCGAAGCCGATGGCATGGCTCAAGCGGGGGTAAGCGCGAGGGACAGGAACAGGCATCTGGGGCACAACGTTAGCGTCTGGGGCGGCAAAGAGATGGCGCAGGCCCCGGACGCCCCCACTCAGCGCAACTGTTCCAGAATCGTCGGGTCCTGAATCTTGCGGTCTTCGGCGAGCAGCAGCACCTTGCTTACCACCTCCGCCGTACGCGGGTCGGGGTCGGCGAAGGGAAGAAAGAGGCGGCCCTGCGCCTGGTTGTGAACCGGCACGATGCACAGGAAGCCCCCCGGCTGGCGGTGAACGGTGCCGCTGCCGAGGTGCACGCTGTAGCGGCTGTGGTGACCGTCGATCAGGGCGTGTCCGTGTTCGAGGCGCACGTTTTTCAGCTTCAGCAGGCGCAGAGTCTCGCGCAGCAGGCTTTCGCGCATTTCCACCGTGCTCTGCGAGGCTTCGGGGTCCACGCCGCCCACGTGGGCCACACTCACCACGAGGTCGAGGTCGCGCAAGACCTGGCTGAACAGCCGGGGCGGAACGGCGGCCAGTGGCAGGGGCTGCGCCTCGCCCACCCGCATGAAATAGGCGGCGTGCAGCGGCAGGCCTTCCACCTCGTTCGGGGTGCCGGCGCTAAGCGCATCGTCAATCCAGACACTGAGGCCCTCGTCGTGGAAGGTCTTGCGGGTGCCTTCGTCGTAAATGCTGACCCAGCCCCGCGCCTTGAGGAGTGCGGCGGCCTTGACAGGCTGAACGTGGTGGCCCTCGTAGCGGACGCTGCGCTGGGCGGTTTTTTCGGCGGCGGTGAGCGGGTAATACTCGCGGAAGACCTGCTTGAAGGGCTGGGTGAGCTGGCGCTTAAGCACTGCCGCCTGATACTCGCGCCACTGCCCGCCAGTAAAAAGGTCGTGCGGGTGTGCGAGGCGTAGGGCCTGGTCGCCCAGCGGGAGTTCTCCGGTCAGCGTCCGCAGGCTTTCGTCTTCCCAGAAGCCCAGCGGCCCTTCGCCGAGCACCCACACCAGACTCCCGAGCATCGGGGCGATGATCGGGTGCCGCGCGAGGTCGCGGAGTTCCTGGGGGGTGAAGTGGTCGCCGCGCACCATCGCTTCTTCGAGGGCCGCGCGCATGCGGGTGCGGGTGGCGGCGAGGTCTTTGACGGCCTCACGCAGCGCGAGCACCTCGGGGTTTTTTCTGAGTGCGGGCGGCAGGGTCTTGAGGGGCTTCTCGCCGCGCCGGACGAGCAGGGTCGCTGCGCCCGCCCCATCGAGTTCGGCGCTCACGGTCACCCCATCGGCGGTCACCACCTGCTGCCAGTCGGGGGCCATGCGCGCTTCCATTGCCCACATCAGGCGCTGGGGGTCGGCGTATCCGGCGCTGCGGGCGAGGTTTTGTAGGCCGATGTCGGCGGCGAGGCGCTCGCTGGCCTGCCGCTGCGCGCCGAACTGCCGGGTCTCGCGGCGAAAGGTGACGAGGGTGAGGTAACGCGCCTCCAGCACCTGCGCGGCCTTTTTGCCCTTCGGCAGCGGCAGCAGCCCCAGCGCCCGCACCGCGTCCTGGTTGCGTTTTTCGCGGATGCGGGCGAGCAGGGTGTCTTCCGGCACCTCGCCCAGAATGGCCGCGGCGAACAGTTCGGCGCGTTTGTGCCCGCCACTGGACGACGCATATTTGGCCGCGCCGAGCAAGGTCTGAAAGTGCGCGCGGCCCAGGGCGCGGTGCATCCGCCGGAACCACGCCACGTCCACGGCACCCTCGGTGAGGTCGGTGGGGCGCAGCGGCGTGCGCTCGCTGATTTCGGCTTCCCAGGCCTCGCGGATGTCCGTCGGCACGCTCCACTGAGAGTCGCGGGTGTGGGCGTGCAGCCAGTACACGCCGTCCGCCAGCCCCTTCCAGCCCACCGCGCCGCTGACGAGCTCGGCCCACTGCGGCGCGAACATGGCGAGGTCAAGCAGCCGGGGGTCGCTCAGCCCCAGGGTTTTCGCCTGCTCGCGCACAGTCTGGGCGGTGTCGCCGGGGTCAGGAAACGACACCCGCAGCAGGTGACTGAAGGTCGCGTCCTTGCCCAGACTGTGGCCGCTGTACCCGCGCCGGAGCGGTTGTTTACCCAGGCCGGCCAGCAGCCGCAGCGTCCGGGCCGCGCCGCTCACGCTTTGCAGCGCCAGCGCGGGCAGGGTGGCGGGCGTTTCGAGGTCGCCGCGCTCCAGCTCGACGGCGAGCACGCGGTCACGGGCGTCGTTCACGGCCTGCATCCAGGCGGGCGAGGTCGGCAGGAGGTCGGACAGCTTGCGCCGGGTATAGCTCCGCAAGTCGTCGAAGGAATTGCCGTAATACACGTCCCCCATGCCGGCGTTCCGCTCCCCGATGAGCAGGTCGAGCAGGTCGGCGCGGTTCGCCAGCCCCGCGCGCTCGGCGAGAATGAGCATCTCGGCGGACATCCGCAGGCGGGGCAGGTTTGGAAAGGCCGCATGGTGGTGCAACTGAACTCGCCAGAGCTGCTGGAACTGCTCGGCGGGCAGGGCCGCCAGCTCGATGCCTTGCAGAACCAGGGGACCGAGCAGCGAGCGCGGGTCTTCGACCTGCCACCGCTCCTCCCCCAGTTTCAGCAGGGGCGTATCGCTTGGCAGGCGGCTCAGCGCGCTTTCCCAGGCGTCCAGTTGCATCCCGGTGTCCACTTCGGTCAGCTCTTGCGTGGACAGGTAGTCCAGCACCGGCTCGATAAGCGGCGCCCGGTCGAGCTTGAGCGGAACGGGTGGCCCCAGAACGGCGTGCAGGGTCTGCTGAATCAGGCGCTGGCGCAGGAGGCGGGCGTGTTCCTGTTCCGGGGAGGTGTCCCCGCCCTCGCTCAATTCCTGAAGCAGCTCGGTTTCGGTCGTCTCAGTGCGGTCGACCCGGTGCCCCAGCGCCCAGGCCATCCGGGTGAGGTCGCCTTCCTGCGCGCCGGCCCGCGCCGCCCACCAGCCGTTCCAGAGCCCGGCGAGCGGCATGTCGCGCCCCACTCTCGCACTCAGCCAGTAGGGCGACAGATTCGTGAGCAGCTCCGTCGTTTCGCCGTCCCAGCCGGTGCCCGAGACCGGGGTTTCGGCGTGCTCGGCCAGAAAGTCGTCGAGCGAACGAAGGAGCTCCGCGCCGCGCTCCACGTCGGCCACGAAGTCGTTGTCAGACGGGCGCAGCGGCTGGGGCTGGCTGAGGTCCTGCGGGTCGAAGAGGCCCAGGCCGTTGTTCAGGGTGAGCTGGCTCTCCGGCGCGGCGAGTTTGGCGAGGAGCGTCGCTTCCGAAACGTTTTTGGGCTGAAAATCGGCGGGGGGCAGGCCGCCGACTTCTTCAAGGAGTTGCAATCCCGCCTGCCGCTGCTCGGTGCTTTTGAGGGCCAGCAGCGCCGCCGCGCTCGCCGCGCCCTGGGCGGGGTCCGCCGCGAGCAGGCGAATCAGTCCCCGGCGCAGGTCGGCGGATTTGCGCCGCAGCAGGTCGTGGGCGAGCGTGCGCTCCTCGCCCGACAGCTCCAGCCTCAGCGCCGTGAGGGTCGTCACCGCTTCCTGCGACGTGGCGCTGCTGCGGTCTTGCAGCAGGGTCAGCAGGATGAAGCGTGTATCGTCGGGAAGGCGAACCGTCTCTCCCCTGTCCCTCCGCTCGGCCAGCGCCCGGAGCCGCGCGAGCAGAAAGCTTTTGCCGCCGGGGGACAGCTCGCCCAGGTGCGGCACGATGCGCCCGAGTTCGTCGGGAGGCAGCACGGCGACCAGCCCATCCGTCACGCTGGCGCGGTCGGGAACGTCGCCCAGCCAGGGAAAGAGCAGCGGGTCGTGCCGGGGCGCGCGGGAGAGACGCTCGGCGTAGGCCCGCAGCGCGTCGAAGGTCAGGGGGTTCGTGTTCTCAGGGGTAACCCAGCCGGAAGGGTACGAGCCCGGGGCCAATGCCACCGCGCCCAACCGCAGGTCTTCATCGGCAAGGAGGCGGGCGAGGTCAGCGGACTGGAGCAAGTGCGCGGCGCTCAGAAACTGCGCGGCGGCCATGCGGCGCGCGGGGTCGGGGTCGGTGAGCAGGGGCCGGGCGAGCGCGGCGGCCTCGTCCGCGTCGCGCATCCCCAGCGTGTAGAGCGCCATATAGACTTCCTCGCCGCTGCCGCTGCTCACGGCCTGTGTCACCTGCGCCGCGTCTTCGAGATAGCCCCGCGCCAGCGTGAGCAACTGCCGCACCTTTTTCATGTCGGTCACGTCGTAGCCCAGGCCGTACCACACGCAGGCGGCCCGCAGCACCGCAGCAAAGCGCAGCAGGTCTTCATCGAGCACCGTGTTCAGGAAAAGGGGAAAAGCGCCGGGGTGTGCCTCGTCCACCGTTTCGAGGATGACTTGTCGCAGCCCCTCTTGCCGCTGCGCCGCGAGCAGCAACTGCCGGGCATACTCCCACGCCTGCGGGTCGTCGCTGCCGAGGAGCGCCTGCGGCACGTGCCGCCCCATCCGGGCGACGGGGTGCTGGGTGCTGGCGGTGTCCTTGAGCAGTTGCAGGACGCCCGCATCTCCCTCACTCACCGCCTGCGCGAGCAGTGGCCCCAGCAGGCGGCTCTCATAAGCCTCGAACAGCCCCGCCGCCTCCGCCACCCACAGCACGCCTTCCGGGTAGGCCCGCAGCAGCGTCCAGAGGCTCCACAGCCACCCGGCGGCGGCCCCACCGCGCTCGGCGTCGTTTCCCTGCGCCCCGGCGCGAAAGGCGCGGCGCAGCAGCCCCCGCGTGTAGGGCCGCGTTTCGAGCACCGTGCGGTAGGCGCGGGCGGCCAGCTCAGGAAACTGAGGAAACAGAACGCCGGTGAGCGCCCGCAATTCCTCCGGGGAAGCGCTGAGTAAAGCCTCACTCCAGACCCGCGCCTGCTCTTGCATCGCGGGCCAGGTTTTTCCCTCGGTCAGCCGCGCCTGCACCCAGCCCTGCACCGACTCGGGCGCGGCGGCGAGACGGGCCGCGAAGTCGGGTTGCCAGGGCTGCTCGTACTGGCGGAAATACTCGGTGAGGTCCAGACCCCCGGCCATGCTCAGCCCCCCGCCAGCGCGGTCAGGCGCAGCAGCAACAGGGTGCTGTCGGGCTGTAGGGCAACGGTTTCGTCAAGCGTTTCCACCTGCTCGTCGTCCACGAAGACGTAGTACAGCCCGTCTTCAAAGGCGCGCAGGGCGGTGCGGGTCGCCTCCTCAGGCGTGACCACGCCGCCCCGCTCCTGCGGTGCCAGTTGGATTTTGCCGGCGGCGGCGCCACTCAAAAGTTCCTGCTCGGTCAGTACCCGCAGCACGCCGACGCTGCCCTGCCGCTCTTCATAGGCGGCGACTTCCCCGGCGACGAGGTGGGTAAGCAGGCTCCGCAGGGTGTGCGGCCCAGCGGGCAGGTCGAAGGGTTTGCGCTCGAACGGCGTGCGGCGGCCTACAATCTTGGTTTCAACCAGCATGGGAACCTCGGGGCAACAGAGAAGGTGGTGGTTTTCACCTTTGAGTCTACACGCGAGGAGTGGTTATGTAAATAGCATAACCAAACAAGCCGGTTTTGACTTCCAGCAGCCAGCGAAGCAGCGCCGTTCAGGAAAGCTGGTTGAGGTGTTCCACCCGCGCCCGCAGCGCCGCCTTCTGGGTTACGCCGACCATCTGGTCCACCTCTTCCCCGTCCTTGAACATCAGCAGCGTGGGAATGCTGCGGACCTCGAAACGGGCGGCGGTGCGCGGGTTCTCGTCCACGTTGACCTTCACCACCCGCACCTTGCCGGGCAGGTCGCGGGCGAGGTCTTCGAGAACCGGCCCCATCACGCGGCAGGGGCCGCACCACGGCGCCCAGAAGTCCACCAGCACCGGCACGCTTGTCTGAAGGTCCTGCTCGAAGGTCGCGTCGGTGCCGTCGTGCAGCCAGGGCAGCGCGGCGCCGCAGCGGGCGCAGCTCGGCACCTGTCCGGCGGGCACAGCACCGACGCGGTTTTTGGCCTGGCAGTGGGTACAGGTCAGGATGTCACTCATGGGGTCCTCCGGGGGAAAGGGAAATGCTGTGGGCCACAGCTTAATGCGGCAACCGCTGTTGCAGCAGGCCGTAGAGGTAGGTGCCGAGCAAAGCGAACAGTAAGGTAATGAGCATCGGCCACACCCCAGCGCCGATCAGCACGAAGATAGGCCCCGGGCAGACCCCCGCCAGCCCCCAGCCGAGGCCAAAGGTCAGCCCGCCGAGCACGTAGCGCACCCAGCCCCGGTCTTTCGGCTTGACGGCGACTTCTTCCCCACTGCGGGTGTGCCCGAAGCGCCGCAGCAGCGCGGTCGAAATCAATCCCGTCACCACCGCCGAGCCGATCAGCCCGAACATGTGGAAGGACTCGAAGCGAAACATTTCTTGAATGCGGTACCAGCTCGCCGCCTCCGACTTCACGAGGACCATGCCGAAATACAGCCCGGCGAAGAGGTAAGCGAGCAGGCCAGTCGCCTGCCGGGCGGGAGAAACGGGCGCTTTGGCCGGAGTGTGAACGTCGGGAATACTCGTCATTTCAGCCCTCCGATACCCAGGGCGCCGAACAGGAGCGGCAGCAGCACGTTGGCGCTGAAGATGCCCCCGGCGAAAAAGGAGACGGTGGCAATCAGGCTCGGAAGTTGCAGGGTGCTGAGCCCGGTAATCGCGTGACCGCTGGTGCAGCCGCCCGCATAGCGGGTGCCGAAGCCGATGAGCAGGCCACTCAGGGCGAGCAGCCCCCACACGCCGGGATGACGCAGGTCAGTGAGTTCAGCGGGCACCAGACCGGGCCGCACCGCCACGCCGAGGTCGTGCAGACTTTGGACTCCGGCGGCGCTCAGGTGCGTGGGCTGCGGGTTGGCGAGCAGGCCGCCGAACACTGCCCCGGCCAGCACCAACCCCAGCGCGAAGGCCAGATTCCACCCTTCGGCCCGCCAGTCATAGCGGAAAAATGGCGGCTTGGCCGCCTCGGGCAGCGCAATGGCGCACAGGTGGCGCAGGTTGCTGGAAATGCCGAACGATTTGTTGCCCAGCCACAGCAGCAGCGGCACCGTCAGGCCGATCAGGGGGCCGCCCACCCACCAGGGCCAGGGCGAACGGAGCAGGTCGAGCAGGTCAGTCATGGGGAAACCTCGGGGAGCAGGCGAAACGGCAAGGGACGTGCAGGGCGGCCCGGCCTTTCCCGGCCTGCGGGCCTCTGCTGTGTCACAACCGGAGAAGAATACCCCCGGTGGGTAAACAAAATGTCGGTCGGGTCGGATTTGTGGGCGGTTTGGGCGGCAAAGCAAATCCCCTTCCCGGCACAGGAGCGCAGGAAGAGGACGTGGGGGCGCGAAAGCTCAGGCCGGGGCGTCGCTCGGGGCCGGGCGGGCGAGCAGGCGCTCGGTGCGCTGCGCCACGTTGACGAGGTGGTCGCCCAGACGCTCAGCGGCCCGCCAGGCGTGGCTCGCTTCCAGGGTGTCGGCGAGCGCGGCGTCGGGACGCCCGGCGAGCACCTGCTCGACCGCCCGGTCGTAGAGCGCGTCCACCTGATCGTCGAGTGCCCGCACCTCGTGGGCGAGAGCGGCGTTCATCGGGGACGAGGCGGCGCGCAGGGTGGTCGCCATCTGCAGCAGCAGCGCGAGCGCCTGCGCGAACTCGGACGGGTGGCCGGCTGTTCCGGCGCGCAGGGCAGACAGGCGGCGCGCCACGTGCTTGGCGTAGTCTCCGGCGCGTTCCAGGTCGGGGGTGCTTTGCAAAATCAGCAGCGTCAGCTTGAGGTCGTGTGCCACCGGCGACTGCCGGGCAAGTAGGTGCAGCGCCTCACCCTCGATGCGGGCGTTGGCGGCGTCGATGTCGCGGTCCAGACGCTCGACTTCCTCGCGGACGCTGGTATCGCCCTGCGCGAACGCGGCTTGCAGCGCCCGCAGTTGACCGGCGAGCGTGTCTTGCATGGAGAGAAAATCGGCGGTCATGCGCTCGAGCTGCTCGTCGAGGCGCGAGCGGCCTCCCAGCGAACCGGCGCTCATCCGAACCGCCCCGACACGTAGGCCTCGGTGCGCTCGTCGCGCGGGTTGGTGAACACCTGATCGGTGGGGCCGTGTTCGACCAGGTCGCCCACCAGGAAGAAGCTGGTGGTGTCCGACACGCGCGCCGCCTGGTGCATGTTGTGGGTCACGATGATGATGGTGGTGACTTTTTTCAGGTCGCCGAGCAGGTCCTCGATCTTGGCGGTGCTGGCAGGGTCGAGCGCCGAGGTCGGTTCGTCCATCAGCAGAATTTCAGGCTCCACGGCAAGCGCGCGGGCGATGCACAGGCGCTGCTGCTGCCCGCCCGAGAGGCCGGTGGCGGGGGTGTTCAGGCGATCTTTGACCTCGTCCCACAGCGCGGCCCCGCGCAGGGAGCGCTCGGCGACCTGCATCAGGTGGTCACGGTTTTTCACGCCGGTCAGTTTCAGGCCCGCCACCACGTTGTCGAACACGCTCATGGTCGGGAAGGGGTTGGGCTTTTGAAACACCATACCCACGCGGCGGCGCATGGCGACGGGGTCCACGCTCGGGCTGTAGATGTCCTGCCCGTCGAGCAGGATGCTGCCGGTCACGCGGGCGCCGGGGGTCAGGTCGTGCATGCGGTTGATGGCCCGCAGGAAGGTCGTCTTGCCGCAGCCCGACGGCCCGATGAAGGCGTTGACGGTGCCAGGGCGCACATCGAGATTCACGTTTTTGACGGCCTGTTTGTCGCCGTAGTAGATGCTCACGTCTTGCGCGCTCAGGAGGAGGGGACTGGTCATGGGGAACTCCTTGGAAAGAGGGGGCCGGTGCAGCGCGCCCCAATTTGATTACTTGCGGCGGCTGAAGCGCCGGGCGAGCATACTCGTGACGAAAATCAGCAGAATCAGCAGCAACGCCCCCGCCTTCGCCATACGCTGGTTTTCGTCGTAGGCGGAGGTGGCGCCCCGGTAGATTTCCAGCGGCAGGGCGCTCATCGGCTTGGTGGGGTCGAGGTTGACGAGGTTGTTGCCGAAGGCGGTAAAGAGCAGCGGCGCGGCTTCCCCGGCCACGCGGGCGAGCGCCAGCATCACGCCGGTGATGATGCCCCCGGCGGCGGCAGGCAGCACGATTTTGAGCGTGACCAGCCATTTGGGCAGGCCGAGGCCCAGCCCCGCTTCGCGCACGGTCAGCGGCACCAGCTTGAGCACTTCCTCGGTGGTGCGGACCACGATGGGAATCATCAGGAAGCCCAGCGCGAGCGCCCCGGCGAGGCCGCTGAAGTGGCCCATCGTCAGCACCAGCAGCCCGTAGGCGACCAGCCCCATCACGATGGCGGGAATCCCGGCCAGCACGTCGCTGAGCATCCGGATGGTGGGCATCAGCGGGTGGCGGGGGTACTCGGCGAGGAAGATGCCGCCCGCCACGCCCACGCCGACCCCGATGACCGAGGCCATCGCCAGCATTTCCAGGCTGCCGAGAATGGCGTTTTTCATGCCGCCGCCCGTTTCGCCTTCGGGCGCAGGGACGTGGGTGAAAAAGTTCAGGTTGGCGGTGCTGAGCTTGCCGTCCTGAATGCCGAACATGGCGGTAAAGCCTTCCTTGAGCAGGTAGACGAAAATCAGAATCAAGGGGGCGACCACGACGGCGGTGGCGAGCACGATGAGCGCGCCCATCAGCAGGTTGTTCAGGCGCCGGCCCGTGCTCAGGCCTGCCGGGCGGGTGGGGGGGGCAGCAGTCGTCGTCATGCTTCTCACTGCTGAATTCCTTTCGGCGTCAGCCGGGTGATGATGATGCGGGCCAGGTAGTTGACGAGCACGCTGAGGAAAAACAGCGTCAGGCCGAGCGTCACCACGCTGGAGCGGTGAATGGTTTCCTGCGCGTCGCCGAACTGGTTGGCGATAACCGACGCCATGGTGCTCGCGTTGCCCCACAGGCTGCGAATCACGTCCTGGCTGTCGCCGATGACCATCGCCACGGCGAGCGTTTCGCCCAGCGCGCGCCCGAGCGCCAGGATGACGCCGCCCATGATGCCGGCGCGGGCGTAGGGCAAGATGGCGCGGGAAATCACTTCCCACTTGGTGGCGCCGAGCGCGTACATCGCCTCGCGCTGATCGGCGGGCACCAGCCGGATCACGTCACGCGCCACACTTGCGGTGTAGGGCAAAATCATGACCGTCAGAATGATAATGGCGAGCGCGAGCCCGCGTCCGGCGCCGCCGTTGGGCACGAAGAAGCACTGAAGCGAGGAGTGGTTCTCGGCCCACAGCTGCGAGCATTTAGTAAAGAGGGCGAAGCGCTCGGGGTAGTGCAGGTTGTCGAAAAAGGTGGCCTGCCACTTGGCGAGCAGCGGCGCGATGACAAACAGCGCGAAGAGGCCGTAGACCACGCTCGGCACGGCGGCGAGCAGCTCGATCAGGTAGCCCACCGGATTGGCGAGCCACTTGGGCGCGTACTCGGCCACGAAGAGCGCGCTGGCGATGGCGAGCGGCACGCTGATGACGAGCGCGGCGAGGCTGGTGATCAGCGTGCCCGCGATCATGGACACCGCGCCGAACTCCCCGTTGACCGGGTTCCAGGTGCGCGACGTGAAAAAGTTCAGCCCGAACTTCTGCAAGGCCGGCCACGACTCCTTGCCGAGCTGGTAGACGCTCAGTACGAAGATCAGGGCGATGATCGAAGCGAGCAGCAGAATCACGATCTCGAAGACCCGGTCGCTGCGGCTCGACAGCCGGCCCGGAAGCTGGGGTGGGGATTTGACAGGTTCAATCATGGCGGTGGAAGTCCTCCATAGGGTGCCCACAGTTGACAGGCCAACGGTCAGCTCTGCGTCATGGCGCGCGTGGGTCGGGGCCTTTTTGTCAGCGGCAGGTCAGCCAGGCGTCATACGGTGTCCGGGTCAGGCAGCGGGCCAAGCGAAAAGGGGGCGGTTCCACTTCGGAAACCATCCCCCCTTTTTCTGTGACACTTTGCTGTGACACTGTTTTGGCTTGGCTGCACTGAGCTGGACCCTGAGCGCTTTCCAGGCGGGGCAGAGCGGTCTTCGGCGCTCTCCCCTGCCCGGCAGGCCATCAGAGCTTCTTGCCGCCGTAGTTCATCGAGTTGATGATGGTCTTGGCCTTGGCCGCCACGTTGCTGGGCAGCTTGGCGTAGTCGAGGCCTTCGTTGTACTGCTGGCCGCTGGTCACGACGTAGGTGAGCAGGTTCTTGAGCGCCTTGGCCTGGGCTTCGGTGCGGTTGCCGTACTTCTGATCCTTGTAGAAAATCAGGTAGGTGAAGCTGGCAATCGGGTAAGCGCCGGCGTTGGCGCTGTTGGTCAGACTGACGCGGGTATCGGCGGGGATGACCACGCCCAGAGCCGCGTTGCTGGCGGGACCGTTATCGGCCAGGATGAACTTGCCCGCGCGGTTTTTCACGGCGCCGAAGGACAGCTTGTTCTGCTTGGCGTACACCAGTTCCACGTAACCGATGGCGCCGGGGGTGCCCTTGACCACGCCCGCCACGCCGTCGTTGCCCTTGGCGCCGGTGCCGACGGGCCACTGAAGGCTGTTGCCCGCGCCGACCTTGCTCTTCCACTCGCCGCTGACTTTGCTCAGGTAGTCCGAGAACACGAAGGTGGTACCCGAGCCGTCGGAGCGGCGCGCCACGGTGATCGGCAGCGGGGGAATGGTCACGCCGGGGTTGAGCTTGGCGATGGCGGGGTCACCCCAGGTCTTGATTTTGCCGAGGTAGATGTTGGCGAGCGTGGGGCCATCGAAGTTCAGGGGCTTGGTCACGCCGGGCAGGTTGTAGGCGGGCACCACGGCGCCGATGGCGGTGGGCACGTGCAGCAGGGTGCCGGGGGCGCTCCCCAGCTGCGCGTCGGTCATGGGGTTGTCGCTGCCCGCGAAGTCCACGGTGCGCTCCAGAATCTGCTTCTGGCCGCTGCCCGAGCCCACCGACTGGTAGTTGACGTTGCTCGCCTTGTACTCGCTGAACATCTTGGAGTACAGGGGATAGGGGAAGCTCGCGCCCGCGCCGGTGATGGCGCCCTGGGCGGCGGCGGTGCTGATCATGACAAGGGCGCTGAGGCCCAGCAGGGTCTTCTTCATACGTCGCCGAGTGTGGCGGGGCTTTGTCAGCGGGGCGTCAAGGCTTCCGAAGACTGGGGATGTGCCGCATAGAGGAACGGTTCTTACCGGCAAGAACGGCGACGCAGCCCTTCCTTCCCCGCTCCCTGCCCAGACGTTCGTGACCCCGGCAGTTGCAGCAGAGTGCATTTGCAGCGACCATGAGACGGACACGCGGCGACGGGTGCGGGCACGGCACCCCCACCGCCCTCATCCATGGCCTTGTCCCGTTTTTCCGTGCGCTGGAGACTCCCGATGACGACCAATGCTGCTCCCACCGCCGCTCCCCCCCTGGGCCCCGAGGAAGAAAAGCTGCTCAAGCGGCTGCGCCGCATCGAAGGGCAAGTGCGCGGGATTCAGAAGATGGTGGAGGAAGGCCGCGACTGCCACGACATCCTGACGCAGTTCGCCGCCGTCCGCAGCGCCCTGGACACGGCGGGCGAAGGGCTGCTCGAACAGTACGCTCTGGGCTGCCGCGCCCGCCCCGGCGAAGCGGTGACGCCCTCGGACGTGGTGCGGGCGGTCAAGTTGCTGCGGCGCTGAGGCGTCCACAGGGACTGAGACGGATTTCGTCCAATTCCCCCACATCCGGGACGGCACCGGATGCGGGTCCATTTCCCAAAATCCGCTTTTGCTGCTTCTCACTCCGTTCGGATTGAATCCCAAACCAGCGGGATTCAATCGCAGTCATTATCACCAGCCGCTGAGGTCTTCCTTGAGGTCGTCGGCGGCGAGTTGCGCGTAGCCCCGGCGGGTGGTGTCCACGCTCTCGTGGCCGAGGTGGGCGGCAACGCGCCCGAAATCCTTGATCTGGCGCAGCAGCTTGGTGCCGGCGTACTTGCGCCCCGGATGAAAGCCGCGAAACGGCACGCCCGCCGCCTTGAACGCCTTTTCGATGTGGTAACGGGCGGTCATCACGCTGGCGTAGCGGAAGACGCGCTCGGGCGGGGTGGTGCGGTGTCCGGTGTCGTGCTCGGGGCCGCCGGGCGCGAACTGGGTGCGGTAAGCGCGGGCGGCGCGGCCCAGGCTGCTGCTCATGGCGACGATGCGCGACTTGCGGCCCTTGCCGCTGCGGACGTGGATGCGGCGGGCGCTCTCGTCGAGGTCCTGCCACTCCAGCGCGAGCGCCTCGCTGATCCGCAGCCCGGCGTGCGCGGTCAGGAACAGCAGGAATTTGGCCTGCACGTCGGCCTGCTCGATCACGTCGGCGATGTCGTCCTCGCTGTAGGGCGGGCGCTTGACGATGCCGGGGGTGCGGTCCTTGGGCACCTTCACGTCGCGGAAGGGGTCGGCCTCGGTGGCCCCCGCCCAGCGCAGGGCGCGGTAGAGGCAGCCCGCCGCCGCCACCTTGAGCTGCACGCCCGCCGGAGCGCGCCCCGCCGCGAGCATGGCGTTGACATAGCCCTGCGCGTCGTGGCGCCCGGGCCGCAGCAGGTTGATCGCCTGCTCGGTCGCGTAGGCCACGAACTGCCGCACGCCGAGTGCATACGCCTCCACCGTGCGCGGACTGCTCAGCACGCCGCTGCCGCCCTGGTGCCCGAGGTAGGCGACCGCGAGCGAGACGAGCGCGGGGCTGTCCTTCTCGCCTGCCGCCTTGACCGCCCGGCGGCGCAGTTCCTCATCGTGCAGGTTGGTCCACTCGCGCGTTTGCGAGAGCAGGTTGCCTTGGTACTGGACAAGTGTCATGACGTGAGGGGCAGCATAGCGGGCGCCGGGAAAATGCGCCAAGCCCGTAGAGTACGCGCATGACTCCTGACGCCTCCGCTGCCCCTGCCGAACCCCTGATGCTGCGCGAGATGCGCGAGGCGCCCGCTGTGGTCCGCCGTTTGCTGAACGAGAACCAGGACGCGGTGGCCCGGCTCGCTAACGCCATACGGGAGCGCCAGCCCGCCTACGCCGTGACCATCGCCCGGGGCAGCAGTGACCACGCCTGCACGGTGCTCAAATACGCGCTGGAAACGCAGCTTTCGCTGCCGGTCGCCTCGCTGGGGCCGAGCGTGCACACGCTCTACGGAGCGCGGCTGGACCTTGCCGGAGCGCTGGTCATTGCCGTCTCGCAAAGCGGCGCGAGCCCCGACGTGGTGGAAAACGTGCGGATGGCGCGCGAAGGCGGCGCGTTGACCGTCGCCCTCGTCAACGTGGAAGACAGCCCGCTCGCTGAGGCCGCCGAGTTCACCCTGCCGCTGCGCTGCGGCCCGGAAAAAGCGGTGGCGGCGACGAAAAGCTATCTGGCGAGCCTGTGTGCCTTCCTCCCCGTGCTTGCCGAGCTGACCGGGGACGAAGCACTGAAACGCGCTCTGGACGCGCTGCCGGAGCAACTGGCGCACACACTGACCCTGGAAGACGCGGCCCACGAACTTGCCGGGCGCTACCGCTTTGCCGACAACCTGCTGATTCTGGCGCGCGGGCACCACTACGGCGTCGCGCAGGAAGCGGCACTCAAGCTGAAAGAAACCTGCGGCATTCACGCCGAGGCGTACAGCGCCGCCGAGTTCAGCCACGGCCCCAAGCGGCTGCTGGCCGAGGGGTTGCCGCTGCTGGGCTTCGCGTCCGCCGACGCCGCCTGGGAGGCGACCCGGCAGGCTTACGACGACCTGCGCGCAGCGGGCGCCGACCTGCGGCTGCTCGGGCCGGTGGCGGGCGCCGACCTGCCCACGCCTCTGGGCGGCCACCCGCTGACCGACCCGGTGACGAGCACGCTGGCGTTTTACCTCTTTGTGGCGCATCTGGCGCTGGAACGCGGCCTCGACCCCGACCGGCCCCCGCTGCTGAGCAAGGTGACGAAGACTCGCTGAACCGCCCGCCTGTTCAACGTGGAGGGTGGGCCGCTTCCTCCTCCGCAAGTTCGAGGACCGAGTCTTCGGGCGGAACGGCCCGGCGCCGCCCACGCCGCCACAGCCAGTGCCCCAGCAGGGCGAGCAGCAGCAGCGGCGCCGCGTAGAGCAGGATTTCGCGGCCCCAGCGCTCGAGCTCGGTCAGGATGACGGGGCCGAATTTCCACAGCAGCACCTGCCACACGCCGACGTGCAGCAGGGCGCCGACCATGCTGTAGGCGGCGTAGGGCAGCAGGGGATAGTGAACGATGCCCGACACCAGCGTGACCGGCGTCCGCAGCGCCCCGACCACGCGCCCGACGATCAGGAGTGGCCCACCCCAGCGCTCCAGCAGGGTGCGGGTCCGTTCGCCTTCGAGGCGGCTGAGCCAGCGCGCGGGCAGCCAGCGCAGGCCCCAGCGCCCCACCGCGTAGCCGAGCAGGGCGCCGAGCCAGTTGCCCAGCGTGCCCCAGAACACCGCCGCCGCCAGGGTGGTGTGCCCGGCGTTGATGGCCGCCACCTGCGCGATCATGGGCAGCACGCCGGGAATACCGGGCACGCCCGCGCCTTCGAGCAGCATCAGCAAAAAGGTGGCGACATGCAGCAGCCCGGGATCGAGTCCCTCGAGCCACAGGCGCAGGTTGAACGCTTCGGTCATGCCTGAGCGTCAGTGTCCGGCACGTGCCCGGCGCAGGTCAATGCATGGGGCTGACCAAACCCTCACCGTTGCGTCCCCGCGCGCCGAGCGCCCACGCCACCTCCGCCGCCGCGTCGTGCAGGCGTCGGGTCAGGGCCTCGCGCTCGCGCAACCTCGGCGTGGGCAAGCTGACGCCCAGCGCGGCCAGCACTTCGCCCCCCGCAGCTCGCAGCGGCACGGCGAGGCTGCTGGTGCCGAGCGCCCACTCGTCCTCGGTGGCGGCGAGTTCGGCAGCGCGGACGTGAGCGGCCTCCTCCAGCCAGTCAGAGGAGCAGGTGCGCGGGGTGTAGAGAGGCTCGGCGGGACGCGGCAGCCCGGCGTAGGCGTACAGCAGCTTGCCGCTCGCAGTGGCGTGGGGCGGCAGCTCGAAACGGGTTTCGCCCTCCACCGCTGCCCCGCCGCGCCCCTGCACGCTGCGGGCAATGCAGATCACCTGCTCGCCCTGCAACACCGAGACGAAGGCGAGCAGCCCGGTGCCGCGCGCCAGCCGCTCCATTTCGGCGTGGGCCAGCGAGTACCAGGGCAGCGACCCGTAGAGCGCCGAGCTGAGTTTCAGCAGCCGCCAGCCGAGCTGATAGCGCCCCCGCCCGGTGCGCCGCAGCAGGCCGCTGGCGGTCAGGGTGCTGAGCTGCTCGTGCAGGGTGGAGGTCGGCAGGGCGAGTGCCCGTGCGAGGTCGCTCAGCGTCCACTCGGTGTGGTCGGCGTCGAAATATTCCAGCACCCGCACGGCCTGTTCGACGGTGGCGAGGGTGCGGGGCATGGCGGCAGGATAGCCGCTTTTCCGGATAGTGCGGAAAGTCGGCTTGTGGGGACGGGCCTCGCAGAGGACGATGAGGCGTCACCTACATAAGGCCAGTACCGATAAGTCAGCCCCCCCTGGCCCCGGAGGATTTCCATGACCACCCACGAACCCCGCACCGTCCGCGCCCCGCGTGGCCCGCACAAAACCGCCAAAGGCTGGATTCAGGAAGCCGCCAAGCGAATGCTGATGAACAACCTCGACCCCGAGGTGGCCGAGCACCCCGAAAGCCTCGTCGTCTACGGCGGGCGCGGCAAGGCGGCGCGCAACTGGGAAGCCTTCGACCACATCGTGGCGACGCTCGACCGGCTAGAGAACGACGAAACGCTGCTGGTGCAGTCGGGCAAGCCGGTGGCGGTGCTGCGGACGCATGAGTGGGCGCCGCGCGTCCTGATCGCCAATTCCAACCTGGTGCCGCACTGGGCCAACTGGGAAACCTTCGACAAACTCGACCAGGCCGGCCTGATGATGTACGGCCAGATGACCGCCGGCAGCTGGATTTACATCGGCACGCAGGGCATCTTGCAGGGCACCTACGAGACCTTTGCGGGCGCGGCGCAAAAGCACTTTGGCGGCTCACTGAAGGGCACGATTACCGTCACCGCCGGGCTGGGCGGGATGGGCGGGGCGCAGCCACTGGCAGTCAAACTGGCCGGAGGCGTGAGCATCACCATCGAAATTGACCCCACCCGCATCCGGAAGCGCCTCGAAACCCGCTATCTGGATGAGGTGGCCGACAATCTGCAAGACGCGATTGCCCGCGCTGAAGGCTACAAGGCGCAGGGCGTCGCCCGCTCCATCGGCGTGCAGGGCAATGCCGCCGAACTGGTGCCGCAGCTCGTGGAAATGAACTGGACGCCCGACCTCCTCACCGACCAGACCAGCGCCCACGACCCGATGTGGGGCTACATTCCGCCGGTGAATGCCGACGAGGACGCGGGCAAGCTGCGTTCCGAGCACGCCGAGGAGTACCGCCAGCGGGCCTACGCGGCGATGGCGGCTCACGTCCGCGCCATGCTGGAGCTGCAAAAGCGCGGCGCCGTCACCTTCGACTACGGCAACAACCTGCGCCAGCGCGCCTTTGAGGCGGGGGTGGAGGACGCCTTCAGCTACCCCGGCTTCGTGCCCGCCTTTATCCGCGACTCCTTCTGTGAGGGGCGTGGCCCCTTTCGCTGGGTGGCGCTCTCCGGCGATCCGCAGGACATCTACGCGACCGACAAGGCGCTGCTGGAGCTGTTCCCCGAAGACGAGCGGCTGCAATCCTGGCTGACCTACGCCGCCGACCAGATCGCCTTTCAGGGCCTGCCCGCCCGCATCTGCTGGCTGGGGTACAAGGAGCGCGACAGGGCCGCCAAACTGTTCAACGACATGGTGAAAGATGGCCGCGTGAAGGCCCCTATCGTCATCGGGCGCGACCATCTGGACGCGGGCAGCGTGGCGAGCCCCTACCGCGAGACGGAGGCGATGAAGGACGGCTCGGACGCCGTGTCGGACTGGCCGCTGCTGAACTTTGGCGTGGGCATCGCGTCGGGCGCCTCGTGGATGAGTTTTCATCACGGCGGCGGCGTAGGCCTGGGCTTTTCGCAGCACTCCGGGCTGGTCATCGTGGCGGATGGCACAGATGAAGCTGCCAAAAAATTGAGCCGGGCGCTGACCAACGACCCCGGCATGGGCGTCATCCGTCACGCCGACGCCGGGTATGACCACGCGCTGGACGTGGCACGCGAGCGCGGTATTGACTTGCCGAGTCTGGGCATCAAGGATCACGCGTGAGTGAATGGGGCCACGTGGCTGACCCCCGGCCTCACCCTGTCGCCACGCCGACATGCTCTCCTCGGCGCATGTCGCTGCGCGCTGCCCTCGGCCTGACCCTGCTGCTCTCTGGCTGTGCCCCGACCCAGCAAGCCGCCCAGCCCGGCCCGGAATTTGTCCGGCTGCAACAGGCTTTCGCGGGACTGCGGGGTACGCAGGCGGTGACCGGCCTTCAGCTCAAGCCCCAGGCCGACGGCGGCACGCTGGCGAGTGGTCAACTGGCGGGCGCGCCCTTCGTCCTGCGCTTTCCGGCGCACTGGAATCAGGAATCGCTGGTGTTCGCGCACGGCTACACCTTTGTCTCACCGGAGGCCGACCACATCCCCGCCGACCCGGTGGCGAACGACGAGACGGGCGGACTGCTGCCCGCTGCCTACGCGCAGGGGCTGGCGGTGGGTCAGAGCGCCTACGACAAGCGCGGCTTCGCGGTGGAAAGCGGCATCGAGCGCACGGCGGCCCTCTCGCGGCTGCTGACGGCACTGGGCGCGCGGCGGGCGTATGTGGCGGGCGCTTCCGAGGGCGGCAGCATCGCGCAGCTCGCGCTGGAACGCCACCCACAGCAGTTCGCCGGAGCGCTGGCAGCCTGCGGCGTGGTGGGCGGCTGGGTGCCGGAGCTGAACTACACCACGCACATTCGGGCGCTCTACAACGTGTTCGCAGCGGGCAGCGCCTACGAGTTGCCCGGCGTGAAGGACGTGACGCGCAACGCGGGGGGCAGCGTCAACAAGATTGGCCTGACGCTGCTGCGGCTCTACTCGGCGGCGGTGCTGCGGCCCGGCGGCGAGGCCGACCTGATCATCCGGCGCACGGCGAGCGCGGTGCCGGGCGTGCAGGCGCAGAGCGACATCGGCACCCTCGGCTCGGTGCTGCTGACCCAGCTCACGGGCGCCGAGGATTTCTGGGCGCAGGCGGGCGGCGTGTTCGTGGACAACCGCGCGACCGTCTACCACAGCCCGCTGCTCAGCGACGCCGAAAATGCTGAGCTGAACCGCAAGATTCAGCGGTACGCCGCCGACCCACAGGCCCTGGCACGGGTGCAGGAACGCTGGACGCCGAGCGGCCACTTCACCGGCAAGCTGTACACCCTCCATAACGCTTACGACCCACTGGTGCCCACCGAGCATGAGGGCTGGCTGCGTTCCATAGTGGCGTCGGCGGGCAACAGCGCCCAGCTCGCGCAGGCACTGGTGCCCACCGCCACGACCCGCTTTCCGACCAAAGCGCTGGGCTTTCAAGCGACGGCGCACTGCGGCTTTACGCCTGGGCAGACGGCGCAGGCCTGGAACACCCTGCGCGGCTGGGTCGAAACGGGCGTGACCCCATGAGCGGGCCGGCCCACCTGCCCTACGGCGGCATTCCGACCTTCGCCCGCGCCCCGCTGGTGCAACCGGACGGCGACTGGCAGGCGGACGTGGCCGCCCTCGGCGTCCCCTTCGACATCGCCCTCGGCTTTCGCCCCGGCGCCCGTTTCGCCCCGCGTGCGCTGCGGGAGGCGAGTCTGCGCAGCGTGCCCCCCTTCACCGGTCTGGACGGCAAAACCCGCTTGCAGGGCGTGACTTTTGCCGATGCGGGCGACGTGATTTTGCCCTCGCTTGAACCCCAACTCGCCCACGACCGCATCACCGAGGCGGCGCGGCAGGTGCGGGGGCGCTGCCGGGTGCCGGTGTTTCTCGGCGGCGACCACTCGGTGAGTTATCCGCTGCTGCGCGCTTTTGCCGACGTGCCCGACCTTCACGTCGTGCAGCTCGACGCGCACCTCGACTTCACCGACACCCGCAACGACACGAAATGGAGCAACTCCAGCCCCTTTCGCCGCGCCTGCGAAGCCCTGCCCAACCTCGTCCACATCACCACCGTCGGCCTGCGCGGGCTGCGCTTCGACCCGGAGGCGGTGGCGGCGGCGCGGGCGCGGGGCCACACAATCATTCCGATGGACGACGTGACCGCCGACCTCGCGGGCGTGCTGGCCCAGCTGCCACGCGGCCAGAACGTGTATTTCTCGGTGGACGTGGACGGCTTCGACCCCGCCGTGATTCCCGGCACGTCCAGCCCCGAGCCCGACGGCCTGACCTACGCGCAGGGCATGAAGATTCTGGCGGCAGCGGCGGCGAATAATACGGTGGTGGGCCTCGATTTGGTCGAACTCGCCCCCAACCTCGACCCGACGGGCCGCAGCGAACTGCTAATGGCGCGGCTGGTGATGGAGACGCTGTGCGAGGTGTTCGACCATGTCTGAGACGCTTTACACCGGAATTTCCCAGCTCGCCACGCCCCGGCCCGGCCCCCAGCGCGGCGCGGCGATGGGCGACCTTCACATCATTGAGGACGCGGCTCTGCTCGTGCGGGGTGGCGTGATTCAGTGGGTCGGCCCCCGCGCCGCAGCCCCAACCGCTACCCATGTCCACGATCTCGGCGGGCGGGCCGTTGTGCCGGGCCTCGTTGACCCGCACACCCACGCGGTCTGGGCGGGCGACCGCCTGAGCGACTGGGAAGCCAAGTTGCAGGGCGCGACCTACGAAGAAATTCTGGCGCGGGGCGGCGGCATCCGCTCGACCATGCGGGCCACCGCTGCGGCGGACGTGGCTGAATTGGTCGCGCTGGCCCGTCCCCGCCTCGCCTCGCTGCGGGCTTCGGGCGCCACAACCACCGAAGTCAAAAGCGGCTATGGCCTCGACTTTGACGCCGAACTGCGGATGCTGCGGGCGGTGCGCGAGTTGCAAGCCGAGTTCGAGCTGCGGCCCACGCTCCTCATCCACGTTCCGCCGCAAGAGGGCCGCGCCGAGTACGTGGTGGGTGTCTGCGCCGAGCTGATTCCGCAGGTGGCCCGCGAGGGGCTGGCGGAAGCGCTGGACGTGTTCTGCGAAAAAGAAGCCTTTAGCGTCGAGGAAACCCGCACAATGTTCGCGGCGGCCCAGGCGCACGGGCTGCGGGTCAAGCTGCACGCCGACCAGTTCCACGCCATCGGCGGCACTGAACTGGCGTGCGAGGTCGGGGCGCTGAGCGTGGATCACCTCGAAGCGAGTGGCGCGGCGCAGATTGCCGCCCTGGCTGCCTCCGAAACAGTGGCGACCATCCTGCCGGGCGTGACGCTGCACCTCGGCTTGCCCGCCGCGCCCGGAAGACAACTCATTGACTCAGGGGCCATCGTCGCCATCGGCACCGACCTTAACCCCGGTTCCTCGCCGCTGTTCAGCACGCAACTCGCGCTGGCGCTCGCGGTGCGGCTGTGCCTCCTGACGCCCGCCGAAGCCCTGAGCGCCTGCACCGTCAACGCCGCGTACGCCCTGGGCCTGAGCGACCGGGGGAGCCTCAGCGCCGGGCAACGCGCCGATTTCCTCGTGCTGAACGGCCAAGACTGGCGCGAGGTGGCGTATACGCTGGGCGGCAACGCGGTGGCCGAAGTTTATCTGGCAGGAGCTCAACTATGATTTTGGACCGAGATTTAAACCTGGAGCAGTTCATTTCCGTCGTGCGGCACGGCGAACAAGTCGAGCTGTCCGCTGCCGCCCGCGAGCGCATTGCCAGAGCCCGCACCGTCATCGAACAAATCGTGGAGGGCGACACGCCCATCTACGGCGTCAACACCGGCTTCGGCAAGTTCGAGAACGTGCAGATCGACCGTTCTCAACTCGCGCAGCTTCAGCACAACCTGATCGTGTCGCACGCCATCGGGATGGGCGAGCCGCTGCCTGCTGAAGTGGTACGCGGCATGCTGCTGTTGCGGGCGCAGTCGCTGTCGCTGGGGCATTCGGGCGTGCGCGTGGAAGTGGTGGAACTATTGCTTGCACTCCTCAACGCCGACGCGCTGCCGGTCGTGCCGTCGCAGGGCAGCGTGGGCGCGTCGGGCGACCTCGCGCCGCTGGCCCACCTCGCCCTCGGTTTGATCGGACTGGGCGACATCGAGTATCAGGGACAGGTGCGCCCCGCCGCCGACGTGCTGGCCGAACTCGGGCTGAGTCCGGTGCAGTTGCAGGCCAAAGAGGGGTTGGCCCTTATCAACGGCACGCAGCTGATGGGCAGCCTGCTTGCGCTGGCGCTGCACGACGCGCAGGTGCTGCTGGGGACGGCAAACCTCGCCGCCGCCATGACGGTGGAGGCCCGCTACGGCTCGCACCGGCCCTTTCAGCCCGACGTGGTGGGCCTGCGCCCGCACCCCGGCGCGCTGGCGGTGGCCGCCGAGCTGCGCGAATTTCTGGCCGGTTCCGAGATTGCGCCCAGCCACCTGACCGGCGACGGCAAGGTGCAGGACGCCTACTCGCTGCGGGCGGTGCCGCAGGTGCACGGGGCGACGTGGGACGCGCTAGCGCAGGCCGAGCGTGTGCTGGCCGTTGAGTTCGCCTCGGTGACCGACAACCCACTGATTTTTCCCGAGACGGGTGAAGTCGTTTCCGGCGGCAATTTTCACGGGCAACCGCTGGCTGTTACCATCGACGCGCTCAAGGTCGCGGTGGCCGAACTCGGCAGCATTTCCGAGCGGCGCACCGAGCAACTGCTCAACCCGGCGCTCTCGGGCCTGCCGGCGTTCCTGACGCCCAATGGCGGCCTCAACAGCGGTTTCATGATCGCGCAGTACACGTCCGCCGCGCTTGTCAGCGAGAACAAGGTGTTGAGCCATCCGGCGAGCGTGGATTCCATTCCCACCAGTGCCAATCAGGAAGACCATGTCAGCATGGGCGCCCACGCGGCGCGGCAGCTGCGGCAGATCGTGGCGAATGTGCAGACCGTCCTGAGCATCGAACTGCTGTGCGCGGCGCAGGGCCTCGACTTCCAGCAATTGCGGGCGGGACGCGGCGTACAGGCAGCGTATGAATATGTCCGCACCTTCGTCCCCACGCTGACCGAGGACCGCTACTTCCGCCCTGACTTGCTGCGGCTGCGAGGTGAGCTGGTCAGTGGCGAGCTGCTGCGGGTCGCGCAAGCGGCGGACACGCAGGCCCCAGCGCCCGCCAAGTTGCCCGACAGCGGCGACGAGGACCGCGACACGACCTCACGGCACTAAATGTAAAAAAGAAGAGGGCGGGCCACCGGATAACTTCAGTGGCCCGCCCTTCTTTAACCAGGACTTACTGCGGAATTTCGCTGATGTCCCTGGGTTCCACGCGCGGCTGCACGTTCATGGCGTGACGGAAGGCCGTGGAGGATTCGTAGGCCTTGATACGCACGCGCATGATGGAGCCGAGCGGCTGGTGCTCGGGCAGGGCGTGCCAGGGGTTGAACTCCAGCTTGTCGTCGGAAAAGACGCGCCGGGCCGGGCTGTAGGCTTCCTGCTGCGGAATGATGAGGCGGCCAATCGGCTGCTGGGGCGAGAGCTTTTCGTCCCACTCGACCGAGGCGTCTTCAATCGGCATCTTTTCGAGGTCAGTGCACAGCTGGGCGCGCAGCTGGTACTCGGCGCCGTGCTTGTGGAAAAAGTCTACCAGAGCGTCACGCTGGGCCGAAGGGCTCTTCTTGGTGTCCAGAATCTGACCTTCGAGCGCCTTCACTTCGGGCGAGAGCGGCGCGGCGCTGATTTTGGCGATGTAGTCGCCGTAACGAATGGCCGCCATGGTGTGGTAGGTCTGGCCGAGCAGGTGCTCGTTCTCGGCAGCGATGCCGTCCAGCGTGGGGTCGCTGATGCCGAGCAGACCCAGCACCTTCTGCCCGCCACGGGCGAGCGCCGCAAAGGCCCGCTGCCCTTCTTCCGAGGTGCTGTCTTGCAACGCGACCACGTTCTGCATCTTCAGGTACTGCTCGACATCACCGAAGGGAATGACCGGCATGGTCACCATCAGGAAGTCCTGCGTCACTTCGTCCTGCTTGTCGGGCAAAATCTTTTTGCCGGGCACGCCGATCACCTTGACGGCCATGCCGTGCGGTACCGGCACGCTGTCGTCCTTGAGTTCGCCGGGCGCGCTGGAAAACCGGATGACCACCGGGTAGCTGCCGGGCTTGGCGAACAGGCCCTGGGCGAGGTGCTCAGGCAGTTCGGGAATTTCCAGCGTGCCGACCACCGTGCCGTGCTGCTTGGCGTGCGCGTCGCGGATGCCGTGGCGGTGCTTGTCGAAGGCCTTGACGTTGGCCGCGTGCATCATCTCGACAATCTTGTCGATCTGCTCGTCCTCGTTGGGCTGCTTGACTTCGATGTTCGGGGTATATTTGACGTAATTCATACTTCCTCCTGTTGTTGAATGGGCTTGAACCTTCAGCGGCTTTACTTCAGTTCACTCAGCCACTTCAGCGCCGAGAGGCTGGGCATGAAGAGGTACTCGCCGCCGCGCAGCACGTTGAACGTGTCCATCCCGCGCAGGCGCTGGCGCACCGGCTCTTTGGGCAGGGTGAAGGTCAGGTCTTCGTCCTGGAGGCCCACAATCGGGTCGCGCTCGCTGCCCTGTCCGATGAAGTTCGCCTTGTTGATCCATTCCTTTTGCAGGAACTCGGTGGTGTCCATCGCCTTGGCGCTGATGAAGATGAAGTACAGGCCACGTTCGACCTTGTCTTCCGCCAGGCTGTCGGCCTTGGGGTCATAGGCGGGGCCATACGCCGTGGCGCGGCGAATAATCCGGTGGATGTTCACGTCGGTGAGCAGTTCCAGCTTGGTGTCACGCGGGTTCATGCGGCGGATATGCGAGCCCAGCGGCACTTCCAACCCTTCCGGGTCGTTTTTGTAGGTGAAGTCGTTGTTGCGGTTGGGGTCGTGGCCCAGCTCGGGGTCGTCTTCCTTGGGAGCCAACGTCAGGGGCGCGCCGCTGCGCCAGCGTCCGACCAGTTTGGCGGCCAAGAGCTCGGCGTCGCCGCCGGTGTACTCGGCATTTTCCTTGAGGTAACGGTTGAAGCTGCCCGCGTTGGTGTGGTACTTGCGCAGCGCCACGAAGGTGCCGTTTTTCCCCAGCACCTCGGGCTTGGGCATCCCCAAAGGTACGCCCGCTTCGCCGGGATAACCTAGAACGAACTCGCCGGGTTTGATGGCCGGCCCCTGCCCAGGGAATGGTTTGATGCCGCTGCCCTCGATGGCCGGGTTGCTGATCATGTCCTTGTAGCCCAGCGAGTTGCGGCTGTCGGGCTGCGCGCCGAAATCCTCGCGCATCAGCAAGGTCACACCTTTGGTCGCCTCAAGCTCGTGCTCGGCGATGACCAGGGCCTTTTGCCAGTTCTCTTCGTTCTCAGCGAAAATGGTCAGCGCGAGGTGAACCTGTCCGGTGCCGAAGGGCTTTTCCCAGTGCTTGGGATCGTTCTCGCCCACATCGAAGAGGTGCTCAGCGCGGCCTGCCATTCCCACTTTGAACGACTCGGGAAAGCTGTCGAGCGAGTCTTGCGGCACGCCCAGCTTTTTCAGCCCTTCGTAGCTGATGGCGGCGGCGGTCCAGGCATATTTCACGTCCCACCACTTCTCGGCGGAGGCGATGTGCGGCAGCAGGCGCTTCAGGAGCTCGCGCCCGCCTTCCGCCGTGTCGAAGCGCACCATGGCATGGGTGCCGTAGTAGGGCTCGGGCCGCTCGCGCAAGACGGTCGCCTGAATATCGTCCAGATCGAGGTCGATCTTGTCGTTGTGATGAACCAGCTCACGCAGCTTTTTGAACAGCGTCATCTCAGGCAACCCCGCTGCTGGCGGTCCCTACCTTCTGCAAGAACTCCTGAAGCTTCTTCTGGCTTGCGCGCAGTTCGGCTTCGCTCATGTCGTCTACCGGCTTGGCCGTCTTGCTGTACTCGTCCATAAAGGTTTCGAGCGCCTGCTGGTTTTCCTGTACGCGGCGGGTTTCGACCACCGTCAGGTAGGGCGCGTCCACGTACCAGCCGTCGGCGGTGAGCTGGTGGCTGGCGATAAAGTCCTTGACTTCGGGCGAGTGGATGCCGGGCCAGCCTTCCACGTTGGCGAACAGCAGGTCCATCAGGTCGGGAATCTTGGTAGCAAAGTCCTCGATGTAGGTGTCCCAGTCGCCGTCGTAGGCGGTGCAGAACAGGATTTTCTTGTCGTCGTCGAAAATCACGAAGCGCATGTCATGCACGGTGCCGACCTTGCGAGCGCCCGACATGTTGCCGCCGATCAGTTCCAGAATGCGCCGCAGGTGATCCGCGCCGCCGGGTTTCAGGTCGGCCATGGCGGTCAGCTCGGAGACCTTGCCCTGCTGACGGCCCACGCGACCTGCCGACTTCACCGCGGGTCCGGAATCGGAATCGTCGCGGTTGAACAGGTTTTCCAGCGCCACTTTCGCCATGATGGGCGCGTCGCGCAGGTCGTTCTGGAGCGCCAGCTTCAGCGCCGCCAAGCGTTCGCTGGCCGATTTGTCACCGGTATCACTGGATTTCTGGTTCTGACTCATGATCAATCTCCTTTGGCAGTGAGGGGCGGAGACGTTCCGCGCCCTCAACCTACCCTTGGGTGACTTGGGTGTGACTTGGACTTCTTGTAGGAAACGCAGGGGTTATTTCAGGAAGTCGGCGCTCTCGAAGGCCGGATTGGGGTACTTGTAAAAGCCCTCGCCGGTCGCGGTGCCCAATTTGCCCTTGTCGATGTAGTTTTCCTTGATGTATTTGGCGGCGGCGGCGCTGCCGGGATTGGTCTCGGCGCTCGCCATGTTGATGTTGTAGGGCGTGGTCAAGCCGATCACGTCCAGGAAGGCGAACGGCCCACGCGGCGCGCCGGTCGCGATCATCCAGGTCTTGTCCACCGTCTGCGGGTCGGCGATGCCCTTGACGACCAGTTCCAGCGCGGCGCCCAGCAGCGGCACCAGCAGCGTATTCAGGATGTAGCCGGCCTGCTCCTTGTACATGGGCAGCGCCACCATGCCGATGTCCTTGGCGAACTGCACCACCGTGTCGAACACGGCGTCATCGGTCCTGGGCGTGCGCATGATTTCGGCGGTGTTGAACTTCCAGATTTCGTTGGCGAAGTGCAGCGCCAGGAACTTCTCGGGGCGCCCGGTTTCTTCCATGAACTGGCTGGGCAGCAAGGTGCTGGAGTTGGTGGCGAAGATGGTGTTCGGGTCAGCCACCTCACCTAGCTGGTTGTAGAACTTGCGCTTGATGTCCATGTTCTCAGGAATGGCTTCGATAACGAGGTCCACACCCTTGACGGCTTCGGCAATGTCGGTGAAAAAGCTGATGCGCGCAAAGGCGTCGCCGGTCTGCTGGGCGTCCACCTTCAGGTCCTGCTGGTAGCGGGCCTGCAACTTGCCGAGCGTTTCGCGGGCCTTGGCGATGGCGGCGTCGTTGATGTCGTAGAGGTGAACGTCGAAGCCGTGAAAAGCGGTCTGAAAAGCGATTTGCGAACCGAGAACGCCGCTGCCGCACACCGTAACTGTCTTGATGCTCATGCTGCTCTCCTGTCTTGCACCACGTGGAAGGGAGGCAAGTTCACCGGGCGGCTCCACGAAAGCAGCCGGTGAACGACTGGGTGTGGGCCGCAGTTTCGCTAACCACACACCGTGTAACAAACCCAACCTACTCCACACTCGGAGGCGCGTCAAGGCGGCGCATTCTTGCCCGAATTTGCCGAATTCAGCGTCCCAGACGCCTCTTCTGCTGTTAAGGTAAGGATGGGTTAAGATTTATTCAACACTGTGTGGTAAATTAGTGGACATGGCACGTCCTCCTGCCGGCGCCCCCTTGCTGAGCGCCGAGAAAATCACTCGTCAGGCTCTGGATACGCTGCACCGCGACGGGCTCGACGGCCTGAGCATCCGCAAACTGGCTGCCGAACTGGGCGTCAGCCCCAAGAGCCTCTACCACTACTTTCCCACCAAAGAAGACCTGCTCCAGGGCGTCTACAGCGAGATTTTGCGTGAGCTGGAGCTGCCCGACCTCAACGAAGGCAGCTGGCAGGAGCGCTTCAGCCGGCTGGCCCACAGCCTGAGGCGCAGCATGGTGCGGCACGCCAGTTTTATCGGCTATTACTTTCGCGGCCACCGCGTGAGCAGAGAGGAACTCGACGTGTACGAGTCGCTGTACCGGCTGCTGCGTCAGGTCGGGCTGCCCGAAGAGGTCATCACCAAGTACGGCAGTGTTCTGGTGATTTTCATGGTCGGCTTCTGCTACGCCGAACTCAACGGCAACTTCGCCCCCAGCGCCTTCGCCCAGCGCCGAGCCTTCGCCGAGCGGCAGCCCGAGCGCTTTCCCCTCGCGCTGAGTTTGCCGATGCCCGCCGCCTCAGAAAACGAGGACGATTTTTTTGAGGTGGCCCTCGAACTGATGCTGGCCGGCATCAAAACACAGATTCAGGAGCAGGAAAAGCAAGCGTCTCTCGATTGAACTTTGGCAACGAAGCTGCCATTTTCGTTTTGTCATTAATCGAGGGCAAAAAAGATTCGCCGGGTAACAAAAGTAGAGAGCTTTTGACAGCGTGCCAGCCCCTGACATCTTAAGGCCAGCCCAATGACACGAACGGAGCTGGCGCATGTTACATTGCCCGCATGGAATTCAGGAAACTCAGTGAAGTTGTGATGGAACTTGAAAACCCTCAGCAGAGCGACCGCTTTGTGAAGATGTTTCGCAACGCTGTGCGTGAGGGTGATATTGACGCCATCGAACTCAAGGAACGTTTTACCCTGCCCAAGCAGTACCATCGCC
Source organism: Deinococcus radiodurans R1 = ATCC 13939 = DSM 20539 (assembly GCF_000008565.1). Taxonomy (GTDB): domain Bacteria; phylum Deinococcota; class Deinococci; order Deinococcales; family Deinococcaceae; genus Deinococcus; species Deinococcus radiodurans. Next base: position 141,204 of record NC_001264.1, on the reverse strand, counting down.
GCGGCGCTGAAGGCAGCTATGAACGTGATACCCGCGACATGGTGTTTCAAGTGACGCCCAAGAGCGACAAGTGGATCAAGCAGGCCAGCGAAGACCTGGGCAAGATCAATACTCGCGGCGGCAACTCCAAAGTGGTGCTCAGCCTGGAAGCAGTGGAAGCGGGCGAAGTCGATTTCAAGGCGCTGGTGGAAGAAACCCGCCGCAGCATGGAATCCAAATACAACCGTGGGCAACAGCTCGGCAACTCGCGCAAGCAGAAGAGCCTGAAAAAGAAGTAAGCCCGAGTCGTTACAAAGAGCACATGATACCGCGTCCTGCACGCGGTTTTTTCTTTGATGGTCCGAAGGTATTAAACAAGCTGGAAAAGCAGCTTTGATCCGTGAAAAGGAGCTCGTCCTCGCCTCCATTTCCGACGCAAACCCCAACGTTGTCTTGAGCTGGCCTGTCCCCAAAAGCGAATCGCAGCTTCTACGCTGAGCACATGACTTCTGCATCTTCATCGGGACTGTTGCCCGCCGCTTTGCCGCGCACCATTGACCTCTCGTACCCGTCCAACCGCTGGGCGATGCTGGGACTGCTGGGCGGCGTGGCGCTCGGGCGGCTGCGGGGGCGCTCGTGGGTGGGGAGCGCGGGCACGGGCCTGAGTGCCTTTGCGGCCTGGGCATGCGCGCGGGAACTCGACCCGGACCATGCCGTCACCGCCAACGCCGCGCTGCCGCTCACCCTGGCGCTTTCGCTGCTGAGCGAGGACAACAGCGACGCGGCGGTGCTGAGCGAGGTGCTCGCGGCGTTTACCGCGCTGAGCAGCGTGCGGACCCTGAGTGCGACCACCGGCGCGGCGGCCACAGCAGGCGACGAAGCGGCACTCGGCGCGGCGGCGGCCATGTGTGCCGGAGCGGGGCAAAAAGCAGCGGCCTTGCTGCCCGGCGCGGCGCTGGCCCTGTCGAGTCAGCAGGGCGACGACCTGGCGCCCCAGAGCGCGGTCAGTGGTCCGGCAGCCCTGCTCGCGGCGCTGTTGCCGACCATCGCAGCGACGCGGGAAGGCGGGCGACAGTCGCTCGGCAGCGCGGCCATCGCGGGCGCTCTGCTGCTGGCCCCCAGCCTGCTTGAACCCGAGGACGTGACCACCGAAACCGACCGGGGCGACCAGACCATCTCCACTGAGAGGGTACAGCGGTCCCGGCAACTGGCGCTGGGCGGCCTCGCGCTGAGTGCGGTGCTGGGCGGCACCCGCAGCGCCCTGCCGCTCGCGTGCGCGGCGCTGAGCGTGGGGGCGCGGCGCCGTCTGGGCCGGCCCTGAATGTGAGGACCGGGGCATAAGCGGGGCAAAGACGCTCTACACTGAAAATGATGCCTCAGTCGCTTTCTATTTTGCTGGTCGACGACAACCCCGCGGACCTGATGCTGGCCCGCGAAGTCTTCGAATCCCACGAAGACTGGGTCAACGTCGCCTCCTGCTCCAGCGGCAACGAAGCCATCAGCCATCTCAAAGACCCCAATTATGCCCTGCCCGACGTGGTCATCACCGACCTCAACATGCCGAGCATGACGGGCCTGGACGTGATTCGCGCCATCAAATCCGACCCCGAGCTGCGTCATATTCCAGTGGTCGTGCTCTCCACCTCGGATGCCCCCGACCAGATCGAGCAGGCGTATAACCTGCACGCCACCTCGTACATGGTCAAGGCCACCGGCTTCAGCGAATTCGTGGACCAGATCGAAGCCTTTTTGAATTTCTGGCGCTGCTCCAAGCTGGCGCGCCGCGAACGGCAGTCGTTGGATACGGCAACGCTCTAGAGCATTTGGCAGAAAAAAGACACCCTCACCCCTGCCTTCGGCAGGCCCTCTCCCATCAAGGTAGAGGGTCAAAACCAGAACGCATTATTTTGTTAAATGTTCTAAACACACTCTGGCAGGCCCTGAACACAGCAATCAGTTCTGGGCCTGCCCCGCCGACTCTTGAGCTATTCGCCCGCTGCCCAGGGTGTCAGCCCGCGCTCCAGCACCCGCAAGGTCCAGTCGCACAGCAGGGCCAGCAGCGCCACCGGCACCGCGCCTTCCAGAATCAGAGCGAGGTTGTCGGCGCCCAGTCCGGCGATAATCGGCACGCCCAGCCCGCCGGTGCCGACCAGCGGGGCCAGCGTGGCCGTTGCCACCGTCAGCACCAGCGCGGTGCGGATGCCCGCCAGGGTCGAAGGCAGCGCGGTGGGCCATTCCAGGCGCCACAGCCGCTCGCGTTCGCTGAGGCCCAGGCCACGGGCGGCGTCCTGCACATTTTCGGGGACGCTTTGCAGGCCCAGAATCACGCCGCGTGTCACTGGCAGCAGTGCATAGGCGAACAGCGCCAGAATCGCGGCGCGGGGGCCGAAGCCCAGAATCGGCAGGGCCAGAAACAGCACGGCCACCGGGGGAAACGTTTGCCCCACCGTCGTCAGGTTGTTCACCAGCGGCAAAAAGGGCTGACCGCGCCGCCGGGTCGCCCAGATGCCGAGCGACAGGCCGACGAGTAGCACCAGCGCCATAGAGAGCCCGGTGAGTTGCAGATGTTGCAGTGTCAGCGCGAGCAGCGTATCGCGCTCGTAGATGGGGGTGCTGACCTGGGGAAAGAGGCGCGAGAGCACCGTTTTCCAGCCCTGCTGCGCCGCAACCAGCACGAAGAAGGCCAGCCAGCCGGCCAGCGGACCCAGCAGCGGCAGCCAGCGGGTCATGCCGCCCCGAAGTCCGCGAGGCTCAGCGTGCCCACCACCGCGCCGCCCGAGTCCACCACGTTCAGCGTGCGGTTGCCCGCGCCGAGCAGCCGCGAGAGGGCCTGGTCGGCGGGCAGGTCGGCGGCGACGGTGCCGAGTGCCTGACCGTCGCCTGCCCCAGGCCGCATCAGCGCACTGACCGGGCGCAGGCTCAGACTCCGCAGTTCGCGGCCCTCGCCCACGAAGCTCGCCACGAAGTCGTTCGCGGGGTGACGAAGAATCTCCTCCGGCGCGGCGTACTGCTGCACGGTCCCGTTGCCGAGCACGCAGATACGGTCGCCGAGGCGCACGGCTTCGTCCACGTCGTGGGTGACGAAGACGATGGTTTTGCCGATTTCACGTTTCAGCGTCAGAAACTGCTCCTGCAAGCGGGCGCGGGTGATGGGGTCGAGCGCCGAGAACGGTTCGTCCATCAGCAAGTATTCGGGATCGGCGGCAAGGGCGCGGGCAATGCCCACCCGCTGTTGCTGCCCGCCGGAGAGCTGCCGGGGATAGCGCCCGGCGTACTGCCCCGGCTCCAGGCCCATCAGCGACAGCAGCTCCAGCGCCCGCGCCGCCCGCGTTTCCCGACCCACGCCGCTGATGCTCGGCACGAGTTCCACGTTTTCCTGCACGGTCAGGTGCGGGAAGAGGCCCACGCTCTGAATCACGTAGCCCAGCCGCCGCCGCAGCGCCACCGGGTCCTGTTCCAGCACGCTGACCCCGCCCACCCGGATGTCGCCCGAGGTCGGTTCCAGCAGCCGGTTGACCAGCCGCAGCAGCGTGCTTTTGCCGCAGCCCGACGGCCCGATCAGAATCACGAGTTCGCCGGTCGGCACCGTCAGCGAAATGTCTTGCAAGACGGCGGGGCCGCCGAAGCTCTTGATGACGTTCTGGAATTCAATCATGGGAGGAGGAAGTTATGGAGGAGAGAGGTATAAAAAACACGGACCAGAGCGAACTTTTCATCTTATTCCTCTCCTCCCTCGGCTCTGAGGCCCCTGGGCGTGAGCCAGCCGGCGAGCAGGCGCAGGCCCTCGCTGAGCAGCAGAGCAATCAGGACGATGGGCAGGGCGCCGAGCAGCACGAGGTCGGGCACGTTGCCCTCCACCCCGCGCTGAATAAAAAAGCCCAGCCCGCCCGCCCCAATCAGCGCGGCGATAGTGGTGATGCCGAAAGTGAGAACCAGAGCGCTGCGCAACCCCTCGAAGATGTAGGGCAGCGCCACCGGCAGCTCGGCGCGCCACAGCACCTGCGCCGGGGTCATGCCCAGGCCCCGCGCCGCGTCGGGAATGCCGGGGGGCACGCCGCGCAGCCCCACGAAGGTGTTGACGACGATGGGTAGCAGCGCGTAGAGCGTGAGGGCGAAGAGCGCCGGGGCCGCCCCGATGCCGCGCACGCCCCAACTCGCCAGCGGGGCCGAGAGCGAGAAGGCGTCCCGGCTGAGGCCGTCGCCGCCGAACCATGCGCCTTGCAGCACTTGCAGCAGCCCCAGCCCGGCGAGCAGCAGCAAGGCCTGAGCCCCGAGCAGCGCGAGCAGGCCGCCCGGCAGCGCCAGCCGCCGCACCCGCGTCAGCGCGAGGCCCAGCAGCAGGGCGGCGCCCGACCACGCCAGAAAGGCGCCCACGCTCACGCCCCGGCCCAGCGCCGAAAAGACCGGCAGCAGCAGACCGAACAGCGCGACGCTGGGAATCGTCTGCAAGAAACTGGCAAAGCCCAGGACGCCACCCGCCAGCCGCGTATTGCGGGCCGCCGCAATGCCGAGCGGCAGGCCGAGCAGCGCGGCGAGAAGGAGCGCGATGACGCTGAGCGCCGCGTGGGTGCCGAGCTGCGGCCAGAAGGTGTCGGCCACGTTGCGGTATTCCTGCACCAGCCCCAGGGTGTTCCACTTGCCGAGCAGTGGCGGCACAGCGAAGGCGAGCGCCCCGGCCACCCCCGCGGGGCGCCACACCCGGCTCACGGCGAAACCCCCGATGTAGAGCGCGGCGATGCTCAGCCACAGTCCAGCGGCGGGCGACACCCGCGCGAAGGGGTTGTCCTCGCTGACGAGCGAAGCCGCCGCCGCGCCGAGCAGCCAGCTCACGGCGTAGGCGGCCACCACGTACAGCAGCGGCGCCAGCACCCGTTGCCAGCGGGCCGGCAGCCAGCCACTGGCAAGCAGCGCGGCCCAGGCCGCCGGCAGTGCCCACCACAGCGGCAAGGCGAGCGCGGCCAGGGTGCGGCCCTCGCCCAGCACCAGCCGGTTGGGGCGAAAGTTGACCCAGCCCAGCGCGCAGGCGAGCAGCCCCAGCACGCCGGCCAGCACCAACACCGGACGCACCAGGGTCCGAGGAAGCACGCCCAGCACAGGGGCCGGCGCGGAGGCCAGTGCAGGGGCAGGGGTCGGCATGGCCCCACTGTCGGTTGCTGGCCGGGCGTGCGGCATGAGGGACTCTTGGCCGCGCCTTTATCTGACGCTGGCAGTGTGCGGCGTCGAACACAGTCGCCGGGCGCCGGGCGGTAGGGTGGAGAGGTTGACGCCGGGTCGGCAGAGGTCGGATAAAGCTCTGCCGGTCCAATGTTTTCGCTTTTTCCCCCGCCTTTTGGAGGCTTCCATGAACCGACTGCTGACCCTGTCCGCCCTGTTGCTCCTGCCCACCGCGCTCGCCCAGAAAACCGTTACGGTGGGCAGCAAGATCGACACCGAGGGCGCCTTGCTGTGCCAGATCACCAAGCAGGCGCTGGAGCGCGGTGGTTTCAAGGTGAACGACAAGTGCTCTACCGGTGCCACCAACGTGGTCCGCAAGGCGCTGCTGCAAGGCGAAATCGACCTGTACCCCGAGTACACCGGCAGCGCCATTTACCTGCTGACCGAGGCCGGGCAAAAGATCGATCCCAAGGTGAGCCGCGACGCGGTGAAGGCCTACACCACCGTCAAGGCGCTCGACCTCAAGGTGAACAAGGTCGTGTGGCTGTCGCGCGCCCCCGCCAACAACACCTGGGCGGTGGCGGTGCCGAGCAAGCTGGCGCAGGCGAACAACCTGAAGACGATGGCCGATTTCGCCCGCTACGTGAACTCGGGCAAGCCGGTCAAGCTGGCTGCCAGCCAGGAATTCGTGGACCGTGACGACGCGCTCAAGGCGTTTGAAAAGGCCTACGGCTTCAAGCTCTCGCCCGCGCAACTCGTCATCGTCCCTGGCGGCAACACCACCCAGACCGAAACGGCGGCGGCGCAGGGCACCAGCGGCGTGAACGCGGCGATGGCCTACGGGACCGACGGCGCCATCGGTGCGCTGGGGCTGGTGGCACTCAGCGACCCCAAGGGCGCGGTGGCCGTGTACCAGCCCGCGCTGACCGTGCGCCAGAGCGTGGCGCAGAAGTACCCCGACATCGCCAAGATCATGAACCCGATTTTCGCCAAGCTCGACGCAGGCACCCTCGCGCAGCTCAATGGCCGCATCGCCGTGGGCGGCGAGAGCGCGGCGGCGGTGGCGAAGTCCTGGCTGGCGAAGCGCTGAAGTCGAGGTGAGGAAGGAGGCTGGGCCGCGTGCTCGGCTTCTTTTTTGCTTGTGCTGTGGCCTGCTCAGGCGGCACTCACGTCATTTAGAGCAGTTCTCCGAATTACGCGTGCGTCGGAACAGCACCGCCACCCGCTCCATTCTCTGCTTCGCAGCTTTGCAAGTCCGTTCTGCTCGGTATTTTGTACTCGCTCCGCTCGCCAAAAAGCTGTGCCATCTTTTTGTCAAATGCTCTAGTTTGTCTACTGGCATGCCGAACGGCTGACAGGCGCGTGGCAGGGTAGGGCGCATGTGTGCCTTTTCACCGGAGCTTTCCGCGTCGGCAGCCCAGGGCCGGGGGGCGGCGCCGGACTCACCGCTCTTTCCCAGCTTTTTTCTCGGCGGCTTCGAGTGCAGCAGCCACCGCCGGCCCTCGGGGCGCCGCATCGACGTGATTGACGCCACCCGGCACGACCACTTCGCCGCGCAGGACTACGCCCGACTGCGGGCGGTGGGCATTGCGGGCGCCCGCGACGGGCTGCGCTGGCACCTGATCGAGCGCTCGCCCGGCGAATACGACTTTTCCAGTGCCCGTGCTCAGGTCCGGGCGGCCCGCGAGCAGGGCGTGAGCGTCATCTGGGACCTGCTGCACTACGGGTTTCCCGATTTCGTGGACCTCTTCGCGCCAGAGTTTCCGGCTGTGTTTGCCCGCTTTGCCCGCGCCGCCACGCAGTTTTTGCGGGCCGAGACGCCCGGCACGCTGTGGCTGTGCCCGGTCAACGAGATTTCCTTTCTGGCGTGGGGCGGGGGCGAGGTGGGCTACCTCAACCCCTTTGTCCGGGACCGGGGTGAGGAGCTCAAGGCGCAGCTCGTGCGCGCGGCCATCTCGGCCATGGACGCGGCGCGGGAGATGGACCCGGCGGTGCGATTCGTACACGCCGAGCCGCTGATCGTGGTGGACCATCACCCCGAGCGCCCCTGGCAGGAAAAGCGCGCCCGCGAGCTGCACGAAGCGCAGTTCGAGGCGCTCGACATGCTGAGCGGGCGGCTGCGGCCCGACCTCGGCGGCCATGAGCGCTACTTGGACGTGATCGGCGTCAATTATTACCCCTACAACCAGTGGCGCCACCACGAAAACGAGGAACCGCGCGAAACGCTGTTGCCGGGCCATCCGGCACACCGGCCCCTACCCGAGCTGCTGAGCGCCGCAGCGCAGCGCTACGGGCGGCCCCTGCTGATCGCGGAGACCGGCACCGAGAACGCCGAGCGCGGCGAGTGGCTGAGCTACGTGGCTGGGGCCGCGCTTGATGCCCGCCGCGACGGGGTGCCGGTGGAGGGGGTGTGCCTCTATCCCATCGTCAACCACCCCGGCTGGGACGACGACCGCCACTGCCACAACGGGCTGTGGGACTACCCCGACGCGCAGGGCGAGCGGCCCGCCGACCCCGTGTTATGGGAAGCGCTGCGGCAGGCTCAAACGTGGGACTGGGGCCGCGCCGAAGCGACTGTGGCTGAGACGCAGGCGGCTTTCCCCACACCGCCGCGCACGCTGGCCGAGGCACTGGCCCGGCTCGACGCTCTGGCGCCAGTGGTGCAGGCCGAAGCTCCGCAGCTGACGCCGTGCGGGCTTTCCCAGTGGCGGCGTTTGCGGCTTTGCAGGAAGCTGGTCTGCTGGTGGCTACTTTGCCTGCGGCCCTCGGCGGCGGTGGGCTAGGCACCCATGACCGTGTGCCCCTGCTGCGGCGGCTGGGGCGGCTGAGCCTGCCGGTTGCGCGGCTATACGAGGGGCACGTCAACGCCCTCGACCTCGTGCTGCGCTTCGGCACGCCTGAGCAGCGGCAACGGGCCGCCTCAGACGCGCAGGCCGGGGAACTCTTCGGCGTCTGGAACACCGAGGAAGCGCCGGGGGTGCGGCTGCCTCACAATTCGGAAGGCAGCGGCGGTGTGCTGAGCGGCCACAAGACCTTCGCGTCAGGCGCCGGGCACGTGACCCGCGCACTGTGCCCCGCCGAGACAGACGCGGGCCGGGTGATGGTGCTGCTGCCGGGGGCGCCCGCGCCGGAGCGCTTCGACCCGTCTTTCTGGCAGCCTGCCGGGATGCGGGCAACGGTCAGCGAGCGGGTGGACCTCGGGGGGCTGCGTGTAGGCGTGAAAGACATCATTGGTCAGCCGGGCGACTACTACCGGCAACCGGACTTCAGCGGCGGCGCCCTGCGGTTTCTCGCCGCGCAGCTCGGCGGGGCGGACGCGGTGCTGGACGCGGCGCGGGCCACCTTGCAGCGGCTGGGGCGGCAGCACGACGACGTGCAGCGCCTGCGTTTCGCCGAGGTCGCGGCCCGACTGGAAGGCGCGTGGCAGACGGTGTTGCGGGCACAGCGGCAGCTTGACACGGCGCAAGGCAGCGACCTGGAACGCTCCCTCGCTTACGTCTCCATCGCCCGTGTGCTGACCGAGGACGCCTGCCTGCTCGCCTGCGAGGCGGCGGAGCGGGCGGTGGGGGCGCGTGGCCTGCTGCCGCCCGCGCCCACCGAGCGGCTGCTGCGCGACCTGCGGCTTTACCTGCGCCACCTGCGCCCGACGCGGCGCGCCTCGACCTGGGCCGCTTCGTGCTGAGCACCGAGGACAGCGAGCTGTGGGACTGGGAGTGAGATGACGCCTCTCGACCCGCTCGCGCTGTCCGGCCCGCTGTGGGTGGTGGCCCCGCACCCCGACGACGAGGCGCTCGGCTGCGGGGCACTGCTGGCGGCACTTGCGGAGGCGGGGCGCGAGGTCTGGGCGCTCCTCCTGACCGACGGCGGCTTTTCCCACCCCGCTTCAAAGGCTTACCCCCGGCCCCGCCTGAGCGCTGTGCGGCTGGCAGAGTGGCGCGAGGGCCTGAGCGTGCTGGGTGTGCCCCCGGCCCGAACTGTCGCGCTGGGGCTGCCTGACGGGGCGCTGGGGGAGCACCTCACCGCTGCCGCCCGCGCCCAGGTGCGGCAAGCATTCGCGCAGGCCCGGCCCGGCACCGTGTTGCTGCCCTGGGAACGCGACCCGCACCCTGACCACCGCGCCGCCTGGCACCTGCTGCGCGGCGTTCTTCCTTCCGACACCCTGGCCCTGGAATATGCCGTCTGGTTGCCCGAGCGCGGGGCCGACGCCGACTGGCCGCGCCCCGACGAGGTCGAGGAATTGACCTTCGCGGTAGGCGACTGGCGAGATGCCAAAGCCCGCGCCATTGCCTCGCACCGCACACAACTGGGGCTGATTGCCGACGACCCGGACGGCTTCGTCCTTGCGCCGGAGATGGTGGCGCGGGCGCTGGCGGGGCCCGAGCGGTATTTCCGGCGGTTTGACGGCGGGGCGTCCTGAACAGCCGCTACAGAGCTTACTTTTCCGGTAAAGGCCGGACACCGACAATCTGCGCCGAATCGGCGAACGTCTGCGCGAAGTTCGGGTTGTCGCGCTTCCAGAGGGTAAACGCCCGGTCGAGCAGGGGCTGGACCCAGGCCGGGTCGTTGCCCTCATACAACGCGATTTCACAGTGGGCTGGGCGCCGCTTGGTCGCTGCGACATAACGCACGTCTGCCACGGCGTGGCATTCCAGGCCCATATTGACGTTGCGGCACAGCAGGGTAAACAGATTGTCTTCGGCCCGAACGGCGGTGCGCCGGAACAGCAGGTCGGCGTTAACCTGCACCTGCGCGCCCGAAGTGAGCGGCGAAACGTGCTGCCGGAAGTTCATTTCGCGGGTGCCCTTGAGGTTGTTACAGACCTGGCACAGCAGTTGCAGGTTGTCGAGGTCGTGCGTGCCGCCCGCATAGCGCGACTGAATGTGATCCACCTGCAACTGGGTCCGCTTGCCGCAGCACAGGCACACGCGGTCACGCTTGCGAATGGCTTTCTTGACCTCAGCCGACACCTCGGCGGGCTGAAAGTCGTCCTCTCCGTCACCGAGCACCGGCACGAGTTCGGGGTTTTCGCGCAGGTACAGCAGGCGATTCACGCTGGCGTCGTACTGGCGCTTGAACTGGTCGTAGTTGCGGTACAGCGTTCCCCAGAGTCGGCCCTCATCGCTGAATTCCTGGCGCAAGGCCGCGTTTTCCGCCACCCGCGACAACTGTTCGTCGAAGGCGAGGCGTTGCGCCAGGGCGTCAATGTCGTGGTTTTTACGGGCCTCGAAGGGGGTGAAGGCCGGCCAGCTCCCGTTGATGGCGCGGTGACGCACCACCGACTGCACGTCGTCTTGCAGGCGGGTCAGCCGTTCGCCCGCCGCGAAATACGCCTGCACCCAGCCCCGCACGTTTTGCTGGGCGGCCTCGCCGAGTTCAACCTCTCCGAAGTCGTCGAGCCGCACCTGGTCGAGTTCCTGAAACATCCGCAGGTAGCTCGCCTGGTCCTGGCTGTAGACCGGAATGAGCTGGCGCACCGTCTCGATATCGTCGCCCGGTTCGGCCTGCTCGGCGTTTTCGTCTTCCGGGGTGGCCTCTACCCTGGGCTGGACGGCGGCGTCGTAGCTCACGACGTACCAGCCGAGCGGCAGCAGGGTCAGGAAGGGCACCTCCACCAGGTCCTGCGGGTCGAGTTCGCGGGCGAGGTGGGCGATGAGGTCGATGCTGACGAGTTCGACGGGCAACCTTGGCGCCGCCTCGCGGGTCTGGTCGTCCACCTCCTGACTGAGCAGGTCGTCCCAGCGCGCCCAGTTGATGTGCTGCTTCCAGTCGTCGATAAAGGACACCACGTAGGCCTCCTCAGTCCCGCCGAATTTCGGGCCCCGCAGCGCCCGCCCGACCATCTGGGTCAGCAGGATGCGGCTGGTGGTCTGCCGGGTCAGAAACACCGTCTGGGCGCCCGGCACATCGGTGCCCTCGGTCAGCATGCGGATATTGACCAGCACGTCGAGTTCGCCGCGTTTGAACTGGGCCAGCACCGTCTCGTTCTCGTCTGCCGAGCGGGCGTTGCGGACGTCCACCGTGCCGGGGTCGGCGTCCCGGTGGGTGAAAATCGCGTCGGCACGCACGCCCCGCTGACGCAGCAGCTCGACCAGCGCCGTGCATTGATACCAGCGGTCGGCGAAGATGATGGTCTGGCCGTAGCGCTCGCGGTTCTGGGCGTAGGTGTCGGCAATCAGGGCGTTGCGGGCGCGGTTGCTGGCGAGGTGGGCAATGACCTTTTCGGGAAGGTCGCGGTAGCTGCCCTGCCAGTCGCGGTACTCCTGCTCAGTAAAGTCCGGGCTGATGTGGGTGGCGGGTTCCTCGACGATGGGCCGGGCGAGAATGCCCGCCAGCATCAGCTCCTGCGGGCTGACCTGATAGAGGATGCCCTGAGGAAAGAGCTTTTTCAGCAGGCCCTGTCGGCGCTCGTCGGTGTAGGTGGGCGTGGCGGTCAGCCCCAGCAGGTGCAGCTCGGGCACCGCGCCGCGCAGGCCCTCGATCAACCTGCGAAAGGTGGGGGCGGGCGCGTGGTGGCACTCGTCGAACACGACGGTTAGCCCAGTCTGGCGGGCCTCGTCCAGAAAGCCGCGCAGGCCCGCGTGGACCCGGGCGTTCAGGGCGCGGGCCAGGGTTTGCAGCGTGATGATGAGCACGTCGTCGGTGCGCTTGATTTCCGCGACCTTGCCGTGGCCGAGGGTGCCCGACACGGTCCGCAGGGTGAGCCGCTGCTGCTCACCGCCCACGTGACCGATTTCGTAGCGCCCCGCCGCGTCCGGCCCGAAGCCCCCGAACGCCTGATCGAGCAGGTGGTGGGTGTGGGCCAGCCAGATGACCTTGTGACCCCTGGACAGCGGCCCCTCAGTGAGAAAGCGGGTGGCCGTGAAGGTCTTGCCCCCGCCGGTGGGCAGGACCAGAATGCCGCCGCTGACCTGCCGCTGAGCACTCGACCACCGCCGCAGCGACTTCAGGGCGTCTTCCTGATGCGCGGCGGGCACCTTGTGTGAGGGATACAGCCGCGCTTCGGGCAAAGGATAGGTGACGAAACCACGCCGGTGGACTCTGGTCATCTTGTCAGTATTCAGGATGGAGACCGTCTCTGCATCACCTGTCGGGTGGGGCTGAGCGTCGGCGCTTTGTCCCAACCAGCTTTATTTGTCCCAAGCATCCCTATTTGTCTCAGTCGCCCGCATGCGCTAACACCTAGCTATGACCCTGCCCCCCAGCTATTTCGACGATGTCTACGGCGCCAGCGACGACCCCTGGGAGTTCGAGACGAGTCCTTACGAGGCGGCCAAGTACGCCCGCACCCTCGCTGCGTTGCCCCGGCCCGAGTACGCGCGGGCGCTCGAAGTCGGCTGCTCCATCGGCGTGCTGACGGCGCAGCTCGCGCCCCGAACACGCGAACTGGTGGCGACGGATGTCAACGACAAGGCGCTTGCCCGCGCCCGCCAGCGCTGCGCCGGGCTGCCGCAGGTGCACTTCGAGCGCCGGGGGCTGCCGGACGACCTGCCCGCCGGGCCCTTCGACCTGGTGCTGCTCTCGGAGGTGCTGTATTACCTCTCCCCCGCCCACCTGGAGCGGGCGCTGGACGCCGTGCTGGCGCGGCTGTCTCCCGGCGGCACGCTGCTGCTGGTTCACTGGACGCCCACCGTCCACGACTATCCCCAGACCGGCGACGCGGTGCATGAGGCGGCGCTGCGGCGCGTGGGCCACGGCCTGCGGCACCTGCACGGCGAGCGCCACGGCGATGAGACGCAGGGCTACCGGCTCGACCTCTTCGAGCGCGAGGGCGCGGCGGGCTGAGCGCCGGACGGTGCCTGGCTCGCTTTTGCAGCAGGCCGAACTGCGGAAGATGAGGGCACCAGGGGAGTCAAGGATATGGACGAAACACTCGACGATTTTCTGTACACCTGCGCCGCGCTGAGTGCCGAAGGTGCGGACCGAGCAGGCGAACTGGTGCTGGCGACCCTGATCGACGCGAGCGGCTCAGGCAAGGCGCTGGGGCGGCGGGCATGGTTTTTGCCCGGCGGCGAGATTCGCGGCTCGGTCACGCTGGGCGGCTGCGCCGACGGCAAGCTGCGGCAGGTGGCCGAGGACGTGCGGCGGGAGCGCCGGAGCCAGCGCGTCCGGGTAGACCTCGGCAGCGACGAGGCCTACGAGTTCGGCATGACCTGCGCCGGGCAGGCCGAGGTGCTGCTCTGGCCGATGTCGCCCGCCGACCCCGTGTGGCAGGCCGCCGCCCGGCGGCGCGAGGCAGGTGAGGGGATGCTGCTGCTGACACCGCTGGGCCGACCCGGGCCGACCGTGCTGGCCCCCTTGCCGGAAGGCGCCGGCGAGCAGCGGGTCGAGCGCGTCGGCAGCGGCGAGGACGAGCAACTGCGCGAAGTGTGGCCGGCCCCCTTCCGGCTGCTCATCGTGGGCTCCGGCCCGGTGGCCCGCCCACTCGCCCGCCTTGCCCGCACGGTGGGGATGCGGGTGGCCCTTACCGACGACCACCCCGAGCGGCTGACCCCCGAGCGCTGGCCGGACGTGCATACCTTTTACCCGGTGGAGAACGGTCAGGAACTCGAGCTGCCGCCGCTCGACGAGCGCAGCGCGGCGGTGCTGCTGGTTCACGACTACGCGCACGAACTCTCGGTGTTGGGGCGGGTGCTGGAGACGCCCGTGCCGTACATYGCGCTGCTCGCCAGCCGCCGCCGGGGGGGCGCGGTACTGCGCTTTCTGGAAGACACCGGCCTCGACGCCGCGCAACTGGAACGGGTGCGGACCCCGGCGGGCCTTGACCTCGGGATGTCGTCCCCGGCGGGCATCGCCCTGAGCATCCTCAGCGAACTGGTGCAGGTGGTGCAGGGCGGCAGTGCCCAGCCGCTCGCGGCGCACGACTGGCGGCGGCCCGCGCCGACCGGCTGACTGCCTTCCCATGACGCCGCCTGCGCCACCTGCCCCGGTGCGCCGTGAGCTGGCCGCGCTGCTGGGAACCCTGCGCGGCGCGGCGGGCCTGAGCCAGAGCGAACTGGCGCGGCGGGCCCGCTGCACCCGGCCTTACGTGAGCCAGCTCGAAGGCGGCGCCCGGCAGCGGCCCTCGCGGGCGGTGGCGCTGCGGCTCGCCACGGCGCTGGGGTTGCAGGGCGAGGCGCGCCAGGAATTTCTGACGGCGGCGGGCTGGCCGGACCTCGAACAACCGCTCAGCGACGCGGGGGACGCGGCACACACCCTGGCGCGGCAGCTGGTGGACGGGCTGCCCTACCCGGCGGCGCTGCACGACAGCCGCTGGATTGTCGGCTATACCAACGGGCCGCTCGAACGGCTGTTTGGGGTGCTGGGCGTGCCGATGCTCGCGGGCGGCTCACTGCTCGAGGACGTGTTCGACCCGGCCCTGCGCGCCCGCTTGCCCGACTGGGAGGGCTGGGCGCGCGCCATGCTGGCGCAGTTCAAGCGCGACAGCGGCACCTCAGTCACACCCCCGCGCAGCAGGCGTTGCTGGTGCGGCTGCACGCCCTGCCCGATTTTCCCCGGTTATGGCGGCATGTCGAGGCGTCCGCCGACACCACCCCGGCGATGCCGCTGGCACTCAGCCTGCCGGGACACGGCCCGCTGCACCTCGAAGTGCTGCGGCTGCAAGTCGTCGGCCTGCCCGAGCTGTGGCTGGTGACCTTTTTGCCGGTGGGCGCGGCGGCGCAGCGGCTCCTGGCAGCCCAATAAGCAGAAGACCCGCTGACTGGTCGGCCCGGTAACCAGTTACCTTGCCGCTCTCCAGCCGTCGCTTCTAGAGTGGGGCACCCCAACTTCATCATGTGTTCGCCCGGCCCCGGCGCCTGGCTACTGGCCCTGTTGCCGGTGTGTCGCGCCGCCTCTCCGGACGGCCAGGAGGTCCCTATGACGGTTCCCGACTCCTCGACTCCAGCACCACTGGCCCCGGCTCCACTAACCCCAGTCCAGCAGGCCACCCTGCGGGCGCTGGCCGACACGGTGCTGCCCGCGCTGCCCGGACGCGGCGACGTTCCCTTCTGGCAGCTGGCGGCGTCCGACCTGGGGGTGCACCTCGCCCTGGAGGGGTATCTCAATACCCAATTGCCCCCCGAGGCCCGCGCCGGGCTGCTGGGGCTGCTCGACGCGCTCGCCTCGCTCAGTTTTGCCGCGCAGAGTCAGGCGGTGCGCGAAACGCTGCTCCGCACGGTCTCCGGCATCGCGCCTGAAGCGGCGGCGGGGCTGGGGGCGCTGCGGCAGCTTTCCTTGCTGTTCGGCTACGGCATGACCGACGAACAGGGCCAGAACCCGCTGTGGGCGCAGTTCGAGTACGCGGGATTCAGCAGCCCCGCGCCGCAGCGCAACTCAGCCATCACGCCGTATGTTCCGCAAGACGGTGAGGTGCTGGAAGCCGACGCCGTGGTGGTCGGCTCGGGGTCGGGCGGCGGAGTCATCGCGGCGCGGCTGGCGCAGGCGGGCAAACGGGTGGTGGTTCTCGAAGCAGGCGGGCACTACCACGAGGCCCACTTTCAGGGCCGCGAACTCGCCGCCTACCAGACGCTGTACTACCGGGGCGGCTACCACCCCACCGCCGACGGCAACGTGACGCTGGTGGCGGGGGCCAACCTGGGCGGCGGCTCGACGGTCAACTGGTCGAACTCGGTGCCCCCACGCGACGACATTCGCCAGCGCTGGGCGAGCGAGCACGGCCTGAGCGACGTGGCCGACCCCGGCTATGACCGCCACATCGACGCGGTGCTGGAGCGCATGGGCGTCAGCGAGCAGTGCAGCGACCACAACGGGCCGCACCAGCGCCTCGTTGAGGGGGCCGACAAACTCGGCTACACCTTCGTCAAGGCCGCCCTGAACCTCAGCCCCGAGCACTACGACGCCGACAAGGCGGGGCACGCGGGCTTCGGGGACCAGACCGGCGCCAAGCAGGGCACCCTGAACACCTTCCTGAAAGACGCCTTTGAGGCCGGGGCGCGGATTCTGGTCGGCACCCGGGCGCAGCGCGTGCTCGTCGAGGACGGGCGGGCCGCCGGGGTCAGCGCCGTGACGACGATGGGGGACGAAACGCGCCAGATCACCGTGCGGGCGCCGCAGGTCGTGGTCGCGTGCGGGGCGCTCGAAACGCCCGCGCTGCTGCTGCGCTCGGGCATCGGCGGGCCGGCGGCAGGTCGGTACCTGCGACTGCACCCCGCCGGACTGGTCGCCGGGATTTACGGCGAGGACCAGCGGGCGTGGTGGGGCCCGCCCCAGAGCGGGATTCTCAAGCAGTTCGCCGACCACGAGAACGGGCATGGCTTCATCATCGAGGGCGTGCAGTACGGGCCTGCGTTGATGGCGTCGGGCCTGCCCTGGACCGGCGGCGAGGCGCACCGCGACCTGATGAGCAAGTTTCACCGCATGGCGACCTTCGTGAGCATCGTGCAGGACCGGGGACACGGGCAGGTGACGGTGGATGACGAGGGCAATGCAGTACACACCTACGCCCTGACCGACGACCTCGACGCCCGCAACTTCCGGCGCGGCGTGACCGAGAGCATCCGGCTCCACGAGGCCGCCGGAGCCGAGGAAATCGTCGCGCTCGCCCCCGGCGTGGCTCCCTGGCGGCGCGGGGACGACCTCGAAGCTTTTATCGGGCAGGTGGCGCAGGTGCCGCTGGGCGCGGGCGGGCAGACGGTCTTCAGCGCCCACCAGATGGGCTCGGCGCGCATGGGCAGCGACCCCCAGACCAGCGTGGCCGACCCCGACGGACAGCTCCACGACGTGCCGGGCGTGTGGATCGGTGACACCAGCGCCTTTCCGACTTGCAGCGGCGTGAACCCGATGGTGTCGTGCATGGCCCTCGCCTCGCGCACCGCCGAGAAGCTGCTGGCGGCGATGGAGGGTGCAGACGGCGGAACGGGTTCCGGCCTGCCTCATCACCACAGCGCCGGGCTGACCGCCGAAGCCGGGGCGCCGCAGTGAGTTTTCCCGGCCGCCCTTTCCTCACTGTCCCCACCTTTTCCCCCTTCCAAGGAGCCCTGCGATGACCGCTGAACCTCAAGTTTCCCCTGCGCCCACCCCGCCGCCCGCCGCGCCCCTGCTGGTTCGTGACCGCCTGTTTATCGGCGGGGAATGGGTCACGCCCTGCGGTCAGGGCACCCTGGAAGTCGTCAATTCGGCCACCGAAGAAGTCATGGGCACGGTGCCCGAAGGCACGCCGGAGGACGCCGAGCGCGCAATTCTGGCCGCCCGCGCCGCCTTCGACTCGTGGTCGCAGACCCCCGCCGAGGAGCGGGCCGCTCTGCTGGAGCGCATCAGCCGGGGCCTGAACGAGCGCCAGAGCGAAATTGCCGCGCTGGTCGCGCAGGAAGTCGGGATGCCGTTCGTGCTCAGCAACGTGATTCAGGTGGGGCTGCCCGCCGTCACCTTCA
The DNA here is from genome assembly GCF_000008565.1 of Deinococcus radiodurans R1 = ATCC 13939 = DSM 20539. GTDB lineage: Bacteria > Deinococcota > Deinococci > Deinococcales > Deinococcaceae > Deinococcus > Deinococcus radiodurans. Next base: position 123,703 of record NC_001264.1, on the reverse strand, counting down.
TGTCGATGGCCGAGGAAATCCGGCAGCTGCCCGCCGAGGAAACGCTTGCCAGTTCACTGCTGCTGCGCGAGCCGGTGGGCGTGGTGGCGGCCATTACCCCCTGGAACTATCCGCTGCACCAGATTGCCGCCAAGGTCGCTCCGGCGCTCGCCGCTGGCTGCACGGTGGTGCTCAAGCCCAGCGAAGTGGCGCCGCTCAACGCCTTCGTGCTCGCCGAAATTATCGAGGCGGCGGGCGCCCCGGCGGGGGTGTTCAACCTCGTGACCGGCACCGGCCCGGTGGTGGGCGAGGTGCTCGCCGCGCACCCCGAGGTGGATATGGTGTCGTTTACCGGCTCCACGGCGGCGGGCAAGCGCGTGAGCGAACTCGCGGCGCGCACCGTCAAGCGGGTCGCCCTCGAACTCGGTGGCAAGAGCCCGTACCTGATTCTGGACGACGCCGACCTGAGCGGTGAGGCGCTGGTGCAGGCCGTCATGAACGGGATTCAGGGCTGTTACCTCAACTCCGGTCAGACCTGCTCGGCGCTCACCCGGATGCTGGTGCCGCGTTCGCGTCTGCCCGAAGTCGAAGCGGTCGCGCAGGCGGTCGTTTCACAGGTGAAGGTCGGCAGCCCCTTCGACGCCGCGACCACCCTGGGGCCGCTGGTGTCGGACGTGCAGCGCGAGCGGGTGCGCGGCCATATCCGGCAGGGCGTGGCCGAGGGCGCGCGGCTGATCGCGGGCGGCGCCGAGTCGCCAGAGGGGCTGGAACGCGGCTACTACGTGCAGCCCACCATCTTCTCGGACGTGACGCCGGAGATGACCATTGCCCGCGAGGAGATTTTCGGGCCGGTGCTCGTCATTCAGCCTTACGAGGACGAGGAAGACGCCGTTCGCATCGCCAACGCCACCCACTACGGGCTGGCGGGCGGCGTGTGGTCGAGTGACCGCGAGCGTGCCGTGCGGGTCGCCCGCCGCCTGCGGACCGGGCAGGTTTCGATCAACGGCGGCGCCTTCAACCCGGTGGCCCCTTTTGGCGGCTACAAGCAGTCGGGCAACGGACGCGAATTCGGGCGGCTGGGCCTGGAGGAATTTATGGAGGTAAAGGCCCTCCAGTTTTGAGCGCGGCCCCTCTCCCCGAGCCCTCCACCTACAGCAATCCCGCCTTGCGAAGTTCGTCGCGCAGGGCGGGCAGCCGGGAGCTTTCCGGGAAGGCGGCGGCGACCAGTTGACGAGTTTCACGCTGGCCCAGCCGCCCCAGCAGGGGCTGCAGCGCAGTGGCGGCTTCGGCATAGGCGCGGCGGTGGCGCCCGGCGGCGAGGCGCTGCGCGACCTGCACTGAGAGCAGGGCGGCGCGCTCGTCGCTCAGGCCGGGAAGGGCCGCCACCTGCAAAGCGAGTACCGGCGCCAGCGTGTCTCCCGCGTCGCTGACCAACTCGAACGCCTGATCTGCCAGCCCCTCGGCCAGCAACAAGTCGAGCAAACGCTGCTGAGCACCCCGCTGCCCACGCAGGCGGGTGATGAGCGTTTCACGGTCAGCCGGCCAGTCCACGCTGCCCCGCTTAAGGGCGGCCAGCCACTCGGCGCGGTTGCTACTCACCACTTCCTGCCACGCCAGCGCGTGGGCTTGCTCACGCCGCCCGCTGCCGAGGTACACCCTGTGCAGCCACAGCCGCGCCTCGTCACGGCCCACGCTCGTGCGTGAGAGGGCAAGCTGTTCCAATTCGGCCAGCGCCCCCGCCCGCTCGAACGGCCCGCGCAGCTCGGCAAAGGGCAGAGGCCCCCGCACGGTCTGCAAGGTCTGTACTGCTTCCCCGGTCCGCCCGCGCTGCGCTAAAAACAGGCCCAGCCGACTCGGGCTGTGTCCGGCCCGCAGCAGCGCTTCCTCGTCCGCGTCACTGCGGGGGCCGCCGCGCAGGTCGAGCAGGCCGCGCAGCGCGGCGTGTTGCCGGGGACCGCTGCCGCGCGAGAGGGATTCGAGCAACTGCTGCACCTCGCGCTGCTCATCGGGGCGCAGCACCAGCACCCAGCCGCGAAAGTCCTCGTCGTAGGCCACGCGGCCACTCGTCATTTCCAGCCGAATGGCTTCGAGCGCCTCTTCGCGCACGTCGCCCTCAAGCTCGGCGTGGGTAAAGAGGCTGTAGAGCCCCGCCAGGGCCTCCTGCGCCACCCCGTCGAGGCCAAAGTCGATGTCGAGGCGCTCATAGAACGCCTGCACCCCGTCCAGCAGCGCGAGGTAACCCTGGGCCAGCGCTGCCGCCTGCTCCTCGTCCCCTTCATCCAGCTCTTCAAGCAGGGTCCCGAGTTCGTCGAGCAGCAGGTCGAGCTCCTCGCTGGCAGGCTCTTCTTCCAGGTCGAGCAACTCGTCCAGGGTCAGGCCCTCGGCGAAATCGGCAAACGCGGCCTCGATGCGCGAGGTCAGGTCGTCGGCGCTCGTCAGGCCGGCCTGGGCGTAGACCAGTTCTTCGAGTTCCGGAGCCCGCGCCAGCAGGCGGCGCACCAGCCGTTCCAGCGCGGGCCGGTCGAGGGCGCCGAGCACGCTGCCGAGGTCCTGGTCAGCGTCGAAGGCCGCCGGGTCCTGGGCCACCTGGGCCAGCAGCGCCGCCACATGCTTGCACGCGCCGCTGCCCACCGGGCAGGTGCAGCTCGCGTCGAGCACCCGGCCTTCCCTCACTGTGGCCGATACCCGGTAGCGCCGCTGCCCCTGAGCTACGGCGCGGTATTCGGTGCCCCGCGCCGCCTGACGCTGGCTCAGGTCGTCCAGACGGCGCAGGTACGGCTGGCCCTTTTGCCACTCGCGGGGGCCCACCCAGCGGCGGGCGGCCTGCTCGCTGAGCCTCGCCACGGCCCTCAGTTCCCGCTCCGGCGGTCGCGCCCGGTCCGCAGTTGCCGGGCTTCCTGCGCGCCGCCCTGGGCGTGGGCTTCGGCCCAGCGCGCCGCCGCTTCCACGTCGTAGGGCACCCGGCGGAAGGTGACGTTCCAGGCGTCCCCCTCGCCCTCCAGCAGCACCCAGCGGGCGAGGGGCGAGCCGTCTTTTTGCCGGCTGACCGCGCCGCAGTTGACCACCGTGAGCGCCCCGATTTGCCGGAGATGCTCGAGGTGCGAGTGGCCGACGATGACCACGCGGGCTTCTCCCACGTCCCCCAGCCGCTGCATGACGAGTTCGTCGCTCGCCCACTCTTCGCCGTCGCGCAGCAGGTATTCCCAGGGGTCACTGGGCGTGCCGTGCCCGGCGAGCACCGCGCCGCCCGCCAGAGTCGCGCTGGTCGGCAGGGAACTCACGTGCTTGCCGGCGCCCTGCGGCAGGGTGGCGTGCAACCAAGTCAGCATCCCGAGTTTGTCGGTGTCGGGTGTCAGCGCTTCGCCGAGGCGCTCGTCGGTGTTGCCGCGCACTTCAAAGGCACCGGAGTGCTCACGCAGCCGCCGCTGCAAGGCCCAGGCGCCTGCGGGGTCGGCTCCGCCAAACAACTGGTCGCCCAGGTTGACCCAGGCGTCCGGCTCACAGCGCTCGATGTCGGCCACCACCGCTTCCAGCGCAAAGCGGTTGCCGTGTACGTCTCCGAAAACAGCGATTTTCATGGGGTCTCCTGGGGGAAAAGGGGGCGAACGGCGCACATGTTTGGAACAGTCTAGGAGGTCAGGCGCTGACCGCTGGGCTCGCCTCGTAGCTGGCCGGTGCCTCACGCCCCGCCGTCAGCGCGTCCACGAAGGCGCCGAACTGCGCCTGCATCTGGTCGCGCACCTCGCGCCACCGCTCCAGGCTGCCGCCCGAGGGGTCGCGGAAGGGATAGTGGCGGCGCTCGGTGTGGCCGGGATACACCGGGCAGGCGTCATTGGCGCTGTCACACACCGTGATGACGTAATCGAAGTTCTGCGGGTCCGGCACGTCGTGCAGCGTTTTGGACGTGTGCTCGGAGAGGTCGATGCCGAGTTCGGCCATCACTGCGCGGGCCTCGTCCTTGACGCGGGTGGCCTCGGTGCCGGCGGAATGCACGTCGAGGTCGAGCCCGGCGCGGCGGGCGGCCTCGCGGCTCAGGCCCTCGGCCATCTGCGAGCGGGCGGAATTGTGGGTGCAGAGAATCAGGACACGCTTCACGACTGCCCACGATACAGAGGGCAGGCGCCGTTCTCCCCCACCGGGAGGCGACTCGCTAGGATGGAAAGCGAACCGACAAGCCAACACACCGCTCTGGCCGCCGCGCCGAGCGGAGACCCCCTATTCCAAATCCAGAGGAACCATGCTGACCGACGAACAGATCAGGGACGCCGCCCACCGCTTGCAGGAGGCGGAAACGAACCGCCGGCAAATCGGGCACCTGTCCCGGCAATACCCCGACATCACCATCGAGGACGCCTACCGCGTGCAGGACGCCTGGGTCAGCCATAAGCTGGCGCAGGGGCGGCGGGTGTACGGCCACAAGATCGGCCTCACCTCGCGCGCCATGCAGAAATCGAGCAACATCAATGAACCCGATTACGGCGTGCTGCTCGACGATATGGTGTTCGCCGAGGGGAGCGAGATTCCCGCCGGACGTTTCATCGTGCCGCGCGTGGAAGTCGAACTCGCCTTCCTGCTCGACAAAGACCTGAGCGGCCCGCACTGCACGGTGTTCGACGTGCTCGGCGCGACGGCTTATGTGTTTCCGGCCATCGAAATCATCGACGCCCGGATTCAGCAGCTCGACCCGGAGACGAAGGCCACCCGCAAGGTCTTCGACACCATTTCCGACAACGCCGCCAACGCGGGCATCGTGACCGGCGGGCGCCCGGTGCGGCCTTTCGATTTCGACCTGCGCTGGCTGGGCGCGCTGCTCTACAAAAACGGCGTCATCGAGGAAACCGGCGTGGCAGCGGGCGTCCTGAACCACCCGGCGAACGGCGTGGCGTGGCTGGCGAACAAGTACGCCGCGCACGGGCGACGGCTGGAAGCGGGGCAGGTCATCCTGGCCGGGTCGTTTACCCGCCCGGTGGAAGCTGACCCCGGCGACGTGTTTCACGCCGACTACGGGCCGCTGGGCGGGGTGACGCTGCGCTTCGGGCGCTAGCCGTCAGCGGGCCCCCTCAGCCCAGCACGTCCTCCAGCGCCCCGGCGAGCAGGGCCAGCAGTTCGTCCACCTCGGCAGCCGTGATGCTCAGCGGCGGCCCGAGCAGCAGGTGGTCACCCCGGCCATTCGGCTCGGCGCCGCTGCCGGGGTAGGTGATGAGGCCGCGCTTCAGGGCCGCCGCACCGATACGTGAAGCGATGCCCGGCGTCTCGAACGCCTGCCCGGTAGCGAGGTCACCGAGCACCACGCCGAGGAGCAGCCCGGTGCCGCGCACCTGCATCATCTGCGGAAAGCGCGCCTGCAACGCCTGCAACCCGGCGAGCAGTTGCGCCCCGCGCTCCTTCGCCGCCCCCGTCAGGTCCTCGCGTTCCACGATGTCGAGGACGCTCAGGCCCGCCGCCACGCTGACCGGGTGCCCGGCGTAGGTGAAGCCGTGCATGAAGGCCCCCGAGCCGCCCATGACCGTCTCGTACACCTGCGGCGCGGCGAGCAGGCCCGCCAGCGGCGCATACCCGGCGGCGAGCCCCTTGCCGAGCACGGCGATGTCGGGCGTGACCCCGCTCCAGCGCGAGAGCGCCAGCGGCGACCCGCAGCGGCCCATCCCGCTCATCACCTCGTCGGCGATGAAGATGATGCCCGCCTCGTCGCAGATGTCGCGCACCCGCTCGTAGTAGCCGGGGGCAGGAGCGAGCGCCGCGTCGGAGGCCCCCACCACCGGCTCGGCCATGAACGCAGCGACGGTCTCCGGTCCTTCGCGTTCGAGCAGGGCGCGCAGGCCCTCGGCGTCCTCGGCCCCGTTCCGTGCCGGGTCAGGCTTGGGCAGCTTGGGCCAGGCTTCCGGGCGCATCAGCGGGGTATACAGCTCGCGCCGCGCCCCCATCCCGCTCGCCGCGAGACTGCCCAGCGAGGCGCCGTGGTAACTCGGCACGCGGGTGATGACCTTGAAGCGCCCCGGCTCGCCGCGCTCGACGTGGTATTGCCGCGCCAGTTTCACCGCGCTCTCGGTGGCCTCCGAACCGCCCGACACTGCCCAGAAACGGAAGGTTGGCAGCCCAACAAAGCGGGCCAGTCGCCCGGCGTACTCCTCCAGCACGTCGCTGGAAAACTGCGACCCGTGCACGAAGGGGAGCCGCGCCGCTTGCGCCGCCATGCGCTCCCCCACCTCGGCGCGGCCATGCCCGATGTTGGCGACGAGCGCTCCCGAGGAGCCGTCGAGATAACGGCGGCCCGCGTCGTCATAAAGAAAAACGCCCTCCCCACGCACGGCGACGGGGTAGGGCTTGCTGGAACGGTAAAAGACGTTGGACATGGGGACTCTCCTCCAGGCCGCTTCTCATCAAACGGCTCTCAATTGAAAGGTTGGTCCCCAGACTACTTCAGTGGTGGCGGTTAGGCTTCCTTCTGCGGCGTCATGCCCGCCGCCTGAGCGAGCAACCGGTACGACTGCTGGCGCTTAAGCGGGTCGTGGGCGTAGGTCGTGACCAGCATTTCCTGGGCGCCGGTGCTTTCGCCGAGTTCCTGCAAGCTGGCCCAGACCTGCTCCGGCGTGCCGATGCGGGCTTTTTTCAGCAGTTTGGCGGGGTCGGTGTCCATCTCTTGCAGCCACTGCCGGGCCTCTTCGGGCGAGCGCAGCACCCCGCGCTGTCCACTGAGGATGCCGAGCGAGAGCGCCGCCGAGGTCAGCGAAAGGTCACGGGCTTCGTCCTCGGTGGGGGCTGCCAGCGCATTGACGCCGAGGATGGCGTAGGGCTCGGCGAGCGGGCCGGGGCGGAAATGCCGGTGGTAGGTCTGCACGGCCACGGCGGGGTCTTCTTGACTGAAGTGGTAGGCGAACGCGTACCCGACCCCCAGTTCCCCGGCGAGCTGCGCCCCGTAGAGGCTTGAGCCCAGAATCCACAGCGGCGGCAGCTTCACACCGCGCGGCTCGGCCAGCACGCCGTCAAACACCGACCCGGCGGGCCAGGGTGTTTCCCCGGCAAAGGCCCGCAGCAGCGCGATCTGGGTGGGAAAATCGTCGGCGGCCAGCGCTTCCCGCGAGCGCCGCAGCGCCAGTGCCGTGCGTCCATCGGTGCCGGGCGCGCGGCCCAGGCCGAGGTCAATACGGCCCGGAAACAGCGCTTCCAGACTCATAAAGTTCTCGGCCACCTTCAGCGGCGAGTGGTTGGGCAGCATGACGCCGCCCGAGCCGACGCGGATCCGGCCTGTCCGGGCAGCGGCGAGCGCGATCAAGATTTCGGTGGCCGCGCTGACGAAAGCGCCACTGTTGTGATGCTCGGCAATCCAAAACCTTGTGTATTGATACGAATCGGCAACTTCCGCCAACTCCAGCGTGTGCCGCAGCGCTTCGCCCGGCTGCTGGCCGGTACTGACCGGCGTCAGGTCGAGAACAGAAATAAGAGGAGCCATAGCCCAAGTGTGCGCTCCAAACTACGCCCTGCAAGTGGGGATAACCGCTTTCTTAAGCGAGGCCCTTGTCACTGTGGCAAGCACAAGAAAGCCTCGTCGTAAGGCGAGTACGAATCTCAAGCTCTAAGCCGGGCACCGTTCCAAGTTGAGCGCCAGCAGCCGTTCCAGCACTTGATCTTCGTTCAGGGGCCACTCCCAGCCGTAAGCAGTGGCCACCGCCTGATCAAGCTTGTCGTGGGCTGTTGCCAGCGCGCTGACCGGGTGAGCCGCGTCGGGTGAATTCCGCAGCTTCTCCAGCTGGTTGTAGATGCCAGTCAGGGTCCCCTTTGCATCTTGGTTTAGCAGGTGTTCGCGCAGCTGCACGATGTACTTGGCCCACTTCTCGATTTCGGCACGTTGTTCGTCGGTAGGCGCCGGGACGGGGAAGGTCTCGAAGCACGTGGAGGGGGTGTAGCGCAGGTCGTTGCCCACGCCCATATACGTCCCCTGCATGCGCGCCCATGAGCGGTGAATCGTCGAGGCCAGCACCCCAAAGATGAAATCGTCGTCACGGGCGATGACGACCACTTGGGAGTCGGGCAATGTCCCTTCCGGCAGCCAGACCGGAAGAAGGTGCTTTGCAACGCGGGGAATGCCGATGAAGCGGTCTAATTCAATGGTCGCTTCTCTAAGTTCTGGTCTCGAACGTTGGTGTAGCCACCACCTCTCCCGTGAAGGACGATCTGAGTTCGTTGCCCGCTCGGGTCTGATCTTCTGCTCTACATAGGCCATCGGTTGCAGGTACTGCCTGGCTTCCCCCTCATCCATCTGCGCGAAGTCGATAATCCAGCGGCCACTGGGGCGGCGCGTCAGATCCATGCCATTGACCCAGGGCTTCAGAACATCGGCATTACTGACCCTGTCTGGATTCGGGACGCTCAGCCATGAACGCGCCAGGTCGCCCGGAATGTCGAACGCGCCGCCCTTCTGGGTCCCGATGAAGCTGACTCCAGCGTTCTCCGGCAGCTTCTGCGCCTGCTTGACGTCTGTTCCAGCGTTCAGGTCCGCGTTGATGACGCCGACATGCCCGTCATTCAGCGTCCGCAGCGTTTCCGTGCCGTTGTCGAACCCGAACAGACTGACACGCACGGCCGCGCCATTCTGCTGCCACGGCTCGTCAGGCCAGGCCATAAACAGGTCGCCGGTGGCCTTGATCCGCTCCAAAACCACTCGGTTCTTGCCGCCCCGGATGCTGTTCGTCGTAACGAAGCCGGCGCGGGTGGTCACGCCTGCTTCGATCAGGGCGCGGGCCTTCTCCGGCCAGTAGCACACCAGGTCGCTCTGGCCGGGCAGTCGGTCCTTGAATGTCTCCCTGAGCTGCGTGGTGTAGGCCTCACCGAGTTGCGAGCGCATCATCTTGTCCCCCAGGAAGGGCGGGTTACCGACGATGAAGTCGGCTCGGGGCCAGGTGGCCTCGGTGCCGTCTGGGTTCAGCAGGGCGTCCCGGTTCTGGATGTTGTCGAGTCGTTGCAGGATGGGCGTTTCCCAGTGCCCGCCGTGCGCCCGCTTCCATTGAAAGTAGCCCATCCAGAGGGTGATGCTCGCTAATTCGTGCGCGAAGGTTTCGATCTCGATGCCCAGCATCTGTTGCGGGTGCACGAGCGGCGGCATCTCGAATTCGCCGATGTCATTCATCACCGCCGCCATGCGAACCTGATATTCCAGATCGAGCAGTTTCTTCAGCGCCACGAACAGGAAATTCCCGCTGCCACAGGCCGGGTCGAGAATTCGCACGGCGGTCAGGCGGTCCTGAAAGGCGAAGAGGCGTTCGAGCCGCACGTTCTTCTTGAGCTCGGGCAAGCTCAGGCGTAGGGCGTCCCATTCGGCCCACAGTGGCTCCATCACCACGCGGTCCACGATCCGCTCGATGTCGTTCACGCTGGTGTAGTGCGCGCCGCGTCGGCTGCGGGTGTCCACGTCGAGGCTGTTCTCGAACAGGGTGCCGAAGATGCTTGGCTCCACTTCCGACCAGTCGAGCTTGGCGGCGATGATCAGGGCCGCGGCGTCCTCGGAGGTCAGGGCCAGGGCGTCTTCACTGTCGAACAGGCCGCCGTTGAAGTGTCGGATGTCCGTCCCCCAGAACTCTCCGCCGCCCTTCATGGCTCCGAACAGGTCCTGGAAGTAGAGCTGGTCTTCTCCGGGTGGAGCCGCGCGCGTTCCAGCAGCCGCGTCACGATCCCGCGCTCGAGCATGCCAGTGTCCTCTGCGAACAACGCGAAGACGACCCGCATCATCATGTGCGCAGCCCTGGTCCGGCCCTCGCGTTCGCCCAGTCGCCGCGCCACGAGACCGACCTGCCGGGTCGCGTCCGTCGTGATCCTCTCCCGGAAGAGGCGCGGGTCGAGATCGTACGGCTGATGTAGAGCCGAATGAAGAATCTGGAGCGCTGGCACGTCGTTGCCGCCGACTACCCGGTTCTCTGCAATGTCGTCAAGGGTGATCAGGTAGCTCTTGGGACTGGTTCCCGTGAACGCCGTGTTGATCTCGATGCGCTGAAAATCGGATGTCAGAAGCAGTGGCGGATTGCCCAGGTCACGGGAATAGAGGGTGGCCTGCTGAAGCGCCGCGCCGAGGTCGCTGCCGGGCCGCTTGTACTCTGTGATGAAGTGGGCCTTCTTGAAGACGTCGGCAAACCCTTTGTCCTTTGTGCCGACCTTCGTGACCCTGCGCTCGAACTTGTAGTCGGGATCTGCCCCTGGTGCCTCGTGGTGCAGCAGCTGGCAGAGGTCCAGCCAATGTTGAACGTAAGAGTCGCGCTCGGTGGCCTTGAGGGCGCGGCGCGACCAGGTGTCCGCGAACTCCTGGGGGTGCATATCAGCTCGCAGGCTAGCGCAGCAGCAAAGTCAGTCGGAGAGGGCAGTTGGAAAGTTGAGGAAAGCAGGCGTGTGTACCAGGTGCCCCGCGACGTTGCGTGTGCGCAGGAGTGGGCCACAACAAAAAAGCCCCCGCCCATCAGCCGTAGCTGGGGTGGGGGCTTTTCGTCGGCAAGGCCGAAATGGTCAATGTCCGGTGTCGAGCACGACCTGGTCGTCGCCACGCTCGACGATCACCGTCGCCCTGGGGTTGATCGGCTCGGGTGCCGGACGCAGAGGCGGCGGTGCAGGCAGGGGCGCGTCCGGGCTGGCTGGGGTCGGCAGCACCACTGCCGGTGCAGTCACCACGGTCGTCGGCGAGCGTACCCCCGCCATCCAGCTCAACACGGTCTTCAAGCCGTCGCGCCCGAAGATGGCTGCCATTCCCGCCACCAGCCCGAACACCAGCACGCCCGGCCAGCCTGCCAGCGCCAGCGCTGCCTGCCCTGTCACGAGGTGCAGCAGCACACTGACCACCAGCCCGGCTCCCAATGCCAGCCCCCGCCAGAGCCACGGATTCCAGACCACTGGGGGCACGCGGCGTTCGAAGTCGCGCTTGACCGTTGAGACCAGCCCGAAGATCAGCACCCCCAGCGTCACCGGGTCATTCGCCAGCGACAGCAGCCACTGCACGTTCACGCCACTCAGGTCCAGGTCCTGCGCCTGGGCTACCCCGCTCAACACCACCAGCATCATCAGCAATCTGATCATTCCACCCTCACCTGTACCTTTTCGGGGTCCGTGGCGTTGATCACCACAGACTGTGCGCCCGTGATCTGCACCCGGGCGTCAGAGATGTCTTCGAAGTCGCCCCCAAAGCGGCTCAGCACCACCCGGCGGGTGACTGCCGGCGCAGGGGCGGGCGGCGGCACTTTGGGCGGCAGGGCGGGAATCGGCGGCGCGCTGTCTACCTTCGGCGCCGAGCGCAATGCCCCGATCACCTTGCGGTACCGGGCGAGGCGGTCATCCAGGCCGTTTTGTCCGCCGTTGATCTTGCGAGTGATGCTGACCATGTCACCCTGGTCGGCCAGGGCGTTACACCCCGCCTGCTGCCAGAAGGCCCCGCAGACAAGCGCCGAGATCTCGGGCGTCATCATCTGCCCCGGATTGCCCACCAGATCCACGCCGGTCAGCCGGGTGTAGTAGGCGTAGTTGTCGCGTCCGGTGAGCTGCGGCCAGCCCTGACCCCGGTAGAGCCAGCCGTCGTCGCTGCCGGGCCGGTTGCCCATGCGCCCGTTGTAGACCCGGTTGGCCAGGGCGCGCGGGTTGCTCGCAAAAGGCTTGGCTGCCGCCAGAGTGGGAAAGCGGTTCGGCCACACCTGGGTCAGCCGCTGGGCGCTGTAGCTGAGGTTCTCGGCAAGGCAGTTGAAGTTCGATTCATGAGCCCATTGAGCCAAAAACATGCCCACGCGCTCGGGGGTGGCGCTGATGGCGTAGGTATCGAGCACCGGCTGGAGAAGGGCGGCGACCAACACCGGGTCTTTGCAGGCCGGGGCCACCATGCGGACGTGGTCTGGAGCGAGAATTGTCTTCACTTGTCCTCCCTCAACCGCTTCACTTCGTTCTCTGCGGCGTCGGCCCGCGCGATGGCATCTTCAAGCTGCTGGTGGATCGTCGGGCGCGTGGTCAGGCGCCACGCCAGCCAACTGAGGCTGATCTGGAGCAGCAGGAACGACACGGTGGCCGGGTTGCCGGAATAGACGTTGCGGGCGTAGTTCATCATCACGCCCACGGCAACCCCAGCCCAGGCCCAGCGCTGGGCGAGTGGGGCCTGCCGGACGTGCCAGAGCATCCAGCCGATCAGCGTCACCAGCAGCATCCGCATCAAGGCGAGCAGCAGCCCGCTCTCACTGATGTCCAGGGCCGGGACCCAGCGGTCCTGGCCGATGGTCGTGCTGCCGATGTCGGCCATCAGGCTCGGCACGAAGACCGTGAGCAGCCCGGCCACGATCACCAGCAGGATGGGCAGCACGTCGGCCCAGCGCCAGGCGGGGCCGCGCCGCAGCTCGGCGCGCTCGGCTTGCCGCTTAAGACTTGTCGGCTTCGACACCATCACTCGCCTCCTTTTTGGTCACGGCGTAGCGGCCCTGGGCCAGCCCCGCCAGGAAATCCCAGGCCGAGGGACCGACCGAGCCGTAAAACATGGCGAGGGCAATGGCGGCCTTGATCGGCAAGGCCTTGACGCTGTCTTGCATCAAGAGCAGCGCGAGGGCCGCAAGCGACCCGTAGAGCGCGTCCCACAGCATTTCGCCGGTGGTGGTCAGCGGTTTGCCGGCCACGCGCTGGACGCTGCGTTCCCTGCCGACGCGGGCGACGGAGACGAGGAAGGCCATCAGCACTGCCGCGCCGTAGAGGATGAGGTTGCGCAGGCTGAGCAGCTCGGTGAGTTCGGGTGTCATGGGTCATGGCGCCTCCTCGCGCACGCGGTAGGGTTTGTTCGACGCGCTGAGCCACTCCACGTGCCACCAGGGCAGCGCCACGCGGCGCAGCGTCTGACCGGGGCGCAAGGAGTAAGCGCCGGGCGGGTCGTCAGGCAGGTGGCCGCCCAGAGCGGAGGCGAGCCGGACGTAGGCCACACCGTGGGGCGGGCAGTCGGGGCGCAGCTCGATGGTGAGGGTGCGCTGCATGTTGCCTCTCGGGGTGCTGGTCACCAGCACCCGGCACAGGAGCACAGGTGCGGCCGGAGCGGCTGGTGCCTGGGCGAATTGAGCGAGCGCGGCCACCGGAAACAGGCAGGCCGCGCTCCACAGGAAGAGCCGGAGTTTGTGCATGGTCACCTCGTAAGGCGTTCAGGTGGCGTGACCACCGAAGCGGCCACAGCACGTGGGTCCGGAGCCTGAGCGCAATGGGCGTACTCGTGCGCCGCGACGCGGGCGAGCTGCGCCCGGCTCTGCGCGAGGTCCACGTCGACCACGCAGTTGGTGCCCATCCGGAACCAACTGGCATAGCCGAGGACGTTGCCGACCTTGATGCGCCCGAGGCCGCCAGGGCTGGTGGCCCGCCAGGTCACCGGGACGTTGTGGGGGGAGGTCTGCCACTGGGCGTTGTCGCGGGCGGGGGCGACGATTCCGCAGGAAGCCAGCAGCAGAAGCGGCAGGGTCAGAAGAGGGCGCTTCATGCCTTCAGGGTTTCAGGGGGGATGACACCCGGCGAGCATGGAAAGGCCCTCGCCGTGGCGAGGGCTGATGTTTTTGCTGTAGGTGGGGGCCGATACTGTGCCCGGTACTGTGTGGTTAGCAACAAACCCCACGATTCCCTTTGCCGACTTGCTCACTGTTCAAGTGCTCGATGCCTCTCAAGGTTTTACTCTCTAGCTTCGAGCAGCAACAACGGTCGTTCTCCTTTTTTTGCTGAAAACAGAGGGTGGCCACCCAGTTCACTGGTCTGATAGACGACCTGCAAACAGGGTGCGAAGCCCAGGGCGCGCCCGTCATCTGCTGGAACGATAACGAGCATATCTGACGGCCAATTTGATAGCTCAGCGATAAGTTCCTGGACCGTTTTCATGTCTCTCCTCAGAGGGTAACATCTACGTCTGCATCATCCAGTTTTGCGCGGACTAAGCCGCAGGCGTATCTGCAATCCCAAAGCAGTTCCGCGTCACCAGTGTCGCGTTGGGCGCCGCCACGGCATTGAGTTCCGTACCGGCCCCCTCAAGGTCTACGCCCAGGCAGCGCACACTGGTCCCCGTGTTGGCAACCACGCCGTAAATCTTTTTGCCGCGGACACGACCACCCACCAGGGACACGGCAGCCGTGTCCCCTGCTTCGATTTGGGTGTCCCCCGCTTCTACACCGTTGTTTTCAATGTCGCAGTTGAGTAGGCTCACCCGCGACGCCCCACCGGCCCCAACGCCTACCTGTTGATTTTCCTGCACCAGGGCACCGTTGAGTTTCAGGAGCGCTGCACCCAGAGCAGAGACGCCCCGGCCACCATTCCCCCGGAAGGTGCCCGACACCTGAACCTGGCCCTGAGCGGCGAGCAGGCCGTCTCCCGCATTCCCGAAGACCGTGACGCCGCGAACATCGATGCTCCCTGGAACCTCGACATAGACGCCGTGGCCTTTGGCGTTGCTGACCATCACCCCGTCTACCGTGACATCGGCCACGTCGCCAATTAGAGAGATGCCGTGTGTACCAGATGCCTCGCCATCGGCATGTCGTCCTGCACCGTACACCTGCCCACCGCTGAGCGTCACTTGCGTGACCCCATGCGTCTTGTAAACGTCGTCCTTCAGGATGAAGATGCCTGCGGCATAGGTCGTGTCGACGATGTTGCCGGTCAGGTTGATGCGTGCTCCCCCGGCCACGATCATGCCGCGTGAACCCGCGTGCTGAACGGTATTCCCAACAATTGTGATGTCGTGGCAGAGGGGGGCAGCGCTGCCCCCCTGGGCATAGTCCAGGTTCCAGTCGTTCTCGGGCCAGGTCAGGTAGCTGACGACCGGAATTCCGTCATCTCCAGTGAAGCGGACGTTGTTGCCCGTGATGGTGCCGCGAGCGGCACCGTAACAGGAGTGGATGCCGTCCCCCATGCACACGTCGACGTTGCAGTTGGAAATGGTATAGCCGTTCACGCCGATGAGCAGGATTCCCATGCTGGCAACCTGGCTGACCATGCAGCTGTTCACCGCCCAATCCGCGCCGTGTGTAATGAGAATCCCGTGGCCCCCAGGGGTGCGGCGGGAGTCGGAATGATTGGCCGGAGGCGCCGTGCCAATGCCCTGGTGACGCACCATCAGTCCGGCAATAGACCCCCCCTGGAAAGCCAGGTACGCTTCGAACACAGGCCGCTTCGTGTCGGTGCCAATCAGCTTGGCACCGTAACCCACGATGTGGACCGGGCGCTGAGGGCGCTGGAGTTTGACGTGGCCCACCGCCTCTGTCCCAGGCAGCAGGGCAAACTTGCCGCCATGGGCGTTTGCGTAACTGCTCCAGGCATCCAGGGCAGCCTGGTCATTGTCGCCCGCGTCAGGAGTAACACCCCACCATTCCAGGGCCATGACGCCGTCAGGTGACACCTGGCGACGGAGCTTGCGGCCATCCTGACGGAGCACAACGATACCGCCGTCTGCGGGCGTGTCGTCTGCGACCAGATCGAACGTGCCACCGCGCAGGCCCCCAATAATGTGCCGGGGGGCCAGACTGGTGCTGGCAAGGGCCGCGTCAAGATCGGGAGAGTTCAGCGCGCCGAGCTGCTGCTGGGTGGCGGCCTCAAGCTCTGGGCGGCGCACAGGGGCGCCGCCCTCTTCCTTGACTTCCCAGACTTGCCCGGCCTCCTGGCCGCTGACGACGTTATAGAGGCCCGCCGCCGCACCAATGAGGGCGACTTTGAGAGCGGTGCGGCGTCCGATGTTCATAGCAGTCTGGGCATTGTTGCCTTCCTGCTGCTGAGAGAGCTGAGACGCGGTCTGCGCGGTATCGCGCTTGATATCGGCCCATTCCCGTTGCGTTCCCTGCATCGCCTGCTGCGCCGCCTGGGTGGCCGCCGAGCTGACACTGGAGTTCAGGTTGCTGATGGCCGCGCTGGCCTTACCCTCAGCAGCTACAGCCACAGCAGAGGCACCTTCAGCCCGCTCAGCAGCCAACAGCCCCCGCTCTTTGAGCAGCGCCAGGCTGGTCCGCTCTGCTGGCGTGATCACGTCCATCCCACCACTGGCGTCATCGATGTTGCTCAGGTCCCAGATGCCCGGCGCATCGGGCGAGCCCACGGGCAGGCCGGACAGGATGATCGGCGCCACAGTCGCGGAACCTGCCGGGTAGATGCGCAGGGTCACGCGGGCAGGCAGCCGGCCCCCGGCCTCCCGACCTGCAATTTGCAGGGGGCTCTTGCCGTCCAGCGCAGTGAGCTTGGCAAGACGCCCTTGCACGATCACGGCGCGGCCCTGGTCATCCCCGGAAGCGACTACCGGCCCCACGGTGGTGCCGTTGTAGCTGATCTGCACAGTTCCGCCCGTCGCCCCGTCCGGCAACATGACGAGCGTGTCCTGGCTGATGGTAAGTACGGTCATGTTCAAAACCCCTTGAACGCCCCGGAGGGCGCTGTCGCCGGGTTGCGTACCCGTGCGGGAATGAGTGTGATGGTGACGGTGGCGACGCTGCTGTCGTCGTCTACGGGTGCCCAGATCAAAGAGCTGCCCCGCACCTCGTCAGGTGGGCGGTCGCCACGTCGGTACTCGGTGCACCCGGTGACGAACCAGGTCCACCAGTCCAGTTCAGAAGAGAGCAGCTCTTCATAACCCGTGTCCCACAGCCCTGTGAGCTGCACAGGTACAGGGTCTGGCAAGCCATCCGCGAGGTTGTGGATGACCGTGTGTCCCCGCGCTCTAACCAGGTTGCCGCTTGTCGGAGCAGACGCTCCAGCAGGCCGCATGGTGGGGGGGAGATCTCGCCAGCCTACGGCGCTGTTGTAGAGGTAGTAGAGGTCAGCCATAGCCCAGGGCTCCTGTGGTGATCAGCGTGCTGCACTCGCCCCGATTCCAGGTCACCACTGCCGACGCCGCCGGTTGGCCTAGCACCGTCAGCGGCGGAATGTGCCAGCCAGGGACGCGCACCTCGTGACGGGCCTCGGTCACGAAGGGCTTTTCCCACCCTTCGGGCATTTGCACCCCCTCTACGTTCGGCGCCGTGTACTCAATGGCAACCTCCAGGGGCCGGAAGGCAATCGTGAGGCTGCGCCCTGTGTCCTGTTCGATCAGCTCGTAGCGCACCCGGAAGTTGGCGCCCTCACCGACCTTGCCGACCTCGAAACTGACAGCTTGCTCCAGTGCAATGTCCTGTTCCTTGAAGACGTGCGCGGTCGTGTCCAGCACCTGGTCGCCGTCGTCGCCCATGAGATACAGGCTGATGAGCAGCTTCAGCTCCCCGAAGCGCGGCGTCCCGCGTGGCGTCCGGCGCGTCTCGTCGGCGGCTTGCGTCTGCCGCTCAATCCTGAAGACCCGGTTCTCAGCCGCATCCAGGCGCTGCGCCAGCTCTTCGTTCGTCGGCGCGGGCTTAATCGGGTCGGGCGTCTCTCCACTGCCCCCACCGCTGTCCCCGCCACCCGTATTGGACACGAACACGACCGGCACGGGCGGCGGGTACGCGGCGATCGCGGTCACGAGGAACGGGCAGCGCACCTTCACCTTCTGGTTCCGCCGCACGTCGGTGTCCTTCGGCGTCGAGAAAGTCCAGTTGCCCACGTCGCTCACCGTCTCGGTCTTCGTACTGTCCTTCTCGGCGTACATGCGCTCCACGCCATCGGCTTCGATCAGGTCGCTGAAGTAGTGCGTGACCTCGCCGGTCGTCACGGGCGAGGAGTAGCCGCCCACCCGCGTCACCGGCACGCCCGTCTCTTCCTTCGTGATGATGGCAGGGTCGGCCTTCGCGCTGGCCGTGCGCCGCAGCGCGTAGGGCGGGCAATCGCGCTTGTATGCGTACTTGCGCCAGCCGTCGCCAGGGTCGAACACCGCGTCAGTCACGGCATCCGGGTAGGCCGGGCCGATGTAACGCACCTCGTAAGTCTCGTCTGCGCCAACGCTACCCCCACCGCCTGGCACCTCAGCCACTTCGGTGCCGTCAGGTCGGATGCCGATGTCAGCCTCGGGCATAGACCCCAACTCGCGTTCAAGTGCGGCAGAGAGGGTCTCAAAGGGTCCGGCCTGTACCCCGGCGAGGCTCTCCCCCAGCCCGCCCAGCCGGGGCCGGTGAGGGGCCATCAGGCTGATCTGCGCGAGTTGGCCGTCGGCGTCGCTGATGCCGTCAGGAATGCCCTGGAACACCTGCCAGCCTCCCAGGCGAAACTCCCAGTTGGCCGCTCGCCCCCCGGCATAAGTGTTGACAGGCCGAATGGTGGCGCTCTGACAGGTGCCTGCGCCCCCATACGTGAACTCGGCGCTGATGATCTCGTCGCTGCTCGGCGCTCCCCAGCCGAGGGCGGTCAGCATCATTCCTGTTGTGTCCCGAATTTGCATTTCTACCCCCTTACAAGCCGCGCAGGGCGCGAGTATCGGGCCGCAGTTCGGCGCCGCTGAGCAGACGTTCCAGGCGGTCCACCTGCGCCCCGAACACCCCGGCGCCGCGTTCGAGCGCCACACCGCCGTTCTCGATTCGGGGCGCCGCCCGCTCGACCACGGTGGCGAGCGTGCCCAGTACGTCGAAATTCATGGAAGCTGTGACGTTGGGCATGTCGACTTTCACTGTGCGGGTGGTGTCCTGTGGTGCCGTGGTCGTGGGGCCGGACGACGCCTCGGGCTTTACGGCGGTGCCCAGCATCCCGAACTCCTGAGCAATGGGCGCGAGGACATCGTTGTAGAACCGCTCAGCCTCGCCACTCGCCGCCTGGATGGCTGTGCGAAGTGCCGCTGTATCCCCGGTTCGCAGGTAAGAGTCGATGGCCGGGCCGATGATCCTGGCGATGATGGCCCGGTTGATGAACGACTCCATCAGCCCGTCCAGAACCGCTTTCCCCACCGAGGACTTGAGCGACTTCTCGAACAGCGAAAAATCGTTCTGGGCCAGTGCCTGGGTGAACCCGTCCTTCATCCCGTTGATCCAGCCACCCTCCAGCGCGAGCGCGATGTCCCGTTTGAGGGTGTCGATCTGCTCGGTGTAGTGGGTCGTCTCCCAGAACAGGAAGCCGGTCGTGTAGCTCCCCGTGGTCCGGCTGCCGTAGTTGTCGCCCGCAGTCCCCTGCGCGAATTTGAACTGCTCGTTGTATTCGCGGGTGGCCTTGGCGGCTTCTTCGGCGGCCTTCTTGTTTCGGTTCCACCAGTTCAAGACGGTCGTGAAGAACTGGATGGCCGCGCCGATGTAATCCCCTTTCGCAATCGCCATGCCGAAATTCGTGATGTCGCTGACCATGCTGCCGAGGTCAGAGGCCCACTGTCCGGCCACCTCACTCGACGCCCCGCCCAGCGCTTCCATCGCGCCGGTAACAACAGGAATGAGGTTTTTCGCGTAGGTGGACCATTTGTTGATCGACTTTTCCAGGCCCTGCTGCTTTTCGGTCTGCTCTTGCAGGCGGGTGTAGGAGGCGATCAGCTTGTCGAGTTCCGCCGCCACGACCCCCGGCTTGCCCCGCAGGGCTTCCAGGGCGGCCAGCTCGGCGGCGAAGGGCCGCGCACCCCCGGCCTGAATCTCGGTGAGCTTCTGGCGGGCGGCGGCGAGCGTCTCGGTGTTCTTGGCGGCCTCAGTGGTACGGCGGCTCTGCTCGGCCAGAATTGCCGTGAAATCCTCGGCGTTCTGGGTCGAGGACGCCGTCTCCAGCATCAGCACGAGCTGAGCGTCGCTCATGCCCTTGAGGCTTTCGGCGTACCCGTCACGGTCGAGCTTCCCGATAACCGCGTTCCAGCTTGCTTGGGCCCTGGCCGCGTCGTCGGTGCGCCGCTTCATTTCAGCCAGCACAGCGTTGAACCCGTCGAGGTTCTCGGCGGCGGTGGCCGAGGCCAGGGCACTCTGAAGTTCCTCGTCGCTCAGGTCCCGCAGGCTGTCCACCCACGTGCCGCGCTCGATCTTCTCCAGGTTCTGGACCCAGGCTTCGTGCTTCTTGCTGGCATCGTCAACCCGGCGTCCCTGCTCGGCCAGCACCGCGTTGTACTCCGCGATGTTGCCCGCAGCCGCCGCCATGCCCAGCATCACGTCCAGCTCGGCGTCGCTCATATTCTTGAGGCCCGCCGTCCAGCGCGAGAAATTGAGCTTGTTGACGTTGTCGTTCCAGGCGTCCTGGCTCTTGGTGGCCTCGTCCGTGCGCCGGGCGAGTTCGGCCAGAACTGTGTTGTAGCGGGCAACGTTCTGCTCGGCGACGGCAGCGCTGAGGGCAGCCTGCAACTGCGATTCGTCGAGGTCCCGCAGGCCCTTGACCCAGTTGCCCTCTCCAATCTTGTCGAGGTTGTCGAGCCAGGCATCCTGCTTTTTGCCCGATTCGTCCAGGCGCCGGAGCATCTCGGTCAGGACCGCGTTGTAGCGGCCCACGTTCTGCTCAGCCTCAGCGGTTGCCAGTGCCGAGAGCAGCTGCTCGTCGGTGAAGTCGTGCAGGCCCTTGGTCCAGTTGCCCTCGCTGAGTTTGACCAGGTTGTCCGCCCATGCCTCGGTCTTTTTGGTGACCTCGTCGGTGCGGCGTCCCTGCTCGGCCAGGACGGCGTTGTACTCGCCCACGTTCTGCCCTGCCTCGGCAGAGGCGAGCGCGGCGGCCAGCTGCTCGCTGGTCATGTCCCGCAGCTCTTGACCCAGGTGCCCTGCTGAACCCGGTCGAGGTTGTCGAGCCAGCTGCGCTGTGCCTTCTCCACCTCGTCGGTGCGGCGCCGCTGCTCTGCCAGGACCGCGTTGTAGTGAGAGACGTTCTCCCCTGCCTGTGCTGTCGCCAGTGCCGAGGCCAGCTGAGCGTCGGTCATGTCCCGCAGGCTGCTGACCCACCCGCTTTCGCTGAGCTTGTCCAGGTTGTCGGCCCAGGACTCGTGCTTCTTGCTCGCCTCATCGGTGCGGCGGGTCTGCTCTGCCAGGACCGCGTTGTACCGGGAGACGTTGTGCTCAGCCTCAGCGCTGCTCAGGGCGGCTGCCAGTTGGGCATCGTTGAGGTCCCGCAGGCCCTTGACCCAGTCCGACTCGGCCAGGCGGTCGAGGTTGTCGCCCCACGCTTCCTGTGCCCGGCTGGCCTCGTCGGTGCGGCGCTTCAGCTCGCCCATCACGTCGCCGTAACGTTGCTGGTTTCCAGCAGCTTCCAGCGAGGCGGCAGAGGCCCGTAGCTCCTCGTCGGTCAGGCCCTTGAGCCCTTCCTTCCAGGCATCGTACTCACGCCCTTCAGCGATGGCCTTGCGCCCCTGGGTAGCGGCTTCGGCTTCCCGGCGCGAGGCTTCAGCGGCCTTCTCCTGGGCGTCGGCAGCGGCGTCAGTGCGGCGCTTCTGCTCGGCCCGGATCAGGTTGTACTTCTCGATCTCGCCACCAGCGCGGGCGGTGGCGAGGGCACTGGCGAGTTGGGCATCAGTGGCCGAGCGCAGGCCGCGCACGTAGCGTTCCTGCGACTCACCCGCGACAATCTGGGCACGGTTGTCGGCCAGCTGCTGCTGCTGACGGCGGGTGGCCTCAGTCGCCTTATCCTCAGCGTCCCGGACAGCATCAGCACGGCGCTTTTGCTCGTCACGAATCGCGTTGTATTTTTCCACCTCGCCGCGACTGCGGGCAGTTTCCAGGGCCGAACGGAGTTGGGCATCAGTGGCCGAGCGCAGCCCAGCCAGATAGCGCTCTTGCGCCTCGCCAGCGGCAATCTGGGCACGGTTGTCCGCGACTTCTTCCCGGTGGCGCCGCGCCGCTTCCGTCGCCTTTTCCTGAGCAGCGGTAGCCGCGTCGGTGCGCCGGCGCTGTTCGTCGCGGATTGCGTTGTACCGCTCCATTTCGCCCCGGCTCCGGGCGGTTTCGAGCGCCGAGCGGAGCTGAGCGTCGGTGGCTGAACGCAGTCCGAGAACATAGCGTTCTTGTGCCTCGTTGGCAGCGATTTGGGAACGGGTGTCCGCCACCTGTTCCTGGTGCCGGCGCACCGAGTCGGTGGCCTTGTTCTGGGCAGCGGTGGCCGCGTCGGTGCGGCGGCGCTGCTCGTCACGAATCGCGTTGTATTTCTCGGTTTCGCCCCTGGCTCTGGCCGTTTCGAGCGCCGAGGCCAGTTGCGCCGAGGTGGCCGAGCGCAGGCTCCCCACGTACTGCTCCATCGCCTCGCCGCGCTCGATCTGTTGACGGTTGCGGGTCAGCTCGTCGGCGAGACCCTTGGCTGATGCCTGAGCGCCGCTGCTCTTGCTCTTGACCGCGTCCAGCTCGCTCGTCACGGTCTGGAGCGCCTTGAGCCAGGCAACATAGGCAGGGGTGCCCTCCTGCACTGTCTTGAGCTTGCTGCGCAGCTGCGCGGCGGCCTGCTCCAGCGTGCGGGTGTAGGTGGTGAGGTCCACGTTGCCCACCGACCGTTCCAGCTTCAGGTCGCTGAACGAATCCAGAAACGCTTTGGCTGTCGCTTCGGCGGCCTTGCGAACGCTCGGCACCTCAGATTCCAGGCCCATCACGAAGCCCTGACCCGTGAACTCGCCCAGCTCTTTCATCACGCGGGAGGGTGACTGGATGTTGAGGACACCCTTGACACCCTCAATGACCTTGCTGCCCAGGTTGCGGGCGGCGGCGAGCACCAGGCGCGGCCCGGCCAGGATGCCGTTTACCAGGCCCTGCACGATGTCGAGGCCCACGCCTTTCATGTCCACACCGCGCAGGTAGGACATGGCCCCATTGATAGCGTTCTCGACGATGCCCTTGATCTGGTTCCACGTCTTGTGCGCCCAGGAGACGACCTCATCCCAGTTGCGGTAGAGCGCCACGCCCGCACCGACCAGGAGGCCAATGGCCGCGATCGCCAGACCGATGGGACCCGTCAGGAAGGCGATGGCCGCGCGGAGGGCCACACTTGCGGTGGTGGCCGCTGTGGTGGCAACCGTCCAGGCGGCTTTGGCGACGGTCACCGCCACGACTCCGGCGCGGTACAGCCCGAACGCAGCAGCACCAGCCCCCACAGCAGCTGTCAGCGGAATCAGGACTTCCTTGTTCCGTTCGATGAAGCTGCTGAGCTTCTGCACCGTGACCACGGTGGTTTCAATGGCAGGCTTGACCGAGTTGTAGACGTTGACGGCAGTGGCCCCGAACTGTTTGGCCGTCTCGATCCCGCTCTTGATCATGCCAGGGAGCTTTTGACCCACCTGGTCGAACGCCTTGGTCAGGTAGGGCACCGCCTCGTTTGCCATGCCGAGCAGTTCTTTGCCCACCGGCAGCAGGGCGACCTGCACCTTGCGCCACATGCCCTCAGCGAGGCTGCCAAAGTTGTTGTACTTGGCATTCAGGGCGTCGGTGGCCCCTTGCAGGTCTTTGAGCTTGGTTTTGGTCAGGTCGATTCCGGCCAGCCCCGCCGCCATGTCCTCACCAGCCCCACCGAATACGGCGGCGCTGATGCGGGTCTTGTCGGCCACTCCCTTGACCTCGTTCAGCTTCTTGGTGACCAGCTCGAAGGCTTCGGCGGTGGTCATCTTGCCGCTGTTGATGTCGGCCACGATCTTGCTGTGGCTCAGGCCCAACTCGGCGTAGGTCTCGGTGCTGGCGTCGGAAACATCCGTTACGGTCAGTCCGAATTCTTTGAAGGCGTCCGCGATTTTATCCGTCCCCAACGCGCCTTTCTGCGCCCCGGTTTCGAGCATCGAGAACAGTTGGTCAGCCCCGATCTTGGATTTCTCGAACTGCGGACCGTACTCCATGAGCGTGTCCAGGAAGTCCCCGGAGGTGTTCAGCCCACGCTGGAAGCCCGCCGCGATGAAGTCGGTGGCTTCCTTGGCGCCGACGCCAGTCGCCTGCATGACGGCCTGCACCGACGCGGCCACGCGCTGTTGCTCCTCGTCGAAGTTTTCCGCGATGGCAACAGTGGCTCCAGTGACTCCGGCCAGTTCCTCATCGGTCAGGCCCTTGACCTCCCGGCGCACATTGGCGACGGCCTCCCCGGCCTCAGAGAGGCTGCCGGTCCAGTTGTCGCCAAAGACCTGCTCGGCGACGGTTCCCAGCTTTTCGGCTTCCTCTCGGGACGCGCCCAGCTTGGCCTGGAAGTCGTTGACGTTCTGCGCCGCTTCCTGTGCCAGCCCCACGGTGCTGCCCACGACGGCAGTCACCGCTCCCGTCAGGGCCAGGAGGCCGCCAGCGGCGATGGTCAACCCGGCGCTGAATTTGTCGCCGAAGCCGGAGCCTGCCCGCTCACCTGCGTCACCGGCACCAGATTCGACCTCGGCTAAACGGCGCTCGAATTCATCGAACCGCCCGACGAGATCGACGTAAACTTCTGCGGCCTGTCCGCCCGTGCCTCCACCTGATGCCATAGTTCACCCCCTTGCCGCCGCCCGCATTTCGCGCAGCCGCACGGCCTTCTGTGCCCAGCGGGGCAGCTTGCCTGCCTTGTGCAGTGCCAGTAGTTCCCGTGCCGCGGCACCTGGGACGCGGTGCTGCAGCTCAGGCAGGTTGTAGTCCGACATGAACGCCACGAGGGCGTCCCGACTGATCTGTTGCTCTGCCGTGAGGCGTCCGTTCTTGGGCGATTCCGGCGGCTCGGCCAGACCTTTGCGGGCCTCCTCAGGCAACTTGTAGAAGTGATATTCCCGCATCGCCCGGTCCCGCAGGTAGAAGACCGTGGACAATTCCACGTCCAAGTCCTCGATGTCTTCTTTGGTCAGGTGGTCCCATTCCCAGGGACGAACGCCGTAGAAGGCGGCGAAGACGGCCTTGAGGTAGCTGCGAGGGCGTCGAGCGTCCTTGGGGTGAGTCGGGCCGCTGTCGCCTGGACGGCCCGCTCCAGGGCTTTTCCCTCGGGAATGACCCCGTTGACATAGGCGTACTGAAGCTGGTTCAGGGCGGTCTGGTCGGCGTCCTCCAGCACTTCACGCACGATCCGCCGGTCGGTGCCCTCGTCCATGCGGGTGAGCAGCAGGTCGGCGAGCAATTCGCGCAGGTCATCCTCGGACTTGCACTTGCCCAGCGCGGCCTGGAACTTCTTGCGCTCACGCCCGGTGGCCGAACGGAGGTGCAGCACCAGGTGCTCCGGCGCCTCGATCTGCTGCTCTTGCAGGGCCTCGCGGGCCTCTTCGGTGATCGGGTAAGGGGTGGGCGTGCCCCGGCTGCCCCATTGCAGTTCAGCGGTCATAAACCTCCAGCCAGACCCGCGCTGTGTTTGCCCCTCGCTTGAGGTGCAGCGCGTCCTTGGGTAGCTCCAAAACGAGCTTTTCTTTTGTTTCGGTGTCTTGAAATGTCCAGCGCCGCCGGGTCAAGCCGGCCTGCACAACCAGCAGCCCCGCATACAGGCGCCCACCATCGCGGTGGGCACCCGTGATCAGGGCCACTGGCTCGCCATTGCGGCGGGCCAGGGCGAAGAGAGGCACGTTCAGGCGCCGGGGGCGCTGGGGGCGTCGGGAGCGGCCTGATGCGGCCCCTTCAGCTCGCCGGAGATGCCCGCCGTGAAGCTGTAGGTGGTGGCGTTGTCCGAGGGGCTGGGCAGCGCCGCGTTCGTCAGGGAGGCGAACGCCTTCCCATTCGGCAGCGGGGGCCTCCTCGTCGAACGCCCGCTCCAGGTAAATCTGGTCCCCGTTCAGGATCGCCTTGCGGAGGCGGTAGACGGGTTCGCGCAGCGCCTTGTCCTGGGGCAGGTCCCCGCTGACGGTGAACGTCACCGTGGCGCCGGTGCCACGAGTCGCCGTGCCGCCGTTGGTCTTGTAGTACTTCTTGGTGACGCTCGACGCCGAGATGGGGGCGTCGCTGGTGGTCACGTTGGGAAGCGAGAAAAACGCGGCGGTGGCCGGACGCGCGGACGTGCCTTTGGGCACGATGGCGAAGCGGACGGCGTTGTTGTCTCCAATATGGAAGTCAGACATGGTTATCTCCGGTAGTCGGCTCTCCAGCCGAACTGCTTGGTGTCGGGGTCGCTGAGTTGCCCGCCGCCGTCCGGTCTGTACCGGAGGCCCACGAGCCGCTCCCTGGCCTGCTGGTGCAGGCTGATGGCCGCGTCCAGGCTGTTCGCCCAGACACTGACCTGAATGCGGGTGAGGGCGGACGCCGAGCCGTAGCGGGCGCGGTCGGTCCAGCCGATGAGGTCCAGGCGGATGAGGGGAGTTTCGTCGTCAGGTAACGACTGGTCCGGCAGGTAGACCCGTTCGGTCAGTTCCAGCAGCGCCGCATAAGCATCAGCCAGCACGTCGTAAGGCCCGCTCACGGCGCACCACGCTCACGCTCTTTGTCTGCTGCCGGGCGCAGGAACGGGCGGGGGGCCATGCGCCGTGTGCCGAACTCCAGGTGCAGGGCGTAGTCCACGTTTGTCCCCACCCGCCAGTTCATCGGGCTGATCCGCAACGCGGTGATGGACTGCCGGAGTCGGCCCGTATTGACCGCTGGAGACTCGCCGGGGGCACTGGCCTGGTGGGTGCTGTGGGGCGCGGTGCGGTGGCCCGTGCGGTAGGTGCGGCCTGTGCCGGGGCGGGAGAGTTCCTCGACAATGCCATTTCGCAGGCGCTGCGCCCGATTGGCGAGTTCCTGCTGAAGCACGTCTATTCCCGCTTCTCGAACACTGCTGAAGTCGGCTGGCACTAGTTCACTCTCCAAATGGAAAACTGCCCATCTCTGGGCAGGACACGCGGCATCCGATTCGAACGGATGGTCATGTGGAGTATTGAGCCGTTCCTCACTCCCATGACTCATAACGGCTATAGGTTTCAGCCTCTCACCCAACCGCGTCACAAGGATTTTAGCGGATTTCCTCCGCAATCACCTTGGTGTAGCTTGTCCGCACTTCGACCAGCGCGGCCTTCCATTCCCGGCCCCGGAACCGCAGGCGGTCCCCCGGCACGACCAGGACGCCCGCAGGCAGGCGCACCCGCCAGCGCTGCCCGGTGGCCGTCAGCCCCAGCTTCACGGCCTGCTCTGCACCCAGATTCGTCACCAGCGCCGTGTGCGTCTCACCAGGCGTGTAGGTCGGTGGACTGACCTCGCCGCCCAGCCGCCCCTTCTGCCCAGGCACCTGCACCAGCAGGGTCACGGCCTCGTCACGGAACTGAGGAAGCAGCATTACCAGCCGCCCCAGGTGATGGTGCTGTCCCAGGTGTCGGCGCTGACCGCCTCGGGTGGGATGCGTCCCGCTACCCACTCGGCATCCAGCTCGCGCAGGTTTTCCACTGTCGCGGTCAGGTCGCCGTACTGCTCGGACACGTCGCCCTCAACACGAGCGGTCACGCGGGGGCGCAGCAGGTAGGCGATCGCCGTTTTGTAGGGGCGGTAGAACATCTGCTGCACGCCCTCTACCGGGCGCACGGCGCCGTCGTCAGTGAGCTGCGCCTGCCACTGCTCCGGCGTCCAGCCGCCCGCGTCTCCGACCTGCCGCTGGGCGAGGGCGATGCACGCAGGGGCGTCACGCGGATTGGTTTGGCCGGCCATCAGTCGGGCTTCTGCGCCGCTTCGGCTTCGAGGGCTTCAGTCAACAGCGCCTGGAGCTTCTTGTAGCCGGTGTTGGGCTGGTACTTGATTTCGCGCTTGTCGAGTTCCATCTTGACCGCCGTTTCCGGGTTGATGGTTTCTTCCAGCTCCCGGTTCTTGCGGGCGTCCGGCAGGAAGCGGCCCGACGCCTCGAACACCTGCCCGCTGTCGCGGTGGCGGAACCAGGCGCTGTCTTGTTTCTCATCGCTCATGAGCACCTCAGGGAACGAAAAAAGCCCCCCGGTCAGGGAGGCTCAGTCGGTCCAGGGGGAAAATTACTTGCTGATCTGGCCCTTGTTGAAGGTGCCGACGGCGAAGCCCTTGGGCTGAAGGTTCTTGGCGCCGTAGACGTGCAGGCCCTTGACGCCGGTGCCGAACTTGCGCTCGGGGCGGTAGGTTTCAGTCTTCACGATCTGGTCGGCGAAGGTGATGTAGTCCTTGCCCATCATGATCTTGTACTTCTCGCCGCCCACGTTGGGCACGTTATTGGACTGGTAGATGGTCACGCCGTCGAGCTGCCCGGCCATACCGTCGAGGGCGATCTTGTCGCCCAGGCCGCTGCCCCGGTCCCCGAACTGCGCCTTCAGGGCGCGAATGAACCAGGGCGGCAGCACCACGCGGCGATCCACGGTGGGGATGTTGGCCTCGTCGAGCTTCTGAGTCAGGTCGAGGAAAGCGTCGTAGGGCTTGGTCTGCCCGCCTGCGAAACCGACCACGACGGGCGTGGCGTCGGTGCCGACGAGGTTGGCGGCATCGACGGCGCTGTGGAAACCCGCCACGTAAAGGTCACGCACGTCGCTCATGGCCTGAGCAGCACGCTTGGAGCCTTCGTCCACCAGGCGGATGATGCTCTGCTGCGCTTCCACATCGTCCACGACGAAGTTGAAGTATTTCTTCTGGTCGATGACCAGTTCGAGCGCGGCGTCGTTGAGCCCTTCGGGGTCGTTCAGGGTGCCGGTGTAGTCGCTGATGCTCACGTCACCGACCTGGAGGATGCGGACGCTGGTGCCCGCGTCCTTGATTTCGCCTTCGTAGTTGCGATTGGTGAAGGCCGCGCCGTAGACGAAGGTCTTGTCCAGATGGGCCAGCAGGCGGGCCGACCAGATTTTGGGATTGCTGAGTAGGGTCACGGTGACACCTCGGAGAGAGGGGGCTTAGGGCCGGAGGCTTACTTGGCGGGCGTGACGCCGCGTCGAAGGCCGCGTTGATGTCGGCCAGTGATCCGCCCTGAACGGCGCGGTCGAGCGACGTGGCGCCCGCCGCCGTGCGCTGGCTGCCGCCGCCGCCGTCGGGCGCGGTGGGCGTGGTGATGCCCGCCGGGGCGAGTGACGGGAAATCGGTGTAGAGCGCGTCGGTCTTCAACGTGCCGTCGGCGTTCAGGTGCTTTTCAGGGTCGAGCACTCGCAGGGCGAGCTGCACGTCGCTGACCTTGCCGTCGAGCAGCTTGGTGCGCTCGGCAGTGGTGTCGCGTTCCTCGAACGTGCTGACTTTGGTCTTCAGCGTCTCGTTCTCGGCCTTCATGGCGTCGAGCTGCTGCTGCAACTCGGCTTCTTTGCTGCTGTTCACTTTGACCTCCAGGTCAGTGACCTGCCCCTTGAGCTGGTCGCGTTCGGTCGTGACCGTCTGCAACTCCGCCGCGAGGCGGGCGTTCTCGCGGGCGAGGGCCAGCGTTTCCGTCGGCTGGAAAGCCGGGGCATTGCTGGGTGCAGGAGCGGGGGGCGGGGTGGTGTTCTCGGGTGCCGTCATGGGTTCCTCCAGAAATGACAACGGGAGGCGTTTTAAGCCCCCTCGTCTGGTCTGACCGCAGTGCTATAGCCCCCCGGCCTCCGCTGAGGCTCAGAGAGGCCCAACGTTCGCTTGTTGGGGCGTGGGCGGCAAACACTTGACCCCCGCTTCGCAGGTCGGCGGGGGTCAGAGCGCGTGAGAAAAATCCGCCCGCGTGTTACCGGGGCCTGCCACACAGCGGGACGCCAGCACACTACCGGGGAGGTAGCGGCTGGCGTGTGCAGGGCTGCAACGAGGTTATTTGCTGCGTTTGAACAGGTAGGTCGTCATCTTAGTGGGTGGTGTCTGCTCCATGTTGGTGCTGACCAGTTCCCAGCCCCTCTTGCCGACACAGTTGAAAAAATCGCTGTTGTTGACAATCTTCAGGCTGCCACAGTTGGCCTTCGCCCCCAGCTCGTCACGGGTTTTGCCGGTCGCACTGGCTCCCATCCCGTCTTTGTCAGGCGAAATCCAGAAGTACATTTGTGGCGTACTGGTCGAGATGACGGTTAACTCGGCGTACTCCCAGGTCGTGGCCGCATTAGCCACGCCTGAAAGGAGCAGCGCTCCCAACAGGATTTTTCTCACCTGCCAATTCTACTCACCCGGAATCACAGCCAGGGCCACGCACCGGCAGTTGATCGGCTCGCCGGGGTGCCCGTCCGGCGGCGGGTCGTCCCAGGAAAAGCGCTTGCCGTCCCGCTTGGCGTGCTCGGGCCGCACGCGGCGGTCCTTGGCGCTGCGCCAGATGTACTCCGCGCAGCCCGCCTGCGCCTGGCTCTTCTGCGTGGCGTAGGCCGCCGCGTTGCCCACCTCGTTGCGGGCAATCAACGAGGCCCGTGAGCGGCTGACCCCCACCCGGTCCTGGATGCGCTTGCTCATCTGGTCGATGCCCTGACCGCGTTTCAGTCCATCCACAAGCGCGTCGTGGATTTCCTGCCGAAAGCGGGCCGGCTCGTTGCCCCAGAACTCGCGCATCCGCCGCTCGGCATCGTCCATCCATTCGAGTTGCAGCGTGGGCGGCACGGTGAAGGCGCTGGTGACCGTCTGCGAGGCGGCGAACATCTCCGCCGTGCCGGTGATGCCGGACTCGACCGCACTCCGCACGGCCTGCACCAACCCGGCGGGCGGCTCGGCCAGCTCCGCCGCCACGTCGTCGAAGATGCCGAGCAGCTCGTCGGCGTACCCCAGCCGAGCCAGTGGACTGTCCAGTTCGGTGGCCGCCCGGAGCACCTCGATCAGCTCGGCCAGGTTCAGGTCCTCGTACAGGTACTGCACCACAGCGAGACCCCGCGCCTCCAGGTCGTCGCCCCGCTTGCCCAGCTCGCGGATGATGCGGTCAATCACGGCGTCGGTCATGCGCCGTCAGGCCGGGGCAGGGTGCCCGCCTCTTCCTGCGCCAGGGCCGCGTTGATGTGAGCTTCGGTGACTTCGGTGACCCCGAGGTTCTGAAGGCCAGACAGCCACGCCGAGAGCGGCAGGCCCGCCTTGTAATCCTCGCGCAGGGCGACACGGGCGGACTCCACATCGCGGGTGAAGTGAGGCTTCAGGGTCACCCGCCAGCCTGAGCGCAGTTCAGCCGGGCGCATGGCCGCCGCCAGCTCGTGGGCCTCGGTCAGCGCGTCGGCCACGCTGTTGCCCAGGCTGGTGGTCGTCTCGGTGTAGGACTCGCGCTTTTCGGCCAGGGCTTCACCGCTCAGGTCGGCCCCGTCCACGTCGGGCATGTAGAGCGCCCCACGCACGTCGGCCTTGGCGTCCCGCTCCTGCTCACGGTATTCAGCCAGCTTGACGGGTTCCAGGCGGTCGTAGCTGCCGCCGGAGTCCATGACGCGGACCTTGTTCGGCCCCACCTGCTTTAGCTCGCTCAGCAGCGGGTTGTGGGGATCGCTCTTGGCGATTTGGAACAGTTGGTCACTCTTGGCGACCCGTTCCTCAAAGCCCCCCCGGTGGGCGATGAAGGCGAGCAGCACCGTCGCCTTCACGTACCGCCGGAAAGCGGGCAACGCGGTCATGGCGAGGCCCTCGGGTTCGCGGTTGGCGTCCCGGCCCACCACGCGGAAAGCGATGGGGAGCCGGTCAGGACAGTGCGGCTGTGGGAACTCTTCGCGCTGCCCGGTGGCGTACTTCTGCCAGTCTTCCAGGCCCTTGAAGACTTCCATCATGCCAGAGCTGAAGCGGCGCACCTGAAAGAGCGTCTTGCCGTCTACCACATAGCTGGTGACTTGCAAGACGGCCTGCACCTCGCTCGCGTCTCCGGCCTCATAGATGGGCCACAGGAACCCGGTCAAGGTATTCAGGCGCACGCCGGTTGTCCGGGCCGATGTAAGGAAAATAGGCGAACTTGCCTGTGACCAGAGCGTCGGTGGTGGCGTCCTGCACCAGGTCCCGGCCTGCAATGTTCAGCAGTACACCAGGATTGAGGTCAGGCGGGTCGTTCTCCCCGTCCCATTCCCAGTTCAGCGTGCCCCGCGTCAGCGCCCGCACGTAGCGGTTGACCCCTTGCTGAAGATGGTTCACCACGTCCTTGTTGGCGGTCAGCAGCTGACCGTCCACACCGGGGAAGAGTTCGCCGATCATCTGTTCCAGGCCCAAGCCGCTGATGGCGTTGCGGGCGTCCACCTCGTTCTGGCGAATGCCCGCAATCTGCGCCACTGGCCCGTGATGAGGGCCGTCAGAATGTTTAGGTCCATAGTTTGGCCCCCTTCAGAGCGTGATGATGCCGCCGCCTACGACGCGGGTACTCGCCCGCCGTCCCAGCGCCGCCGCCCAGAAGCGGTCAGCGTGGCCGTCCGCGTCCCGCTCGCCCTTGAACAGCACGTTGCCACTGGGTGACACGGTGCGCCGAATTTTCTTGAAGTCGGCCCGGACCACCGCTGTCCCTGGCAGGCGCAGGCTGCTGTCTTCCAGCGCGTTCTTGAAGCCCACGGCGAGGTCTTTCTTTTCCTTCTCGTTGAACGTCACCTTCGTGACCTTCTCGGAGCCGAAATCTTCCTCGGCGTCTTCGGCCAGTTGCGCCCCCAGGCCCGTTTCGTCCATCTCGGCGTGGGTGGTCATGGGCAGCAGATGCTCCAGCCAGCGAAACTGATAACGGAACTTGACGATGTGCAGCTCGACAACGGCCCGAGTCCAGAGCGTGTCTCCCACCTTTTCCCACACCCACAGCACCGTCAGGTCGCGTTTGCGCCCGATGTCCACGCCCAGGTAGAGCTGACCGCCTGCCCGCTTGAATTGCAGGGCAGGGCGGTAGTCGGGCAGGGGAATGTCGTGAATCTCGCTGCCCAGAATCACGATGGGGTCGGGCACCTCAGCCGCGACATTGGCATCGAACAGCGCGTGGCTGATGTAGGCCGCCGTCCCGTCCAGGGGGTTGCACATGAATTCCTGCTGGAACGTCTCGTCGTCGCCTGCAATGGCCCGACACTCGGCCAGGAACGCTTCCACCTCGGCAGCGGTGGCCGGACGGTCCAGGTTCATGATGCGCTCGACCAGTCCGTCACGGATGGCGTCCACGATGGTCACCGAGTGCAGCGTCCACTTGCTGTCCGCCTGCTGCGCCTCCTGCACCATCTGGTAGAAGCGGCAGTCCTTGCCGTTGTGCGAGGAAAAGACCCGAATGGGGTAGCCCCACAGCACCGACGGCGCGGCGGCCCGCCAGAGTTCATCAGCGTCTTCGTGGAAGGCGAACTCGTCAAGCACGACCTTGCCCCCCTTGGACCGGAAGCCCTTGGGGTTGCTCGACAGCGCGGTGATGCGCTTGCCGTTGGCGAAGGCCACCACGAAGGCTTTGATGGCACTCTCGCCTGAGCCTTCGAGCACCACTTCGCCCAGGTCGGTGGCGACCACGTTCAGAATCCGTGCCCACATCTGAACGTAGCGGATGTACTCACGGGCGGCGGTCAGGTCAGCCGAGCTGAACCACACGTCCATGCCGCCTTCCTTGGCCGCGTCCCGCACGTCCTCGTAAGCCTGGGTGTAGGTCCAGCCGATGCGCCGCGACTTCTCGGCAATCTTCAGGCGGCTGTCGTCGTTGAGCCACGCCACCTGATAGGCGAGGAAGTAGCCCCGCTGAGCCGCGCTCACCGCTTCACGCCCAGCAGCTCGTCCATCATGCGGATGGTGTCTTCAGACACGCCATTGGTCCTGAGTTTGCCCTTGGCCTCTTCGAGCTTCTCCTTGCTGAAGGCGACTTCCTGCTTCTTGACTTTGAGCAGCACTTCGATGCCCCTCACGACGGTGCCCAGCCACTTCCCATCATCTGCGAGTTCCTGCTCCCCCAGCTTCCGCATGGCCTTGTTGGTCAGCATGTTCAGGAAGGCCGTCTCCATCCCGAGGGTCTGCCCCGTTGCCTGGGCAATCGCCTCGACCTGGCGCTGCGCTTCAATGGCCCCCAGCACGTCCGGCATTAGGTGGTCGGACTTGTGACGGCTCAGGCCCGCCTTGCTGATGACCAGGCCGTGCGCCGCTGCCCAGTCGATGATCTGGTCGTAGCTGTAGCGCTCGCCGTCGTCGTCGGTCTCCTTGCCCATCAGCCGCAGGTCGATGTCCTGGCGCAGTTGCGAGCTGCACACCTTGCACTTGGGCCGGAGCAGGGCGCTGTAGTCGTATTGGTCGGACACGTCGCCCCTCCTACCGTTTGTGGGGGGCCGTGTCCGGCGTCCCCTCCTGCAACTGGTCCACCTGCTGCGCGGCCTGCTCGATCTGCTGCGCCTGTTCGTTCGACTGCCGGACGAGTTCGACGATCAGCGAGCGGTTGGAGTTGGCCGTGCTCACGGCGTACCCGGCGAGCAGCAGCGCCACGCAGGCCAGGACCACCACCGAGACGAACATGGCGAGGATATTGACGTTCTGCTTTTCGGCGTGTCGCAACTCGCTTTTCACCTCGCCAAACTCGCGTTCGACGGTGGCGCACAGCCCGTTGAGGCGGCTGACCACGTCTCTGAATTCGCGCTCCATCGGTTCATCGCCGGGGCTGGAGCAGGATGCCGGGTTCGCGCTTTCTGGCATTTTTGTCCTCGTACAGGTCGATGCCCTTCTGGGTCAGGGTCACCGACTCGAACCGGGTGTGGTCGTCCATCGCCCAGTCCACCTCGATGTACCCGGCCCCTTCCAGCCATTGCAGGCTGTTGATCGTCATGGCGTCGGGCGGCAGCAGGCCGTTGGCCCCCAGGCCGTCGATCATCAGCCGGTTGGCGGTGCGGGGCGTGGCCGGGTCGCACAGGCCCTTGTCCTGAAGGATGTAAAGGTGGGTGAGCAGGGTGCCCCGCGCCATGCGGCGGGCGTATTGCTGTTCCTGATTGGTCATGTCGGCTCCAAAAAAGGGGGGCTGCCACAGCCGCCCCCCTTGCGATGATTGTTTATTCCGCGTTCAGCACACGTTCGATAAGGTCACTCAGCAGGCGGATCAGCTCGACAGCAACCTCTTGCTTGTTGGAGGCGTTGGCGACGAGGAACTGGATAGCGTCAACCGTGTCATCGACGGCATCAACGATGTGAACGGGGGTTTCGGACTGAGCAAACTTCGACATGTAAGGCTCCGAGGTGATGCACGCTGGCCAGGCGTCATCGGTGAATTAGGCACCTACCTCCAGAGTGCAATCTCCCGGGGTGACGAATCTGGAACTTCGCGATTTGGCACCCCCCCCACTGGGTGTATCCCCTTCTGCGTCATGTCGGTTTTCTTAGCCATCCCCGCTCAGCCAGCACCCGCCAGAGCTGCTCGGCCAGACCCTGATCGGTGAGCAGCCACTCGTCCCGCTGCACAGCCCAGCGCAGCCGCTGCGTCACCTCCGGCCCAAGCAGCAGCAGGGCGGCCTGGTAGTCCCGGTCGGTGACCTCGTACACGTCCCCGACGTTCAAGACCCGGATGGGCGCGGGTGAGTCACACTCCACGGCGCCCACCAGCTCGACCTGGGCGATACGCCAGCGGCTGGACCGCAGCGCCTGCATCAGCAGGACCGGCCAGTTGACACGGACCGGGCGACAGGCGGGCGGGTCAGCCAAAACAACTGGAGAAGCCTGTGGGGGCTCCTCCAGTCCTAGAACTCGTCGAACAGAGATGGATGGGAACTTTTTTCGGGCGGAAGGTACGGATTCAGTTGTGCTCTCTCCACCGTGATCGGCGGGCCGTCCTCTGGCAGATACGCTTCCAGCGACGTGCGGCGCTGGCGGTAGCGTTCGCAGTTCGGATTCACGCAAACCCTGTACCTCCTGTAGAAGAGAATCCCAGCCGCGTCCTCTCCCACGGTGCCGAGGGGAATCACGATGGTTTCCTCCTGGCAAACGTCACAGGGCAGCCCGGCCATCAGCGATCAGGTCCCCGTGTGACACGGCTGGATGCTGGCAGGCTACCGGGGAGACTCGCCCCGTCGCTTGCAGCACTGAAAACTGCGCTCTGATCAGGTTGTGCGGATGCCTGCACGGTAGCACGGGCCTGAGCGAGCGCCTCAGCGACGTGCGGCCCGGTGCCGAGGGTCCAGCCCCTGGGGTGCTGCACAGCGAGGTCAGTGCGGCTCAGGGCATCCACGATGCCGGACACGGCGCTTTCCTTCAGCCCAGTCGTGCGGGCGAGGCTGTAGACGCTCCTGGGGTTGCCACTCAGCGCCAACAGCACGGCGGCGCGGCGGGTGCCGGTGCGGGCGCTCACTTGACCACGCCCCAGGCCATCAGGTAGGCGATCAGCGCTGCCGTTCCAGGGTGTCGGCTCTCTCCCAGGCCAGCCCGACCACAGCAGGGGTTCTCCCACTCGTCGCTTTCGAAGGGCATCCGTTCGCCCAGCGTGACCGTGCAGCTGAAGACAGTTTCCAGGTACGGCTCGCCCTTCTCCGGGCGACGTACCCGCTGGAGGGTGGACAGGGTCAGTTTTCCCTCGGTTTCCTGCACCCGCCCAGTAATGACCATCAGCACCTTGCCGTCACCGTCTTCGAGAAACCCGCATCGGTAGGCCGGAATGATGCGCGGGGCGTACCCTTGCGCGTTCGCTTCCCAGCCCGGTGCGTATTGCACACCGTCATCGGCCAGTAGGACCCCGACTTGCCAGCGCCGGGTCGTGAAGCCGTCCGGCGTCTGCCTGAGCAACTCCAGAAGCTGGTCCAGATGAAACTCCGGTTCATCGTCCAGCGTGCTGAGGTCGAAGGCCACCATCACAGTCCCTCGAATCCGAACCGTTCTGCCCGGACCACCAGTTCGTTCATGCGGCCCACTTCCTTCTCTTCCAGCCCCCGCCCCGGCAGCAGCACCAGGTGGTGCAGGCCGTCGCCCGGCTTCATGCTGACGGTCACTTCCTGGTCGTGCAGGATGCCGCTCAGCATCGCCTTCATGCCGAGCCACTGTTCGATGACGCGGACCTGCGAGCGGCGGGCGGTCAGCTCGACCAGCTGGAAGTCGGCAGGCAGCCACAGCAGCAGCGTCAGTTCCTCCGAGCAGACGGGCGGCTCGCCGTTCTCGCCCCAGTCGGCAAAGCGGCACTCCTGGCAGGGGCCGTATTTGCTGCCGTCCACGCACTCGGGGCGGGGGTCGGGGTTCAGGCTGCTCGGCCACAGCACGCGGCCTTCACGCTGGGCGAGGACAACGGCGGTGATCTCGGTGAACTGCTCGCCGGTCAGGGTGTTGGTGAAGGTCCCGGCTGAGTAGTCGAGCGAGAAGGCGGGGAGGGTAGGGCGGGTGTCCGTCATAGGAATCTCCGTTGTTTGAGGGCCACGCGGTGGGCGCGGCTGACTTGATCGACGTAGCGGGCGCGTTTGGTCAGGTGCCAGTAGCCGCAGTGGTTGCAGAGGTACGGGCGGTGAGGGGGGCGCAGGCCCCGGCCCCGGAACAGTTGCCCCATGAACCGGGCCTGCTCCAGTGCTTCAGCCCGTCCGTGAAACGACTGCTTGCCCGTGATCGGGCAGTTCGGGCACATCGGGCACCTCCAGGAAGAAGTTCATTTCAGCGGCGCACCCGTCGCAGATGGTGTCCCCGGCGAGGTCGGTCTGCGAGCAGCCCAGGCAGACCGAGCAGTGGCAGACGTAGCAGGTCAGCGGCTCCAGCACGTCGCTGTCGCACAGGGCACAGGTGTCGGGCCAGATGTCGGCCTGTGGCACTTGGTGGAATTGGCTCACGCGGGCACTTCCTTCTTCAGCATCGTGATGACCTCGGCCAGCGTCTCGCGGCGCACGGCCTGCGCCCCGGCTTCCCAGGCATGGCGGACGGTGGGCGGCAGATCGGCCCACATGGGCATGGGGTAGCCGTTCCAGGTTTTGCCGCTGGTGTGGTCCCGGTAGCCGTCGTAAGCGAGTTCACCGGGGGACTTGATGTTCAGCTCAGGCATCTTCTTTCACTTCCTTCAGGGGAGCGAACGCGGCGGCCAACCTGTCCCGCTCGTCAGGTAACAGCGCGTCCAGCATGGAGGGGCGGGTGCTGATGCGGGCGTCGGGCCGTTCGTTCTTGTAGAGGCGGGCGTACAGCGCCGTCAGGTTGTTGTTGACCTGGAACAGGTCGTCACCGGCATGGACCACGCTTTGCCAGCGCAGGACGTGGCAGATCATGTCGGCGCTCAGGCGTCGGGCCGGGTCCCCGGCGCGGTAGGCGTCCGCCGTCTGCCGGAACTGGCGATACATGTCCGGGTGCGTTTCGAGGTGCCAGACAAAGTAGCCCAGCGGGTCGGTGGTGAAATCGGGCGCGGTGACACGGCGTTCCAGGTCGATGGTCACGGGGTCAGCTCCTCAGTCCCAG
This sequence comes from Deinococcus radiodurans R1 = ATCC 13939 = DSM 20539, assembly GCF_000008565.1. Lineage (GTDB taxonomy): Bacteria > Deinococcota > Deinococci > Deinococcales > Deinococcaceae > Deinococcus > Deinococcus radiodurans. The sequence goes on along the minus strand of NC_001264.1, from coordinate 85,916 downwards.
AGGGACAGGTCGTCCTCGGTCACGGGGACCGGCGGCGGGGGCACGGGCGGCTCGATCACCTGCGTGGGCGCGGGCTGCGGCGGCGCGTCGGACTGGACCCGCATCCGGCCCCACTTCCGCCCACCGTCGCGGCTGTACTCGTGCTGCCGCTCCCAGTTGCCCTTGCCGGTGATTCGCATGTGGGTGATGCCGTTGTCTTCGAGCCACTGCTTGAACTTCAGCAGGGTGCGCTTGCCGTTCTCCTCACGCACCAGCGGCGAGAGGATCAGGTGGACGGCGCTGAAGTTCACAGCGGGGAAGGGCAGGCCGCGCACGTCGAAGGTGCCGGACGCCCGGCCCATCTGCCGCATCCACGCGGTGGAGATGGCGGCGAGGTCACACTCGACCCGCTCGTACCAGGGAATGGCCTCCAGCAGGTCACGGGCCGTGGCGTAGGCGTAGATGTTGGGGCCGGTCATTGTTCGCCCCAGCCTTCCGGGATGTTGTCGGGTTCGTCGGCCCAGCAATGACTGCCGCCCGTGCATTCGCCCGTGTCCGACAGGCAGCAAGGCAGACCAGGGCGCAGACTGTTCAAACGCTCGGCTAAGGGCAAGCTCTCATCGGCAACGTCTTGACGCATGGCTAGCCTGTGGAGATATTCCCGCACACTGCCCCCGCTCACGCTTCCAGCCCCCTCACCCCGTGCTGCCGGACCCGCACCGGCGGGTGCTCGCGCTGCCAGCGAGCCTCGGCCAGCCGCACGCGGTCCCGCACGTTCTGCGCCTCGGCCAGGTCCTGAAGCAGCCGGGCGCGGGCCACGTCACCACGCTGCATGGCGTCGTCGGCGTCGCACACCAGGTCGTCGCTGGTGTAGGTGGAGTGGTAGACGTGGGTGACCACGCTGTCGCGTTCCACCGCGCAGTCCCGCCAGGCGGCGGCCTGGGGCGCGAGGATGCGGCGGGCAGAGACCAGGGCGAGCAGCAGAATGCAGGCCAGGGCCAGAACGACGATCAGCAGCAGGATGTTCACGCGGGTTCCTCCGTGGGGAAAGCGGGCAGCGCCAGAAGCAGGTCCAGCGCCAGGCGGGGGCTATGGGCCGAGGCGTTGGGGACGTTGTCGGTGCAGCTCCAGGGACCGCCCACCGGGTAGGCGTGCCACCACTCGCAGTCCCGGTAGAGGGTGATCTCGCCGGAGTCCTCGCCGAGCAGCACGGCGCGGTCCATCGCCTGCTCGACCGTGGGGCCGGAGAGAAGCCCGGCGGCGCGGGCCTCCTCGACGGTGGTGACGGTGTCGGGGCCGCTCATGCCAGTAGCCTCGACCCGATGGCCGTGATGAGGTCCCGATCTTTCATCAGTTCCTCGGTCTTGGCGACGATGTAGGCGTAGGCCCCCGCTTGGATGGCCGCGCGGGTCCGGCGCAGGTGGTCCCGCTCGGTTTCCTTCGAGCGGATCATGCCGTTGAGCTTGTCCAGGCGCTCGGTCTTGGCGCTGTACAGCTCGTCGTCCTCACAGGCGACGATCAGCGCGGCCTTGCGGTCGTCGGCGTTGGTATAGCCGCCTTCCTTGCTGATACGCAGGCGGTGCCGGGCTTCCAGCGCGTCGAGTTCGCGGGTGACCTTGGCCTTGTCGGACTTCAGACCGTTGATGGTCTTCTCGACCGCGAGAATCTGGTCCGGCAGGTCGAGCAGTTGCCGGAGCTGGTCATTCGTGGGTTTCGTCATCGGGGGCCTCCACAGGCAGAGCAGCGATGAGCGCTGAGAGTTCGTCATGCAGGTCCCGCAGGGCCTGAATGCCCGTCGGCGTCAGCGAGTAGAAGTGCGGGCGGCCTCGGCCAAGGCGGCCCGGGCTCTTCACCAGTCCGGCCTTGAGCAGTGGCCGGATGTCCTGACTGAGCTGTTCGTTGGACAACGCGGGGAACGCCCGTTGAATGTCGAGCGTGGTGGCAGGGGAGCGCTCAGCCAGAACGGCCAGGAGGGCGCGGCGGGTCATGGTGCTGTAGCAGCGGGCCGCCGCCTCCAGGTGCTGGTGGCGCTCGTCGGACAGGAGGCGCATCAGTTCACCTCCAGGTCGTCGGCACTCAGTTCATTGGCTTCCTTGCCGCTCAGGACCGGGACGCACAGCAGCGCCCGCTTGGCCTGCCCGTAGCAGCCTTCGTGCTGTTCAATCTCGAAGTCGGTTTCAATGACGCGCACCGTCTTGGTCTGCCCCATACCGTGGCCGGGACGCATTTCCTTGATGCGGAAGGTGCTGCCTTCCACCAGGTGGGTCACGTCGTAGAGCAGCGTGATTTCGGCGCGGTCGGGCCATCCCCCGTCAGGCGTCGCCAGGCAGACAAACGTCCCCGCGTCCTTGGCAGCGGGAATCCGCGCCTCGCGCCCGTCCGGCATCTTCACGAAGGCAAACCGCTTGCTGTTGCTGCCCTCACCGCTGGCGCGGCGGCGCTTGCCTTCCACCTTGAGGTCCTGCTTGCGGCGGCTCACGACAGCACCTCATCGGCCACGCCACGAACGTGGTCCGGCGTCAGGTCAGCGCGGGCCATGCCCGGCGTCCCGGCGATGGCCTCGTCGAGGTGATCGAACAGCGCAGTGATGGACCGCATCACGCCCTTGGTGACCTCGTGCACGGCTTTCAGCACCTTTTTGCTGTAGCCCATCGGCTCGTACAGCGCAGTAAAAGCGTCCAGCTCGATCGGCTTGACCCGCACACGAACCCACGCCCGGCTGGCGATGTCGGTGTGACGGTCGATCACCCGGTCGAGCCAGGGCGAGCCGAGCAGCACGAAGGTCACGCCTGCCGTGTCCGCGACGTACTTGATCATGTCCAGGGCGCGGTAATCGAGCCGCTGCGCCTCGTCGATCAGCACGGTGTGGGGGTGTTCCTGCAAGTGGGAAACTAGGACGCTGGTACGCACGCGCCACGCTTCCCCGGTGCGGATGCCCAGCTTGTCGCACAGGTCCGCCACGATCTCGCGGGCGTTGTACTCCGGTGGGGCCTGCCAGTAGAGGGCGCGGGGGTTGGAATTGGCGTAGAGCGTGGCCGCCGTGGTTTTGCCCGCGCCGTGCTCACCAGACACGATACACAGGGGGCTCCCCCGCTTGACGGCGTAGGCAATCCGGTTGACCACCAGGCGCACGGCGGGCGTGCCGAGGATGGTGGGGGCCGCAGGCTCCGGCGCGGGCTGCACGGGCGGCAGGGTGATGGTGGGCGCGGCCACCGCCTCCTGCATGATGGTTTCAGCCAGAATCTTGCCTCGGGTCACTCGTTTTCCTCCTTGATCTGGCGCAGCAGCGCGTCGAGGTCGTCAGCGGGTTTCAGGAACGCTTTCCCGAAGTCGCCCAGATCGGGCTTCGGGGGTTCGGGGTTGAGTTGGGCGCGGGCGGCAGGTTGCAGCGGCGTCACGGCCTGCACGGGCAGTTCGCGGCGCAGCTGCTCGGTCACCATCAGCGCGGGGTTGGTGTACTCGCGGGCCAGTTCGTCGGCACTCCGCAGGGCAGCAGCTTTTTGTGCTTTCTGGGCGCGGCGTTCCTCACCGGCGGCGATGCTGGCTGCCACGGTGGGCGCGGGCACGGCGGTGCCGAGCATTTCCAGGCGTCCGGTGCGTTCGTCCTGCCAGACGATGCCCCGGCGTTCGTCGCCCAGCGCGAACTGGTCTTCGAGCACCAGCACCGGCAGTCCCCGGTACTGCGCCAGCTTTCCGCCCGGAATCGTCCAGGCCACGTTGCCGATGCTGACGGTGCCGTCCGGCCTGACCACGCGCTTGGTGCGGCGGGCGAACAGCAGCAGCAGCTCTCCAGCGTCCAGTTCCAGCAGGCTGGATTCGGGCGCGGTTTCGCGGAAGTGTTCCAGGCGGGTCTTGCCGTCCACAAGGCGCTGGTGGTATTCGACGATCAGCCACGCCAGAACGCTGTTCTGGTATTCGTGGATGGTCTGGTGGCGTTTGCCGGGGCCGGGGTCCACGCCCGTATCCAGCCACCGCTGGGTCGCCACGCGCAGCTTCTTGAGTTCCTCGCTGGAACGGTCCACGGCGTTCTGACCGACGTACCCGACCATCGCCCGCTCCAGTCCGTGCAGGGTTCCGAAGAAGCGCTCGACCGCACCGCGAGTGTGCGAGACACGGGGCAGGCTGTGAATGATTTCGATGCCCAGCCCGGCAGCAATCCGGTGGAAGTGCTCGCTGGAATAGGTCTTGCCGTTGTCGATGTAGAGCCGCTTGGGCAGCCCGAACAGCGGGTAACGGTCGGCCAGCGGGCCGGACTTCCGCATCAGTGCCCGCATCAGCGCAAGGTCCGCCTGGGTCTGGTCCTCAGATTCGGAAAAGGCGATGCCCATGATGCAGCCGCTGTAAACGTCGATCACGGCCTGCACGCGGGGGCGATAGATGCGCCCGGTTTCCGGGTCCACGACCTCCACGTCGCAGCGGGTCATGTCGAGCTGCCACATCTCGTTGGCGTGCAGGGCCACGACCTGCCCGGTGTAGGAGCGCAGGAATTCCTTGCGGTCATCGGCATTGGCGAACAGCAGGCGCATGACCGGGTGGTCGAGCATCATGCGCTTGACGCGGCCCACCGTCACGGCAGTCACGGTGATGGTGCGCCCGTTGCCACGCGGAAGAGTCATGGCGTCCGGCACAGCCCGGATCAGCGTGCGGTGAATGAAGGCCACCGACGTGGTGGGCGGGTTGCTGACCAGCGCAGACACCACCAGTTGCAGGGTTTCCAGCGGAAGCCGGAAGCTGCCCGCATCGGCCCGCTTGTGACGCTTCAGCCCGTCCAGGCCCCGGCGCTCGACCTTCTCGACCTCGCGGCGGATGGTGCGGGTGCTGACGCCACGCTGCTGGGCAAGCTGCTCGATGGCCTGGGACCGGGCGGCGCTGCCCACCGGGGTCTGGAGGACGGGCAACAGTTCCCGGTGTTTCTCCAGAGCGTCCCCGGTGTCGGTGTAGGTCCCACCGGAGAGGTCACCGTGCTGGGTGAGCAGGATGGCCGCCGGGTCGAAGCCGGGGGCTGTCACCATCATGTTTTGTGATGGAGACAGATCTGCAACATCCCCGTCACTGCTGACGCTTTCCACCGTCTGTGCCGACAGTTTTGGGAGTTGATGGAGACTGCTGGTCGTGATGGAGACAGGTGATGGAGACAGGGGGCTGTCACCATCACCCAGAATTTGATGGAGACAGCTTGAGGGCACCTCCCAGCCCAGGGTGGTGGGGTCGTAGTAGGTCACCAGCACGCCCCCCTTGCTGTGGCGTTCCGAGACTTTCTCTGTGTAGGCGGGCGTGCCAGTCTTCCGCAGCTTGGCAAGCTGGCGTTCGATGGTCGGCTTGGACTTGTCGTAGAGCCGCATCAACTCGGTCATGCTCAGCAGCGCCCCACGGCTCTTACTCATGTGCGGCACCCGTTTCCCTCCCTTCCCGGCCAGAAATGCGACCAGATCGGCTTTTTTGTTTCGCATTTGCGAATGAGGAAGCGAAAAAAATAGGCTCCACTTCGAGTGCTTTTGCCAGATTCAACATGACATCGGCACCCAGTCGCCCCCCGCGCCTCCCATTGAGCAAATCGCTGACGTAGCCGCGAGAAATCCCGGCCCGGTCAGCGAGCTGTGAGCGACTTAGCTTGAGCTGCCGCATTCGCCTTTCGACCCGTTTTGTGTTCAGGGCACTCAGATTGCACCTCCTTGAGGCACTCAGTCTAATTCGCTTATGCGAACATTTCAATACGCAAATGCGAATCCTAGTGCTAACGTTAGCCCTATGGGACGCACCTCACTTGCTACCAGCGCGGCGAAGGCGAGAGGGCCACTGAATGGCCTGATCGCAGAACGTATGCGGCAGCTCAACCTCTCCACCGTCAAAGATTTCGCTGACTACGCCGGAATTGGGCGTACCAGCATCCATGACCTTGTACGGGGCCGTACCACCACCAGCGGCACCTGGACTAAACCCAGCTTCGACACCCTGACCAAGCTCGCCGTGGCGCTCGACAAGCCCACGCACGAGCTGCTTTATCTGATCGACCCTGAAGCCCCTGGTGCCAATCTGATGTTCGACGTGCAGCAGGTCCCGGTCTACATCGCCGGTCAGGTGGGAGCAGGCCCGCAGCAGCTCTGGGAGAGCAGTGACGTGGTCTATGTGGAGCGGCAGTTTGCCGAAAATCGTGACCTGATCGCGTTTACCGTGGTCGGTGACAGCATGGCCGGTGGCCGACACCCCATTCACGACGGTGACGTGGTCATCGTGGACCAGCGCGTCGGGGGAGAGGTCAACTTCCCGGTGGTGGCCCGCCTGAAGGATGACGGCCACGTCGTAAAGCGCTGCGGCCCGGCGGCATCCTCGACAGCGCCAACCCGGACTTCGTGGACCCTGACACCTCAATCATTGCCCCTGACCGTATCGCCCACCTGGTGGGACGCGTCGTCCGGGTGATCGGCAACCTCACCACCGCCTGAGCCTCTGCCCCAGTCCCTGCCCCTGCCAGTGCGGGGGCTTTTTCGTTGACACGTAATTCTTTACAGGAGGGTCAGTGAAACAGAACCGGCAGATTTCAGGACTCAGGCCAGAACCCGGAACACCCGGAATCAGAAAAGCCCCTCAGAGACGCATTCGTTCGCTGAGGGTTCCACTGTGTTGAGCTTGGTTCCGGTTGTTCCGTTGACATCTAGCACCTTTCAGGGAGTGACAGGTATCAGAGAACATCACACTCCGCTCGGATTAAATCGCCAAACTACGCGATTCAACCGAAATTCATATCAGCCAGCACCTCACTCTGCCAAGTTTGTATATCTGAGCAGGTCTTCAGATATACTGAGTCATGGAAGCTCACGGCACCCGGCTCAGCTATTTCGTGGAGGGCATGGACTGCGCCAACTGCGTCGCGCGGGTCGAAAAGATGGTGGGCGGCCTGCCCGGCACGGGCGAGGTGAAAACCAGCTTTACCCGGCAGACGCTCACGCTGGAGCTTGACGAGACACAGACGTCCCGCGCCGCGCTGGAAAAAAACCTGCGCAGCCTGGGCTACGGGCCGTCGCTGCTGCCGGACCGGGACGCGCCGCAGACGGGCGAAGGGGCCCACACACACGACCACGCCGACCACCAGCACGCGGGTCACAGCCACAGCCATGACCCCGCCGAACAGGGTAAGCCCTGGTACCGCACCGGGCAGGGGCAACTGGTGGTCGCGTCGGGCGTATTGCTGGCGCTGGCGTGGGTGTTCGGGCGGTTCGAGCCGGCGTGGGCGCAGTGGGGGTACGCGGCAGCCGCCCTGCTTGGCGCGTGGCCGCTGGCGAAAAAGGCGTGGGCGAGTGTGCGCCTCGGCGACCCCTTCAGCATCAACCTGCTGGTGACGCTCGCGGCCATCGGGGCCGTCGCCATCGGGCAGGCCGCCGAGGGCGCGGTCGTCGTGTTTCTCTTTGCAGTGGGTGAGCTGCTTGAAGGCGTGGCGGCAGGCCGGGCGCGGGCGGGCATCGCCACGCTGGCGGCGCTGGCACCCAAAACGGCGCTGCTGGTCGAGCCAGGCGGCGTGCGCGAGGTGCCCGCCGACACGCTGCAAGTCGGGCAAACGGTGCAGGTCGGCCCCGGCGCCCGCGTGCCCGCCGACGGCACCATCACGGCGGGGCAGTCGAGCCTGGACGACAGCCCGGTGACCGGCGAAAGCGTGCCGGTGAGCAAAGGCCCCGGCGACCATGTCTACGCCGGCAGCATCAACACCGACGGCGTGCTGACCGTGCGGGTGGACCGCGCCGCCGCCGACAACACCATCGCCCGCATCATTCATCTGGTGGAGGAAGCCGAGAGCAGCAAGGCGCCCACCGCCCGCTTCATTGACCGCTTTTCGCGTTGGTACACGCCCGGCGTGGTGGCGGTGGCGGCCCTGACCGCCGCGCTCCCGCCGCTGCTGCTGGGGCAGCCCTGGTATCCGTGGCTGTACAAGGGCATCGCGCTGCTGCTTATCGGCTGTCCCTGCGCGCTGGTGCTGAGCGTGCCGGCGGCCATCACCTCCGGCATCAGCGCGGGCACGCGCCGGGGCCTGCTCATCAAGGGCGGCGCCGCGCTCGAAACCATCGGCAGCGTGCGAACCATCGCCTTCGACAAGACCGGCACGCTGACGAGTGGGCGCCCGCGCGTCACCGACGTTTTGGCCGACAACCCGGCGGAACTGCTGCGTCTCGCCGCCGCCGTGGAAACAGGGAGCAGCCACCCGCTCGCCCAGGCCATCACCGCTGAGGCGCAGGCGCGTGGGCTAACCGTCCCGGCGGCCAGCGAAGCCCGCGCCCTCCCCGGTCAGGGGGTCACGGCGCTGGTCGAAGGCCGCCCCGTGCAGGTCACGTCGCCCATTTTCGCGGCCAGTCAGGCGACGCTGAGTGCCGAGCAGCAACAGACCGTCGCCACGCTGGAGCAGCAAGGCCGCACGGTAGTCGTGGGGCTTGACGGGGGCCGCGTCCTGGGGTTGATTGCCCTGCGCGACGAACCCCGCGAGGATGCCCGCGAAGCGCTGGCGGAGCTGCGCCGCCTCGGCATTCGCCCGCTGATGCTCACCGGCGACAACGCCCGCACCGGGCAGGCCGTCGCCGCCGACCTGGGGTTGGACGTGCAGGCCGAGTTGCTGCCTGCCGACAAGCTGAACATCATTGACGAATTGCGCGCCCAGGGCGGCGTGGCGATGGTGGGCGACGGCATCAACGACGCCCCCGCGCTGGCCCGCGCCGACGTGGGCATCGCCATGGGGAGTGGCACCGATGTGGCGCTCGAAACCGCCGACGCGGCGCTGCTGCGCGGGCAGGTGCAGGGGGTGGGCGAACTCGTGCAGCTCTCGCGCGACACGCTGGCGAACATCCGGCAAAATGTCGCCTTCGCGCTGGGCCTCAAGGCCATTTTCCTCGTCACCACGCTGCTGGGCTACACCAACCTGTGGATGGCGGTCCTGGCCGATACCGGCGCCACCGCCATCGTCACCGCCAACGCCCTGCGCCTGCTGAACTGGAGGCCGCGCCATGCCTGAACGCTCCCCCGCCCCCGACATCACCGTCTACACCGTGCCCGACTGCCCCGACTGCGAGGCCGTGCAAGCCCTCCTGCGGCGCCGGGGTCTGACCCCCACCGTCAGAAACGTGCGCGGCGACCCAGCGGCCCTCGCCGAGATGCAGCGCCGGGCGGACGGCGTGCGGATTGCCCCCGTGACCATCATCGGCGAGCAGGTGTTCTACGGGCCCTTCGACGAGCAGCGGCCCCGGTTGCTGGCCGCACTGGAAAGGCAAGGAACGCAGTGACGGTTCTGGACTCAAAGCCCACCGAGGCGACCGACGTCTGCGAGATCAACTGTGTTCACCCGGAAGCGGTGGCCCAGGCGCGGGCGGCGCTTCCCGGCGAGGCGCACACTGCCGCCGCGACAACCTTCCTCAAGCTGCTGGGCGACCCCACGCGGCTCAACCTCCTGAGCGCGCTGAGCCGCACCGAGCTGTGCGTGTGCGACCTCGCGGCGGTGGTGGGCCTGAGCGAAAGTGCCGTGAGCCATCAACTCCGGCTACTGCGGACCGGACGGCTGGTGGCGTTTCGCAAGGAGGGCCGGGTAGTGTACTACCGCCTCGCCGACGAGCACGTCACCACTCTGATTCGCAGCGCCCTGGACCACGCCCGCGAGTAGGGACGAGACCTTACTGACTCGCATCCAGAAACGAATCGGTATTGCGCGTGATGCCCCGCACCCCGGCCTCCCCCGGCTCCGCGAAGGCCAGCACCGCCAGCGTGCAGACCTGCCCCTGCTCGCGGACGCCCTCGGCAGCGGCCTCCGTCAGCAGGCGGCTGAGGTCGGCAGCGAGTTGCCGGTAACGCTCAGGCGAGAGGCGCAAGGTCAGCACGTCGGCGTGGGTGGGATAGGGCTCGTCCGGCTCCTGGGCCGGCGGGGTAAGGGCCAGCGGCGCGGGCCGTTCGGGGGTGCCGAAGGTGAACACGTCCTCCTCGCCCGCGTGCATCGCCGCCCAGGACCGTTCATAGGCCCGCAGAAAGCCCGCGCTGAGGCTGCTCATCGTCTCCGAACCGTTGCCGCCGTCCTCGCCCGGAGGCAGCAGGTCGCTCGGCACCCGGAATTCGCGCGCCGTAAGCTGGAAGTAGACCCGGCCTCCCTCGCGCCGCTGCTCGAACAGCAGGCCGCAGCCGACCAGTTGCCGGGCGTGGTGGTGCGCCAGGTTGGGCGCCATGCCCACCGCCCGCGCGGCCTGGGTGGGCGAGCGCGGGTCGGCAAAGAGGCCCAGGAACCCGGCGTGCTGGCGCAGGGCACGGGCGGCGGCGAGGTCGGTGACGGTCAGAGAATCTGAGGGCTCAGTCATGCCCGCAGTCTGCCGGGCAGCATTTCAGTGGGCTATGGGGCAGACTGAAACCCGCCGGTTACTCCCCGCCTTCCCCCTGCCCCTTCCCGTTTTGCGGCGGCACGACGAGTCCCGGCGGGCGCCCGCTGCTGAAGCCCGCGCCGAGCAGGTCCACCGGGGAGCGGTCGGGCACGATGTCGCCCTTGAGGCCGCGCTCCGCCAGCAGCGGCAAGAAGGCGTCCATCACGTTCACCTCGCCGTGAACCAGCCACACATGCGGCTTGCCGGCGGTGTCGAGGAAAGCAAGCAGGTCGTCCTGGTCGGCGTGGGCGGAAAAGCCGCCGATGGTGTGGACCTGCGCGCGCACCGCCACGTCCTCGCCCATCAGGTGCACGGTGCCCTGCCCCGCCACGATGCGCCCGCCGAGGCTGCTCGGCGACTGGTAGGACACGATAATCAGGCTGGTCGAGGGCTTCCAGAGGTGATGCTTGAGGTGGTGCTGGATGCGCCCGCCGGTCATCATTCCGTTGCCCGCCATGATGATGGCCGGGCCGTCGTAGCGGTTGAGGCGCTGCGACTCGGCGCTGGTGGTCACGGTGTGCAGCGTGCTGGGGCGGAAGGGGTCTTCACCATTTCGCAGGGCCTCGCGCACCGGGGGAATAAGTTCGTCGCCGTACTCGAAATACTCGTTGGTCGCCCGCGCCGCCATCGGCGAGTCGAGGAAAACCGGAATGCGCGGCACCTCACCGGAATCCATCATTTCCTTGAGGGTGTGCAGAATGGTCTGCGCCCGCTCGATGGCGAAGCTGGGAATCAGGATTTTACCGTTCTGGCGCACGCTGTCGCGCAGGGCCTGGGCAAACTCGGCGCGGGTTTCGACCCAGCCCCGGTGGGTGCGGTTGGCGTAGGTCGTTTCGATGACCACGGCGTCCACTGCCGGCGGCGGCGTGAAGTCGAGTTGCAGCCCGCTTTCCCGGTTGCCGAGGTCGCCCGACATCAGCAGTCGGCCCTCGGGCGCTTCGAGCAGCAGGTAAGCGCTGCCGAGGATGTGCCCAGCCCGCTGCGGCGTGACGCGCACCCCCGCCACGGTCACGGTTTCGCCAAATTCGAGCTGAGGCCGCAGCAGCGCCAGCGTGCGGTGCACGTCTTCCTCGTCGTAGAGCGGCGGGGGCACTTCGTCCTCGCGGCCCTGACGGCGGGCGCGGCGCAGGTCCTGGCGGTAGCCTTCCACCTGCAAGCGCGCCGAGTCGAGCAGCACCGTTTCGGCGAGCGCGGCGGTGGGCGGCGTGCAGTACACCGGCCCCCGGTAGCCGAGCCGCACCAGCAGCGGCAACCGGCCCACGTGGTCGAGGTGCGCGTGGGTCAGCAGCACCGCGTCGAGGCTCGCCGGCTCGAAGGGAAAGCTCTCGCGATTGCGCCGCTCCAGCTCGTCGCCGCCCTGAAACAGCCCGCAGTCCACCAGCAGGTGCCGCCCACCCAGCGTGAGCAGGTGCATGCTGCCAGTGACGGTACAGGCCGCGCCGAAACTCTGCATTTGCATGGCGAGAGTGTAGAGGATGCCACGATGCGGAGTTGCCACGATATGGGGCTAAAGGAAAAAATTTACCGACCTGCCCAGCAACCTAACGCCCGTTAGGCAAGCTGCGTTACACTGTTCCCACCATGAATAAGGAATATCCAAGTGCTGCTGAGGCGCTGAGGGACATCGTGCACGACGGGCAGACCGTCGCTGTGGGGGGCTTCGGACTCTGCGGCATTCCCGAGCAGCTCATCGTCGCGCTGCGCGACAGCGGCGCCAAAGACCTGACCGCCGTCAGCAACAACGCGGGCGTGGACGGCTGGGGGCTGGGCCTACTGCTGCAAACCCGTCAGATTCGCAAGATGATTTCGAGCTATGTCGGCGAGAACAAGGAGTTCGAGCGGCAGTACCTTTCCGGTGAACTCGAACTCGAGTTCACCCCCCAGGGCACCCTCGCCGAGCGGATGCGCGCCGGCGGCGCCGGCATTCCCGGCTTCTACACCAAAACGGGCGTCGGCACCCTCGTCGCCGAGGGCAAGGAACACAAGGATTTCGACGGCGAAACCTACATCCTGGAACGCGGCATCCGCGCCGACCTCGCGCTCGTCAAGGCGTGGAAGGCTGACCGCGCCGGGAATCTCGTCTACCGCAAGACCGCCCGGAACTTCAATCCGCTGGCCGCAACTTGCGGCAAAGTCACGGTGGCCGAGGTGGAAGAGATCGTGGAGGTCGGTGACCTCGACCCTGACCACATCGACACCCCCGGCATCTTCGTGCAGCGGGTGGTCGTCAATGCCACGCCTGAAAAACGCATCGAACAAAGGACGGTGAGGCAGTAATGCCCTGGACCAGAGACGAGATGGCCGCCCGCGCCGCGCAGGAATTGCAAGACGGGTACTACGTCAACCTCGGCATCGGCTTGCCCACGCTGGTCGCCAACCACATCCCGGCGGGGATGAGCGTGTGGTTGCAGTCCGAAAACGGACTGCTCGGCATTGGTCCTTTTCCGACCGAGGATGAGGTCGATCCCGACCTCATCAATGCCGGGAAGCAGACGGTGACGGCGTTGCCGGGGGCAAGCTTTTTTTCGAGTGCCGATTCGTTTGCGATGATTCGCGGCGGACACGTCAACCTCGCCATTCTGGGGGCGATGCAGGTGAGTGAGACGGGCGACCTCGCGAACTGGATGATTCCCGGCAAGATGGTCAAGGGGATGGGCGGGGCGATGGACCTGGTGGCTGGGGTGCAGCGGGTGGTGGTGCTGATGGAGCACGTGGCGAAGGGGGACGCACATAAGATTTTGCGTGAATGCACCCTGCCGCTGACGGGGCAGGGGGTGGTGGACCGTATCATCACCGACCTCGGGGTGCTGGATGTGACGCCGCAGGGCCTGAAGCTAGTCGAACTCGCGCCGGGCGTGACCCTCGACGAACTGCGCCAGAAAACTGGGGCCGACATCCACGAGTAATTACACTGGGAGGTATGACCTCCCCCTCTTCTCTGAGTGGCCGCCTGCTGTTGCCGGGCGGCTCTTTCGTGTCCGGCACCCTGCACTTCGGCACCCACATCACGGCACTGGAGGAGGGGCCGATAAACGGCCCACTCATCCTCCCCGGTTTCGTGGACACCCACCTCCACGGCGGGGGCGGCGGCGACGCGATGGACGGCGCGGAGGGCGTCCGCACCCTGGCGCGGCTGCACGCCCGGCATGGGACGACGACCCTGCTGCCCACCACGATGACCAATCCCTGGGACAAGGTGCTTGCGGCCCTGCGCGGCGTGCGCGAGGTGATGGACGCGGGTGGCGTGCCCGGCGGCGCCGACGTGCCCGGAGCGCACCTCGAAGGGCCGTTCATCAGCCCCCAGCGCCTTGGGGCCCAGCCACCCTGCACGCTGGCGCCGACGCCTGAGCGGGTGGCCGAAGTGCTCGCGCTGGACGTGGTGAGCGCCGTCACGCTGGCACCCGAAGTGGAGGGCGGCCTGGCCGCCGCACTCACCTTCGCGCAGGCCGGCGTGCGCGTGGGCATTGGGCACACGGCAGCGGACGCGGACACCGTGCGCGCGTGCTTGCAGGCGGTTCACGCGGCGGGCGGGCGCACGGCGGGCACCCACCTCTTCAACGCGATGGGCGGCATTCAGGGCCGCGAACCGGGGGTGCCGGGGGCGCTGCTGGCCGACCCGCACGCCTTCGCCGAGATGATCCTCGACGGCTTTCACCTGCACCCGCTGAGCTTCCTGCTCGCGCGCGCGGCGGCCTCGGAGCGCATCCTGCTCATCACCGACGCCATGCGCGCTGCCGGGCAAGGCGACGGCGAGAGCGAACTCGGCGGGCAGCCCGTCACCGTCACCGGGGGGCGTGCAGCGCTGGCCAACGGCAGTCTGGCCGGTAGCGTCCTGACGATGGACGTGGCCCTGAAAAATGCTGTGTCAGTGGGCGTTCCCCTGCCTGAAGCGAGCCGGATGCTCAGCCTCGCCCCCGCCCGCTCGCTGGGGCTGGAGGACCGGGGCGAACTGCGGGTGGGCAAGCGCGCCGACCTGGTGGTGCTCAATGACGACTTGGAAGTTCAGGAAGTGTACGTCGGCGGGGAGCGGCTGGCCCGCTAACTCCCCACCGAGAAAGCCAAAAAAACTCCCCCCGTCACCGGAGGGAGCGGTCAGGGACGAACCCGCTTACAGGTTGCCCTTGAGGGTGCTGGCGACCTTGAATGCGACCTTCTTGCCGGCGGGAATCTGGATCTTTTCGCTGGTGCCGGGGCGCACGCCGGTGCGGGCGGCGGTTTCCTTGACCGAGAGGGTGCCGAGGCCGGGCAGGCCGACGCTCTTGCCGCTTTGCAGAGCGCTGACCACGCACTCGAGCATGGAGCTGATGGCTTCTTCGCTCTGCTTCTTGGTCAGGCCGGTCTGGTCAGCCACCATTTCGACCAGCTGGGTCTTGGCGACCTTGCCGCTGTCGGCGGCAGCGCCGCGCTTGGCGGCAGGGGCGGCTTTGGCGGCGGGAGCAGCCTTTTTGGCAGGGGCCTTGGTAGACTTTTTCGTCATGGTGAGCAGCATGACATATCTCTTTGCGGCTGTGAAGGGGGGCAAAGGGGGATAGAGCCCCTCTGGGACGCCTTCATTAAGGCCAGGGCCTCAAAATTCGCCGTCAAAACGCCGTTTCCCCAGGACCCGAGCAGTCAGAAAAGGGATAGTTCCGCGCCAGGCACTGTTTTTTTCGCTTTAGGGGTAGGTTTACCGAGAATGCGCCTCATGCCCCCCTCAGCGCGGCGGTGTATGAGGAGAATGTGAAGATCGTGCGTCTGCTTTCCCTTTCGCTGCTGGCCGGCCTGGCCCTCACGGGCTGCGGAGCCAACGGCTCTCAGTCTCCCCAGACGCCTCCGGCGGGCACAGGCGGTTCGGCGACGCCTGCGCCTGACGCGGCAACGTGTCGCCCGGCGAGTGCCCTGTACTTCACGGCGGCAGGGATAGGCGGTGCAGGGGAAACGGCGAACGATGGGGCGGCTGTCAATTGGGAGGCGCCCCACGTGCCCGGCGAAGTGCTGGTGTTTACGGGCCGCAACCTCAGGGCGCAGGCGGTGTCGGCGCTGAGTGGCGTCTCCACACTGGAGGTCGGCCAAGGCTTGTTGCTGGCCCGCACCCCGGCGGGGGAAAGGGACGCCACCTTTGCCGGGCGGCTGAGCGGCGCGGGGCTCCGCACCCAGCCCAATTACCGCTACTCCTCACTGGCCGCGAGTGACCCCGGCTTTCCCGGCAACCGGGGCGTGAGGGTGGGTGACCGCACCTACGTTCAGTCCTACCTGACCCGCATCGGCGCGGACGAGGCGTGGCAGGCGCTCGACGCGGCGGGCCGCTCCAAAAACGGCGTGCTGACGGCGGTGCTCGACACCGGGGCCGACAAGAATCACCTCGACCTGACGGGGCGGCTGCTGATGGGCTGCACCTTCGACAACCAGGGCGGCTTCGCGGTGGGCGCGCCGGAAGTGTCGGCGAACAGTTCGCAGGGACGCGGGCACGGCACCAGCAGCGCGGGGCTGATCGGGGCGACTACAGACAACGGCCTGGGCCTGAGCGGGCTGCTGTGGCACGGCACTCTGCTGCCGGTCAAGGTGCTCGGCGAGGACGGCGCCTCCACCGTCTCGCTCATCGGCGGGCTGAACTACGCGGCGGCGCAGGGGGCGCGGGTCATCAACATGAGCCTCGGCATTCCGGGCAAGCTCAGCGATCCGGCGCTCAATCAGGCGATTACGGCGGCGGCGCGGCAGGCGGTGCTGGTCGCGGCGGCGGGCAACACCAGCAACGACGGCATCTACTTTCCGGCGAGTCACCCCGACGTGATTGCCGTGGGGGCGCTGGGCCGCGAGGACCGCCTCGCCTGCTACAGCGCTCGCCCCGGCGCCGCGAGCGGGTCACGGCAACTCGATATCGTCGCGCCGGGCGGCAACGCGGGCACCAGCGCCAGCGTGACCAGCAGCGCTGCCGGTTGCCTGGTGTCGGGGCCCGACGACCTGCTGACCCTGAACACCACCGAGCAAAACGGCTACGCGCTGCGGGCCGGAACGAGCGAGGCGGCCCCCCTCGTCAGCGGCGTGGTCTCGCTGATGTGGGGCGCCAACCCCAGCCTCAGCGCCGCCCAGGTCCGCGCCCGGCTGCTGGCAAGTGCCCGGCAGGTGGACGGCCTGAAGGTGCTCGACGCTCAGGCGGCGGTAGAGGCGGCGTTGAGATAGGGAAACGGGGCCAACGGATGGCTCGAACACCTTCTCCTCCCCGGCCCGGCAGTTCCCTGGCGCCGCTGCGGCTATGCTGCCCCGGGGAGGCGAGCGATGGCGCAGGGACGTTGGTGGAGTGGCAGCCGGGCGTGGTCGGCGCAGTGGTGGTGGGTGGTCATTGCCGTGGTGGGCCTGGGGCTGGCGGCCTGGATCAATTCGCCGCTGGTCGCCCGCTGGTTCGGGGGTGAGCGGCAGGTCGCCAGGCTGGCAGGCACGCCTCCCTTCCGCGCCGGGCAGCGGGTGCTGCTGCTCGCGCCGCACCCGGACGACGAGACGCTGTGCTGCGGCGGCACCGTGCAGCAGGCGCGGGCGGCGGGCGCCGAGGTCTTTATCGCCTGGATGACGGCGGGCGACGGCTTCGAATTCGACGCGGCCCTGACCGAGCATGTGCTCGTACCGCGTCCCCACAACATGCGGGCGCTCGGGCAAACGCGGGCAGGCGAGGCCGAGCGGGCGGCGGCGGTGCTGGGCGTGCCTGCCGACCACACCTTCATGCTCGGCTACCCCGACGGAGGGCTGTTCCGGCTGTTCACCACCAACTACGCGACGCCGTTTACTGCCCCTCGCACCCAGGCGAGCCGGGTGTACGTGACGGGCGCGCTGACACCCGGCCACGCCTTCACCGGGCGCAATCTGGAAACCGACCTGCGCCGCGTGCTCGACCGGGTGCAGCCCGATGTGGTGCTGGCGCCGGCGCCGCAGGACTTTCACGCCGACCACCACACGCTCTCCTACATCGCCCTGCGGCTGATGGGCGAGCGGCAGCAGGAAGACCGGCTGCGCTTCTGGGTCGTGCACGGCGGGGTGGAGTGGCCGCTGCCCAAAGGCCTGCACCCCACGCTGGGGCTCACGCTTCCGCCGCGCGCCGCCCGCTTGCCCTGGCAGAAGGTGGCGCTGACCCCCGAGCAGGAGCAGGTCAAGCTGAGCGCGGTGAACACCTACCAGACCCAGACCCGCGTGATGGGCCGCTTCATGCGGGCGTTCGTGCGCGAAAACGAGCTGCTCTCGCCCGCCCCGCTCCCCGAGCACCCCACCCCCGCCGAGGAAACCACCCCGCCGGGCGAGGTCGGCCCCGAGGACAGCGGGTTTGGCGTGCTTCAGCCCTGAAGCCCCCCGGCCAGTGCCGTTACAGGATGCGGCCCATCACCAGCTGCCGGGTCGGGCGGCCCAGCCAGGGCGTCCAGAGCGGCGTGCGGGCTTCGCTCAGGACCGTGAACCCGGCTTTGCGGTACAGGTGCACGGCGGCGACATTTTCCTCGGTGGTGGAAAGCTGCACGCCACACGCCCCGCGCCGACGCAGTTCGTCCAGATAGGTGAGCAGCAGTTGCTCGCCGAGGTGGTGCCCCCGCGCCTCGGGCAGCAGGTTGAGGTGCAAGTGGGCCGGGTAGCGCGCCGCGTCTGCGTGCGGCAGGGCGTAGCGGGCCGAGCGCAGCAAGAAGCGCAGGCTGGGCACCACCTCCTGCGGCGCCGGCCACGCTTCCCACAGCGAGTGAGGCACGGTGCGCCGCAGGGCGCGGGCGTAGGTGTCCCAGGACGGCGATCCGATGATGTAGCCCACCGTCTGCCCGCCGAGCTGCGCCACGAAACCGCACGGCGGCATTCCGCGCAGGTAGGGCGTGACCCACAGCCGCCCGAACAGTTCGCGGGCCGGAAAATAGCGGGCGGCGCTCGCCCCGAAAAACCCGGTGGCGTAGGCGACCGCGCTCACGGCGGCCTCGTCGTCGGGGCGCACGGGACGCAACAGCGGCGGAGTGCTCATCCCCCTCAGGGTAGTGCGCTCCGCCGCTCAGTGCTGGCTTCTTGGTTGCAGTGCGGCTGAACCCCTCAGCCCTCGCTGGGCGGCCCCTCGCTGACGGGTGGAGCTGCCGGAGCCGGGCGGCGCAGGTCGAGGCGGCGGTCAGGCAGCATCAGCACCGCGAGCAGCGCGAGCACCATCACCCCGATGCCGGCGCGGAAAATCTGCGCGATGGCGTGGGCGAAACTGGTGCGAATGGCGAAGCCCACCGCGTCAATGGTGTCTTTGGTTTGCCGGATGGCGGCCTGCCGGGCGGGCTGTATCCCCCGGCGCAGGCCGCTGATGACCTGCTCCTGGCCCTGCGGCGAGCGAATGGCCGCGGCGGGAATGCGGCCTAGGTTGGCGCGCACCTCGGGGCTCAGGCGAGTATCACTCTGCAAGGCACTCAGGCGCGCCGGGTCACCGCTCCGCACGGCGGCTTCAATGATGGCCGTCTGCCGGTCAAAGGCGCTGGCGACGCTGGCTGCGGCCTGGGCTTTGGTCTTTTGCACGTCGAAGCTGCCCTGCGAGCGCCGCGCCCCGCCCTGCGGACTGAACTGCTGGAGCTGCGCCTGAAGCTGCGGCGGCGCGTCGCGAACCACGGCGGCCAGGTTGGTGCTGAGCTGGCTGCTGAGGCTGCTGGTCAAAATGGCGCCGAAGAGGGCAATGCCGATGGTTCCGCCGAGCTGCTGGAAAAAGGTGCCCACCGAGGTCACCACCCCTATTTGATAAGGCGCCACCGCGTTCTGGGCGGCGAGCGTAAAGAGCGACACCGACGGCCCCAGCCCCAGGCCCACCAGGAACATGCGCGCGGCAAGCAGGCCGTAGGGCGTGTCCACCTGCACCGTGGAGAGCCACCAGAAGGCGAGCACCGCCACCACATACGCGCCGACGAGCAGCGACTTGTAGTGTCCGCTGCGGGCGGCGAGCAGGCCCGATCCCTGGGCACCGATGACGAAGCCCAGCGTCAGCGGCAGCGTGGCGAGCCCGGCGCCGGTCGCGCTGAAGCCCGCCACGTTGACCAGATACAGCGTCAGAAACAGCACCGCGCCGAGGAACCCAGCCCCCAGCAAAAAGCGCGAGGTCATCGTCCAGGCGATGGTCGGGTCGGCAAAGAGCGTCAGTGGCACGATGGGGCTCTCATGCCGCCGCTCCCAGAAGATGAAGGCCAGCAGCGCGGCGAGCGAGGTGCCGAACAAGCCGAGCATCTTCGCGTCGGTCCAGCCCGCCGTGCCGTCGGCGCCCCAGGTGAGCGCGAGCAGCAGCGGCACGGTAAAGATGACGATAAGCACGGCGCCCAGATAATCCACCGAGCCCCTCAGCCCGCTGGCGAGCCGGGGCATCCTGGCAAAGATGACGGCGAGCGCGACGAGGCCGATGGGCACGTTGACATAGAACACCCAGCGCCACGACAACTGGTCGGTCAAAAAGCCGCCGAGCAGTGGCCCGACCACACTCGAAAGGCCGAATACGGCGCCGAAGAGACCCTGGTATTTGGCCCGCTCACGCGGCTCGAAAAGGTCGGCGACGATGGCGAACGCGACGGTGGCGAGCGCCGCCGCGCCGATGCCTTGCAGCCCGCGAAACACGACGAGTTGCATCATCGGGCTGCCGAAGAGGTTGCCGAGAAAGGGTTCGCCGCTCAGACCGCACAGGGCGCTACCGATCAAAAACACCACGATGCCAAACACCAGCACCGGCTTGCGCCCGTAGAGGTCGGAGAGTTTGCCGTAGATGGGTACCAGCGCGGCGCTTGAGAGCAGGTAGGCGGTCGTCACCCACGAATACAGGTTCAGGCCGTTGAGTTCGCTGACGATGCGGGGCAACGCCGCCGAGACGATGGTCTGGTCGAGGGCACTGAGAAAGAGCGCCAGCAGTACGCCGAAGACGATGAACTTCTTGGTCCGCAGGTCGAGCAGCTCGGCGTAGTTGATGTAGTGGGCCGGGTCAGCAGCGGGACGCGGGGTGGGCGCTTGGGTCATAGGGTCCTCGGGGGGTCAGGGCGCGCGGGGGCCGGGCAAGAAAGAAAACAAACGGCGGGAGCGCCCCTTCTTCTGGGGGAACGCTCCCGCCCGGTGAAGCGGATGTTACTGCTCCTGCCAGAAGGCGTCGAGGGCGGCCCTGACCTCGGGCAGCTTTTCCCACTGCGGCAGGCCGTCGGTACCGGCGATACGCGCGGCCCGCACGCCCGGCTGCTGGGCAAACAGCGGCAGGCGGTCAAACGAAACGAAGCCGTCTTGGTCGTACAGCACCAGCGTGGGCGTCTTGAGCGGGCGGTACAGGTTCTGATAGCCGTCGCGGTCGAAGAGGCGGCCACTCACGAAGTACACCGGCGCGTACTTGGCGCCCGGCTGCCGGCTCGTTTCCATGCTGTAGTCGATGACTTCTTCGGGCACCGGCCCCCGGAAGCTGCGGCTGAGGAAGTAGTGGATGCTGGGCCGGGTCCGCAACGTGCCGTAGAGCAGGTCGTCAATGCGGCGCAGACGGCTGTACAGGCCCTTGCCGCCGTCGTCAGAGGTGGCCTGCTGCGAGGGCCCCTTGGGCTGACCCAGACCGCTGGGGCTGATGAGGACGAGGCTGCGGATGCGCGGTTCCTGCAAGGCGGCGCGGGCGGCAAATTCGCTGCCCAGCGACAGGGCGACCACATCCACGTCGGTATTCAGCTCGGCCACCAGCGCGAGCAGCGCCTGCGACATCAGCTCGGGGGTGTAGGTGGCGTCGGGACGGTCACTCTGGCCGAAACCGGGCCATTCCAGCGCGTACACCGGACGCTTGCCCGCGTAGGTGTCCCACAGCGGCTTGACTTCGTAGGCGCTCGCGGCGGCGTTGACGGCGTGGGTCAGAATCAGCGGGCGACCACTGCCGCGCGTATCGGCGTAGTAGCCCACGCGCCCGAAACCGAGGAGGGTCAGGAACCGCTGCTCACCGCTGACGGCAGGGCGAAGCTGCGAGGTCGCGGCGCCGCCCGCCTGAGACTGTTGCAGAGCGGGAGCGCAGGCGACGAGCGCGGCGGCCACCCCGACCAGGGCCAGGACCCTAAACAGAGTGCGGCGTTTGGAAGAGGAGCGGCGAGAAGCGGGGCGGTTACGTCGGCGTTGCATGGGATCATCTCCTTCTGAAATCAGTCACCAGCACAATAGTCAAAACTAACTAATTTAGAATGAGGATATGTCACCCGAATCTTCATCCCTTCCCCCGCTGCCGGAAGACGAACGTGTGCTGCTGCTGCTCGGGTTGCTGACCGAACAGGACCGGCACGGTTATGAGATCAACGACTTTATCGAGCATACCCTGCACAACGTCATCCGGCTCAACAAGGCGACGGCCTATCAACTGCTCGACCGGCTGGAGCAGCACGGGCTGGTCGCGAGCCGCCTGGAGCAGCACGGCCAGCGGCCCAACCGCAAGGTCTACCACCTGACCCCGGGCGGCCAGGACAAGTTTCAGGCCATGCTCGCCGCTCAGCTCGCCGCCGAGGAACCCCTCATCCTGACCGGCAATGTCCCGGTGATGTTCAGCGAGCATCTGCCCCGGCCTGAGGCCCTGGCCGCGCTGCGGACCCGTTTGCAGGAACTGGAGCAGCGTCTGGCCGCCTACGAAGCCATGCGCCTGCCCTGCACGGCGGGGGTCGGGTTGGCCCTGGACCGTATCTACCACCTCACCCGCGCCGACCGCGACTGGCTGGCGGGCGTGGTGGCGCGTATGGCGAAGGAAGAAGAGACGGCTGAGATGACCCAGGGCGAGACACCTCCGATGGACGAGTAAAAGCAGTGCGCGGTGAGCCCGCTCAAAACGGGCCGTATGCTGTGTCAAGTTCCAATCTTTCGTCTCCGCGCCGACGGCAGCACTCGCCGCGCAAATTGAGAGCGGAGGTTCGCGCAAGCTTCGTCGTGGGTTTTGTTGACCTTAGAGCGAACCTAGATAGAAGCTGACGGGCAGCAAATCATTCCTCCAGATTCAATCTCGACTTCGCTTTGATAAGCTTTAAAGCCGAAGTACACGACAAGTCAAAGGCGAAGAGTCCATGTCTTGCAACAAGTCTAAAGGCGGCAAGACCGTCTCCGCGCCCTGACGGAGGAACGACCCATGAAAAAATTGCTGCCGCTGTTCGCCCTTGCCACCCTGAGTCCGGCCCAGGCCGCCACCTCCCTCCAGGACTACATGCAGGGCAGCGGCGGCAAGCTCCGCGTTGAAGACGGCATCGTTGTGGTCAGCAAGCGCGCTCGTGACCTCAAATACCTTCCCCTCGGCGTCGCCACGATGGGCCAGACCTCACAGGGCCGGCTCAACCGGGTCGGTGTTTTTGCCTTCAAAGACCGCCTGAGCGCCGCTGAGGTCGAGCTGCTTGCCACCAACGTGACCCGCATTGCCAGCAAGTGCTTCAACATCAACCCGGAGCGTGGCAACGCGGTGGCCGCCTGGCTTACCCGTGAGAACCAGACGCTGCTGCGGAACACCATCAGGAGCTTTGGGCCGCTGGACGCGACTTTCGTGCGGAGTGTGACCAAGGACGGCAACTTTTTCACCGCCGTTCACCTGCAACGCAGCGGGCAGCCGGGCGCCGCTCCCTGGGTCAACTACTGCGTGAAGTAAGGTGTGTCCTGCAAAAGACCCTCTGCCTTCCCGTTCTCCTCTTCTTCTCTGACAGCGGTTTCCAATAGAAGCGAACTTCTTGACGCTGAATCGGCTAAGGCTAAGACAGGGAATGGTTGAGTGCACAGGTTAGGGATGGAAGACAGTCAAACAAAAGTTGCGTCAGAGAGCCGCTGGACGCCCCGGCATGGCTGGCGGCGATGGGCGCCGGAGGCAAAAGAACAGTGATTCAGCATCTTCAGAAAGGTCAGCGCCTTCCGCTCGCGCAGGTGCTCAGCGGCACGCAGCTCACGCTTCAGACAGAGCTGGCGGGCATGGGAGAAGTCGATATCAGTGTCTTCGGCCTGGACGAGCAGCGCAAGCTCTCCGACGAGCGGTATTTCATCTTCTACAACCAGACCAGCAGCCCGGAAGGGGCCATTCGCCTGGACCTCAATCAGCAGACATTTACCCTGGACCTGGAACGGATGCCGCTGGGAATTCACCGTCTGCTGCTGGCCGCGACCAGTGACGACCAGACCTTTGCCGACCTGGGCAGCGGCACCAGCCGGGTGATGGACGGTCAGGGCGGCGAAGTCGTCTTTGAGCTCACGCCGGGCATGTTCAGCACCGAGCAGGCCGTCATGTTGCTGGAACTGTACCGTCACCAGGGGGCGTGGCGGGTGGCGGGCGTGGCTCAGGGCTTCAGCGGCGGACTGGCGGCCCTGCTGCAATCGTTCGGCGGCGAAGTGGCCGAAGACGCGCCGCTTATAGGGGCGACAGTTCCAGCGGCCCCGGCGGTGGACTGGGAAGCAACCCTTTCCACCCTCACCACCCTTTTCGGTCAGCCCGCCCCGACCGGACCCGAAGTGTGGTTGCCGCTGACCTCCGCGCCGCTGGACCCCTGGCGGGAGCGCAATAGTTGCCAACGCTGCGGGCGAAAACCGGGACTGGGCGCCCGACTCAATGCCCAGGGCCTGTGCAAGTCCTGTGCACAGGAGGAAGCGGCGAGCTTACAGAACTTCCGCACGCGCTTTCTGGCGGCCTGTGCGGACGGAATTCTGGAGCTGCGCGAATGGGAAGATTTGCAGCGCACCGTTGACCGCGAACGCCTGGACGCCAGAGCGGCTCTGGAGTTCGTGCGCCCGGAAGCGCTCTCCCTGCTGGAACGCACGCTGGCCATTGCACAGTCCGATGGAGCGGTCAGCGAGCAGGAGGAAGAGGTGTTCGAGCGCTTGGTCGGACTGCTGCAAATGCCGGACCCGATGGTGCGTCCGCTGCGCGCCCGAGTGGCCGAACTGCGGACCGTCAGCCGCCTGCGGCAAGGCCACCTGTCGACCATCGACAGCACCCTGATTCTGGACGCGGGCGAGGTGGCGCACCTCGAAATGCCGGCGACTTTCCGACACGTCACCGCCACCCGGACCCGAGACATCACAGGGCGAATCGTCCTTACCAACCGCCAACTTCACTTCGTGGGCAGCGGTGAAGGGGGCTGGAATATCCAGTACGGTAAGGTGCTCCGCGTCGAACAGCGACCAGATGGCATCAATCTGGAACTGGGCGTGAAAAAAGGCAGCGGCACCTACCATGACGTGCCTCAGCCGCTCATCCTGGCCGCGACGCTCGAAGCCCTGGTACGTATTCACAAGCGCCTGCTGCTGATGCCGCAGGGCGAGAAGGCCAGCCGCAGCATTCCACAGAAGGTGAAACTGGAGGTGTGGCAGCGCGATCAGGGCCAATGTGTGGAGTGCGGCGACACCAATTATCTGGAGTTTGACCACGTGATTCCCCACAGCCTTGGCGGGGCGAGCAGCGTCGGCAACCTGCAACTGCTCTGCCGACGCTGCAACCTGGCCAAGAGCAACCGAATCTAGGAACCTATAAAAAAGACTTTGCTGTTCGCCTGCCCTGCCCTCTTCGCCTCTGCCAGTGCGGGCAGCATTCCCGGCACTCAGGTGTCCTACAAACTCGCTCAGGACGCCCTGACCCACGGCAACGCCAGCATGGTGTTCGTGGACGCCAGCGAGGACCCCACCGGCAAGACCTATATGGCCCTGGTGTGCGATCTCGGCAAGACGACTTTCCGCTTTTACAGCAAGGAGAGCCTGGGCAGCCGCGCGGGTGAGAAGGTGCTGTTTTTCTTCCGCGCCGACGACCAAGGTCTACGAAACGCTCACGGCACCTTGCGCGAGTATTACAAGACGGGCAATCTGAGTGTGCTCGATTTTTCGTACGACAGCTCGGAACTCTTCCGGACCTTCGCCAGCACCCAGAAGAAAGTGGTGGTTCGCGTCAACCGCAACGGCATGGCCTCAATGACACTAACCTTCCCGGTCAAAGGCTTCATGGTCGCTTACCGCGCGATTGGGAGCTGCGGGTAAGGGGTTCTTTGCCTGCACCGTACTCAGCTCGCAAACTTCATAACAAAAAGACCCGCACCAGGCGGGTCTTTCTTGGTGGCGACAGAGAGACTTGAACTYTCGACCTCACGATTATGAGTCGTGCGCTCTAACCAGCTGAGCTACGTCGCCGCTTTTTGTTCACCCTTCATGGGTGCGGCGAAGAATCTACCATCCTTTCGCGGGCAGATCAAGTCCTCATTGGCTTTACCCCAGATTTGCTTGAATCTCCTCTCGCCCTGGCATCGCCGGCTGGGCGCCCTCACGGGTGCAGGCGAGGGCACTGCCCGCCACCGCCCAGCGCAGCGCAGCGGCGAACGGCTCTCCTCGGCTCAGCGCTGCGACGAGCACGCCCACGAAAGTGTCACCCGCGCCGGTCGTGTCGCGCACCGGCACGGGCAGGGCCGGCAGCTCGGTCCAGTCGTCGCCGCTCAGTGCTAGACAGCCGCGTTCTCCCAGGGTGACGACCACCGTGCGCGGGCCACTCGCCTGGGCCTGCCGCACGCCTGCGCGCAGGTCGGTGGCCCCGATCAGCGTCCGCAATTCACCCTCGTTGACGATGAGCACGTCCACCAGCCGCAGCAGTTCGGGGGGCAGCGTCCGGGCGGGCGCGGCGTTGAGCACCACCTGGGCGCCCGCCTCCCGCGCCGCCTGAGCGGCGGCCTGCACGGTCTCCAGCGGGATTTCGAGTTGCAGCACCAGCCAACCCACCCCGGTCAGCGGGGGCAGTTGCTCGGGGCGCAGCGTGCCATTCGCGCCGGACGCCACCGCGATGCAGTTTTCGCCCGCCTCCGACACGCTGATAAAGGCCGCGCCTGTCGGGGTAGATGCGCGCACAGTCCAGTCCTGCACCCCACTTTCGCGCAGCGAGGCGAGCAGCGGTTCGGCGAAGGGGTCCGTGCCCAGCGCCCCGCAGAAGGCGACTGCTCCCCCGGCGCGGGCGCAGGCCACCGCCTGATTCGCCCCCTTGCCGCCGGGCGCGGTGGTGTACGACTCGCCCAGTACGGTTTCACCGGGCGCGGGCAGGTGCGACAGCCTGGTCACGAAGTCGAGGTTGGCGCTGCCGACGACCAGCACGCGCGGCAGGTCAGTGCCCTCAGAGCCGGACATCAAAGTCCGCTCCGGTGCTCGCCTGCACGCTTTCGAGCGTCGCGCCCGGCTGCAACTCGGTCAGCGTCAGGCGCCCGTCCACGAACTCGAACACCGCTTGCTCGGTGATCACCATGTCCACCACGCCCCGCGCCGTCAGCGGCAGGGTGCATTCCTGCACGAGTTTCGGCGTCCCGTCGGGGTCGGTGTGGTTCATGGTCACGATCAGGCGACCCGCTCCACTCGCCAGGTCCATCGCGCCGCCCACGCCCAGCAGCGGTTTGCCGGGCACCGCCCAGTTCGCCAGGTTGCCGGCCTCGTCCACCTGGAGGCCGCCCATCACCGCCACGTCCACGTGCTGCCCGCGAATCATGGCGAAACTGTCGGCCGAATCGAAATAACTCGCGCCGGGCAGCGCCGTCACGGGAATCTTGCCCGCGTTGACCGGGTAGTCCATCGCGCCGCCGCCTTCCGGGGCCGGGCCGACGCCGAGCATCCCGTTTTCGGTGTGCAGGTTGATGTTCATGTCTTCCGTAATCAGGTCGGCCACCAGCGTCGGAATCCCGATGCCGAGGTTCACCACGTCGCCGGGGCGCAGTTCCTGCAGGGCGCGGCGGGCGATGTTGAGGCGGGCATCGTCCACCTTTTTGGCGCCGCTGCGGACATCCGCCGAGCTGCCGAGATCGGCGGGCGTGAGCGTCGCCTGCACCAGATAATCCACGAACAGGCCCGGCGTGTGAACGTGCTCGGGCGCGATCTCGCCCACTTCCACGATTTCTTCCACCTCGGCAATCACGAGGTCTGCCGCCGTCGCCATCGCCCGGTTGAAGTTCTGCTCGGTCAGGCGGTACTGGAGGTTGCCGGCGCGGTCGGCGCGCCACGCCCGGACGAAGGCCACGTCGCCGCGCAGCGCGGGCACGAACACCATCTCCTGCCCGTTGAGCGTGCGGGTTTCGGCGTCCTCAGCGACCACGGTGCCGGCGGCGGTGGGCGTGAAAAAGCCGCCGATGCCCGCGCCCCCGGCCCGCAGCGCCTCGGCGAGCGTGCCCTGCGGGATGAGCTGCACGTCGAGCTGGCCGCCCTGATACGCCTGCACCGCTTCCCGGTTGGAGGTGAAATACGAGCCGACGGCCTTTTTCAGTTGCCCGTTTCTGAGCAGCCGCCCGCCGCTGAGGCCCGCTTCCCCGACGTTGTTGGCGACGTAGGTCAGCTCCCGCACGTCCGTCTCGGCGAGCGCGTGGACGAGATGCACCGGGTTGCCGGTCATCCCGAAGCCGCCGACGAGCAGCGTTTGTCCGCTTTTCACCCTGCTCGCCGCCTGTTGGGCGGTGAGGACGGGAACCGCTTTCACTCCGCGACCCGCTCGATCAGGGCCGCCTCCCCCTGCCCGACGCCCACGCACAGCGTCGCCAGGCCGTAGCGCCCCTGTCGCCGCCCGAGTTCGTGGGTCAGGGCAACGACCAGCCGCGCCCCGCTCATGCCGAGGGGATGTCCCAGGGCGACGGCACCGCCGTTGACATTGACCTTCTCGGGGTCGAGGTCGAGTTCACGCATACACGCGAGGGCCTGCGCCGCGAACGCCTCGTTGAGTTCAATGAGGTCGAGGTCGTCCTTCTGCACCCCGGTGCGCTCCAGCAGCTTGCGGGTGGCGGGAATGGGACCCAGGCCCATCACCCGCGCCTCGACGCCCGCCGCCGCGCCGCCCACCCAGCGGGCCAGCGGCTTGACCCCGAGGGCGCGTGCCCGCTCCGCGCTCATCAGCACCAGCGCCGCCGCCCCGTCGTTGAGGCCCGAAGCGTTGCCCGCCGTCACGCTGCCGCCCTTGCGGAAAGCTGGTTTAAGACCGGCGAGCGTGTCCGGATCGGTCGCCAGTTCGTAGCTCTCGGCACCTTTTTTCATGCGCGGGTGCTCGTCGGTGTCGAACACGGTCACGCCCTTGCGGCCCTTGATTTCCACCGGCACGATCTCGTCCTTGAACTTGCCCGCGTTGATGGCCGCCACCGCCCGGCGCTGCGACTCCAGCGCGAAGGCGTCCTGCTGCTCGCGGGTGATTTCGCCGCCTGCGTAAGCCCCCTCGCGGCTGCGCCCCACGATGTTTTCCGCCGTCTCCCCCATCGCTTCGAGGGGAAAGAGCGCTTCCATCGCCGGGTTGGGGTAGCGCCAGCCGAGGGTGGTGTCGTAGGCGGTCACGTTGCCGTTGGCGAAGGCCGCGCTGCCCTTGGGCATGCTCAGCGGAGCGCGGGTCATGCTCTCGACGCCGCCCACCACGTACACGTCGCCGTCCCCGTTGCGAATGGCGCGGGCGGCCATGTTCACCGCTGCGAGGCCCGAGGCGCACAGCCGGTTGACCGTCACGCCGGCCACCGTTTCGGGCAGCCCGGCGAGCAGCGCGGCCATGCGGGCGACGTTGCGGTTGTCTTCGCCGGCCTGGTTGGCGCAGCCGAAGATGACTTCTTCGATTTCAGTGGCGGGCACCCCGCTGCGGGCCACGACCTCACGGATCACCAGCGCGGCGAGGTCGTCGGGGCGCACGGTGGCGAGCGACCCCCGAATGGCCCCGATGGGTGTGCGAACGGCAGCGACGATGACCACGTCACGATCTGAAGTTGGAGGCATGATCTCTATTCTAGGGCAGGTGCTCCCTGCGTCGGCGACCTGCCTGACCCGGCGCGGGGGCCGCAACTGACCCGCTGGACAGCCAAAAAGAGCGGGGAAAGGCCCCCAGCAAGGCAACGCGTGATAACGTGCTCCGACTCATGATCATGAAGCTTTTACAAAGGGAGACCCTGGACCTGCACCGCGAGGTCGAGGCCCTGATGCCCGTGATGAGTGAGACGCTGACCCGGCGGGGCTATCTGGAGGTGCTGCGGCGCCTGCAAGCGGTGGTCGCGCCGCTGGAAGCACAACTCGACGCCCTGCCGCTGCCGGACGAGCTGGCGTGGCCCGAGCGCCGCAAGGCCATCTGCTCGCTCTGGACCTTGCCGTAATGGGGGAAGGGCCGTCAAATCAGCAGGCGCCACTGTCTGTGCCCGAGCTGACCACTCTGGCGCAGGCCTTCGGAGCGCTTTACGTGCTTGAAGGCGCGACGCTAGGCGGACAGCTCATCAGCCGCCATCTCAGGCGCACGCTGGGGCTAAGCCCTGAGCAGGGCAGCGCCTATTTCTCCGGCTATGGCCCCCAGACCGGCCCGCGCTGGCGCTCGTTCGGGGAAGTGCTGGAAGCCAGCGTGCCGGCAGAAGACGCGGCAGAGGTCGTGGCGGGAGCGCGGCAGACCTTCGGGGCCTTCCGCCGCGCCTTGCAGGGGCTGTCGGAAGCTGAAGCGGTCCAAGTGCCTGAGGTCGCCCACGCATGAGCCGGGACCCGTTGCCCTTTTTTCCACCGCTTTACCTTGGTGGCCCGGAAATTACCACCGAGAACTGCGAGCGCGAGCCGATTCATATTCCCGGCAGCATCCAGCCGCACGGCGCCCTGCTCACTGCCGACGGGCACAGCGGCGAGGTGCTCCAGATGAGCCTCAACGCGGCCACTTTTCTGGGACAGGAACCCACAGTGCTGCGCGGACAGACCCTCGCCGCACTGCTGCCCGAGCAGTGGCCCGCGCTGCAAGCGGCCCTGCCCCCCGGCTGCCCCGACGCCCTGCAATACCGCGCAACGCTGGACTGGCCTGCCGCCGGGCACCTTTCGCTGACGGTGCACCGGGTCGGCGAGTTGCTGATTCTGGAATTCGAGCCGACGGAGGCCTGGGACAGCACCGGGCCGCACGCGCTGCGCAACGCGATGTTCGCGCTCGAAAGTGCCCCCAACCTGCGGGCGCTGGCCGAGGTGGCGACCCAGACGGTCCGCGAGCTGACGGGCTTTGACCGGGTGATGCTCTACAAATTTGCCCCCGACGCCACCGGCGAAGTGATTGCCGAGGCCCGCCGTGAGGGGCTGCACGCCTTTCTGGGCCACCGTTTTCCCGCGTCGGACATTCCGGCGCAGGCCCGCGCGCTCTACACCCGGCACCTGCTGCGCCTGACCGCCGACACCCGCGCCGCCGCCGTGCCGCTCGATCCCGTCCTCAACCCGCAGACGAATGCGCCCACCCCGCTGGGCGGCGCCGTGCTGCGCGCCACCTCGCCCATGCACATGCAGTACCTGCGGAACATGGGCGTCGGGTCGAGCCTGTCGGTGTCGGTGGTGGTCGGCGGCCAGCTCTGGGGCCTGATCGCCTGCCACCACCAGACGCCCTACGTGTTGCCGCCCGACCTGCGAACCACGCTCGAATACCTGGGCCGCTTGCTGAGCCTGCAAGTTCAGGTCAAGGAAGCGGCGGACGTGGCGGCCTTTCGCCAGAGCCTGCGGGAGCACCACGCGCGGGTGGCCCTCGCGGCGGCGCACTCGCTCTCGCCGCACGACACCCTCAGTGACCCGGCGCTTGACCTGCTGGGCCTGATGCGGGCCGGGGGCCTGATTCTGCGTTTCGAGGGCCGCTGGCAGACGTTGGGTGAAGTGCCGCCTGCCCCGGCGGTGGACGCGCTGCTGGCGTGGCTCGAAACCCAGCCGGGCGCCCTGGTCCAGACCGACGCGCTGGGCCAACTGTGGCCCGCCGGCGCCGATCTCGCCCCCAGCGCAGCGGGCCTGCTCGCCATCAGCGTGGGCGAGGGCTGGTCGGAGTGCCTCGTCTGGCTGCGGCCCGAACTGCGGCTGGAGGTCGCCTGGGGCGGGGCCACTCCTGACCAGGCGAAAGACGACCTCGGGCCGCGCCACTCATTCGACACCTACCTCGAAGAAAAACGCGGCTACGCCGAGCCCTGGCATCCCGGCGAAATCGAGGAGGCGCAGGATCTACGTGACACATTGACCGGGGCGCTGGGCGAGCGCCTGAGCGTGATTCGTGACCTCAACCGGGCGCTCACACAGTCGAACGCCGAGTGGCGGCAGTACGGCTTCGTTATCAGCCACCACATGCAGGAGCCGGTGCGGCTCATCTCGCAGTTCGCCGAGTTGCTGACGCGCCAGCCCCGCGCCCAGGACGGGTCTCCGGACTCTCCGCAGACCGAGCGCATCACCGGCTTTCTGCTGCGCGAAACGTCGCGCCTGCGCAGCCTGACGCAAGACCTCCACACCTACACCGCGCTGCTCTCGGCACCGCCGCCGGTGCGCCGCCCCACGCCGCTGGGCCGCGTGGTGGACGATGTGCTGCAAGACCTCGAACCCCGCATTGCCGACACCGGAGCGAGCATCGAGGTGGCGCCCGAGTTGCCCGTCATCGCTGCCGACGCTGGCCTGCTGCGCGACCTGCTGCTGCATCTGATCGGCAACGCGCTGACGTTTGGTGGCCCGGAGCCGCGTATTGCCGTAAGGACCGAACGGCAAGGCGCGGGTTGGTCTATCGCGGTCAGTGACCAGGGCGCTGGCATCGCGCCCGAGTATCAGGAACGAATCTTTCTGCTGTTTCAGCGGCTCGGTTCGCTCGATGAGGCGCTGGGCAACGGCCTGGGCCTGCCGCTGTGCCGCAAGATCGCCGAACTGCATGGCGGCACCCTGACCGTGGAGTCCGCGCCAGGCGAGGGCAGCACCTTCCGTTGCTGGCTGCCCGATGCTGGGCCTCTTCCGGGAGCCGCCGATGCCTGAGCGCGCCTCTGTCCCGCTGCGGCTGCTGCTGGTTGAGGACAATGCTGCCGACATCTTCCTGATGGAAATGGCACTGGAATATTCCTCTGTCCACACCGAGCTGCTCGTCGCGCGTGACGGCCTGGAGGCGCTGGAACTGCTGGAGCAGGCCAAAACGGGCGGCCCTTTTCCCGACCTGATTCTGCTCGACCTCAACATGCCCCGGGTGGACGGCTTCGAGCTGTTGCAGGCGCTGCGGGCCGACCCGCACCTCGCGCATCTACCCGCCATCGTCCTGACCACCTCCAACGACCCCAGCGATGTCAAACGGGCTTACGCCCTGCAAGCCAACTCGTACCTGACCAAGCCGAGCACCCTGGAAGACTTCCTGCAACTGATCGAGCGCCTCACGGCCTACTGGTTCGGGACGGCGGCGATACCGCAGACGTACCAGCCGCAGTAAAAGCAAGTGGCCTGGCTCTCCCGTAGACTTCGCTCATGTCTTTTCAGAGCCCCCTGCAACTGCGCGCCAAAGCGGTCGAACGTGTCTGGGGCGGGCAACGCCTCGTCGACTCTGCTCAGCCGGTCGGTGAGCTGTGGGCCATCGGCGAGGACAACGTGGTCGCAGCGGGACCATTTCAGGGTCGCACCGTCGCCGACCTCGCCGCCGAATTTCCCACTGAACTGCTGGGCAGCGCGGCGCAGGAATCCCGCTTTCCTCTGCTCATCAAGCTGCTCGACTGTGCCGACTGGCTCAGCTTGCAAGTGCATCCCAACGACGAACAGGCCGCGCGACTCGAGGGCCCGGGGAGGCTGGGCAAGACTGAGGCGTGGCACATTCTCGACGCCGAACCGGGCGCCCGCTTGATCGCCGGTATTTCCCCTGAGACGGACTCTGAAGACCTGCGCAGCGACATTCTGGCTGGACAGGTGATTGACCGTGCGGTGTACGCGGAGGTGCAGGCCGGCGACTCGTTGATGATTCCCGCCGGCACGGTGCACGCACTGGGGCCAGGGCTGCTACTCTATGAGGTTCAGCAGAGCAGCAACCTCACCTACCGCATCTATGACTGGGACCGTCCGGCGACGGCAGGCCGTTCCTTGCATCTCTCCCAGAGCGCCGAGGTGTCACGGCCCATTACCGCCGAAACGCGTCCTCTGACTACTGCTGTTGGAGCCCAGGAGTTGCTGCGCTGCAACTACTTTGTGCTCGAAAGACTGGCTGCGGCTGACACGGCTCTAAAACGCGACACCGCCGGCCAGAGCTTTCATGCCCTGACCGTCATTCGTGGTGAGGCCACACTTCGGGTGGGTAAGCAGCAGTGGTTGCTGCAACAGTACGGGTCGGTGCTGCTCCCCGCTGCTCTAGGCCGCTATGAACTAAGCGGCAACTTTGAGGCGCTCAGCAGCCGGCTGCCCTGAGGGCGCTTTGAACGGTCGAGATCAGGACATGGGGTCAAAACTGCGAACTCGCTGCACAGCTTCGGTCAGTACAGCCTGTACCATCTCCGGCGTTTGCGCCTCTACATAAACGCGCACCACCGGCTCGGTGCCCGAAGCGCGGAACATTACTGAAGCGTCGCCCGCGAGCGCCAGTTTGACGCCATCGGTGGTTTTGATTCCAGTCACCGCCTGACCCGCGACTTCCCGGTATCCCTGCGCCGCCTGCATCAGTGCCGACTTGTCGAAAGCCTCGCTCAGGTGCAGGTCAGCACGGTCGTAGACATGACGAAAGCCTACCTCACGCTCAATTTCGGCGAACAACTCGTCGAGGCTCTGACCGCTCGCCGCCACCGCTTCGATCATCAGGAGGCTGTTGAGCAGGCCGTCCCGTTCAGGAATGTGTCCGCGTGAAGACAGGCCGCCAGATTCTTCGCCCCCCATGAGCACCGCTTTGCTCTCGTCTTGCTGCCCTTCCAGAAAGGCGTCGGTGATGTATTTGAAGCCGACGGGCGTTTCCAGCAGTTCCAGACCGAGTGTTTCCGCCAGCAGTTCGATCACTCGGCTGCCCGAGACGGTCTTGACCACCCGGCCCCGAACACCACGGCCATAGAGATGCTTGATCAGCACCGCGAAAATCTGGTGGCTGTTGAAGAAATGGCCGCCTGCCGTGATCGCCCCGACCCGGTCGGCATCCCCATCGGTGATCACGCCGAGGGTGGGCGCACTTTCGCGCGTCAACCTCTCCGTCAATTCACCGAGGTTCTGAGGGATCGGCTCGGGGTTGACCCCGTAAAACAGGGGGTCGGGGCGTCCGTGCATCTCCTCCAGTTCGAGCTGAAGGCCCGCGTGCTGGGCGTAACCGGTCAGCCAGCCGCAGGCCGCGCCGCCCATCGGGTCATGGATGACTTTGCCTCGATACTCGCGCAAGGTCTCCAAATCAAGCTGCCGGTCGAGCTGCTCGTAGTACGCCTGCCGGATGTCGAGGGGCCTTATCTCGCCGCGTGGGCCATCGTAGCTTTCCGCCGTCGCCAGCGCAGCCTCGACCTGCGCCACGACTGCTGGGGTGGCGCTGCCCCCATAACTTCCTTTGATTTTGTAGCCGCTGTACTGCGGTGGGTTGTGCGACGCGGTGATCATGACGCCGCCTCCCGCACCGTGATGAACCACCGCAAACGACAGTGCGGGCGTCGGCAAATAGTCCTGTGCCAGCCAGACGTCGAGTCCCTGCGCGGCCATCACCTCAGCCACCACTCTGGCAAACGCCTGTCCCTGGAAGCGGGTGTCGAAGCCCACCGCCACCGAGCGGGCGCCTGACGACCGCAATACCTGGGCATGAGCCCGCGCCACCGTCCGCACATTTTCGAAGGTAAAGTCCTCAGCGATGATGTCGCGCCAGCCGTCGGTTCCGAATTTGATAGGCATCGTGTCTCCACGCCGAATCTAGCAGAGGCACCCTCGGCAGCGAAAAAGGTTCAGGGAAACGTATACTCGGCCATGTGAGCGCCTCTTCGACGCGGCCCGCCTCGTCGCGGCGCCTGCCCCGCTGGGTCAGTGGCCTGATTGCCCTGGTCCCTGTTTTTCCTCCGCTTTACCTGGCTGCCCTGGCTTGTCTGGGTTCTTTGCGCACTCTGCCGCAAGCGGCACGCGGCGTCCTGTTTTTCTTTGCCGCCACCCAACTGATCGCGGCCCTTTTCACTCCGGCACCGCTGTTGTCGGTGGGATTGGCCGCTGCCCGCACGCTGTTGATCCTCGCGATGGTGGCCGCTGGCGTCTATCTACGCGACAGCCGGCACTTACGACCGCTGCTGTGGGGCCAGCTGATCATCTTCGTCACGGCCTGGATCTATACCCTCAGCACCCAGGGCGTGGCCGGGGTTCAGGAAAGGCTGGGACATCCCTACTATTACATCGTATCGCTGGGGCTGGTGGCGGTGGTGGCACTGTGGATAGTGATGTTCTGGCGTGGCGCAGCGGCGTGGTGGCGTTGGCCCGCCGGACTGCTAGCGCTGGCGACATTTGCTGCTGCCGGGAGCCGGGGGCCGCTGCTCGCGCTGGGGGTCGGCTCACTGGCCGCCCTTGCCTTCGGAGGCCAGCGTCGGCGCGTCTGGGTCATGCTTCCCGCTGTGCTGGTGATGCTCGCAGCGTTTGCGACGACCAGCCTCAACGTCCCCTTCAAGCCCCTTGACCGCCTGCTCAACGACCAGACCAGCGGGCGTGAATATGTCTGGCAAGACGCAGTAAGCGGCTGGGAAACGTCACCTCTGGGCGGTGTGGGACCGTACCAGGGCGGGCCGTACCTAACCTACCTGTTCAAGGACGGCTGTCAGCTCACTCCCACCTTACAGCGCAACAAGATCGAGTGTCCTCAGCAACTCAGCCGCTGGTCCAGCGTGTGGCTAATTGCCCACAACGCCTGGCTGCACTGGCTGCTGGAAAGCGGCATCATCGGCTTGAGCGGCTTGCTTGCCATTATGGTATATGCACTGTGGCGAGCCATTCAACTGGGCGACCCCTTTACCCTGGCGGTGCTGTACGGCTTTACGGCCATGAATGTAGTGGACGTGGTCATCGCCGTGCCCAGCCCGCACTTCAGCGAGTTGTGGTGGGTGTGCGTGGGGCTGGTGCTGATGGCGCATCGGAGGACCTCATGAGCAACACGGTGCCCACCATCAGCCCAGACTCACCTGGCCTTCAACTCGGAAATCTCGGTGGCTTTCGCGGTCAGGAGGACTGGGGCCGCTGGACGCTGGGCAAGGTCACGTCGGTTGAGCTAAAGGCCGCACAGGCCGGCTGGGCCGAGGTCCGGCTGAATTTCGACCTGCCCTCCCCCCGGCAGCATCTAAGCGTGTTTCTTAATGGTCGCAAGTTGACAACGCTCAGGACAGCGCACCAACCTCAAAACTTTGACCTTGCACTGCCATTGAACCTTCTTACCGGTCGCAACGAGCTGAAGCTGGTCACCGACAAGAGCAACCTCGACCCGCACCTCAAGCCATTCGCGCCGCAGGACCTCAGCGATATAGCCGTGTCCCTCAAGCAACTTGAATTCGCTCCTCTACAGGTCTTTACCGCAACGCGGCCAGGGCGTATTTACAACGCGGTCCAGCCGCCCTACCCCTTGGCCTATCAGCAGGCGACGGGAAGACAGGTCGACTTCTTCGTACAGGCCGCCGACCCACAAGTGCTGACATACCGCTTGCTCAGTTCAGCCGACCGACAAACCTTCACGTTGCGTCTGGGGGACCAAACCCTACGCACCGTAACTGCAGAGCGGCGCGGTACGCTGGTCAGCGGGCGAGTGCCACTGAGTTCATCAGACGAGGTGCAGCGCTTCAGCGTGGTTTCCTCGCCGCTGGGCAAACGACATGAGGTAGATGATAGTCTGCAAACCATCGAAAAATACACTGGCGCCGCTACGTTCTATGTACAGGAATTGCAGGTTGCTCCGGCCTACCGCTGGCAGAAATGGGAACAGCCCCTGGCCGGACTGGGCGTCCTGCTGGGGCTGGGGCTGCTGCTGTGGTGGCTGTTCGGTGGGCGTTCGAGTCATCAGCGCCCAGCACACTAAACCTCAGTCACTAAGTTGCGCCCGAAGCATTTGCCAGCGTCCTGTCTCCAGGCTCACGTCCCCCGGTAAGACCACGCCAGGAGCCTCGGCACGTCGCCCTTCCTGCACGTCGGGCTTGCGCCGCTTGGCGAGTTCGTAGACGCTCTTACGCTCGGTGACGATGTGCAACACCTCGTCATCAATCTCTAGAGCATGTTTGACTGCCAGGGCAATCTCCGGTGCGATGATGTCCACATAGTCCTGCCCGGTGTACACGTCGGAAAAAGCCACCGGATACTGAAACTCGCGTGGGCGGAAACTGGTCCGTAGGATCAGGTGCTTCTGCGCGGCGCGGGCGGCCTCTTCAGCCACCAATTTGGTCAATGAGTAGTAGTTGACCACCGGCCCTGGCGTGTCGCTCTCGTGGTAGCCGCCCTCTTCTCCGCTGAATACGTAGTCGGTGCTGATGTGGACCAGTTTGGCCCCCACCGCGTTGGCTGCGGCCGCTACGTTGCGGGTACCCACCACATTGGCATTCCAGCAGGCTTCGCGGTCCTTTTCGGCGCCGCCCACGTTGGTGTACGCGGCGGCGTGAACGATAATGTCAGGCCGCTCGCGCTGCACAACTGCCAGCACCTGCGCGGCGGCGGTCAGATTCATCTCTGCGGAAGAAGGCGCGACGATCTCAGGGATCACGCTACGAAGCTCAGTGCCCAGCCGCCCGGAACCGCCCGTCAGCAGCATTTTGGAGTGCAGTTGGGTCATCAACCCATGTCCTCGGCCCAGAGGTCATCTCCGAAGAAGTTCCAGGGCAGGCGGCCCTCGTTGGGGTCTTCAATGTTGAACTGGGCGTCCATGGTGTAGAGCAGAGTCGCGCCATTCTCGCCAGCCTGATACCCGTGGGCCACGCCACTAGGAATATGCACCATCATCGGCTGCTCACCGCTAAAGACCAGTTTGCGTTTGACACCTACCGTCGGGCTCCCTGCCCGGCAGTCCACCAACCAGATGGTCAGCTGGCCCTGCAGCACGCACCAGATCTCGTTCTGCTCTTCCTTGACGTGAATGTGAAAAGCGTTGATGCGCTTCGGCGCCGCCCAGGACACGCTGATCTGGCGGGGAACGAGCTGACCCGGCAGGTTCTGTACACCATTTTCGTCGAGACGGACATACTCCATAAAAGCGCCGTTCTCGCTGCGGTTCTTCTTGAGGGAGTGAAACCATACACCCTCAATCTGCGGCTGGGCCGAGTAGTTCTCAAAGCCAAGCGCCTCGGCGTATTCGGGAGCCAGTTTGATCTTGTGGTCAGCCATGCACTTTCTCCTGGGCAATCTTGATGAGGTATTTGCCGTACTGGTTCTTCTTCAACCGTTCGGCCTGTTCGAGTAAGGCCTGGGTTGAAATCCAGCCGCTCCGCCAGGCGATTTCTTCGGGCGAGGCCACTTTAAGCCCCTGGCGCTGCTCGATGGTCTGGATAAACAGGCTGGCATCCAGCATGCTCTCGTGCGTGCCGGTGTCGAGCCAGGCAAAGCCCCGGCGCATCAGCTGCACGTCGAGCGCGCCTTCTTCCAGATAGACGTTGTTCAGATCGGTGATTTCGAGCTCACCACGCGGCGAAGGCTTGATGCTTCTGGCGATCTCCGACACCCGCTCGTCGTAGAAGTACAGGCCGGTGACCGCAAAATCGGATTTGGGCTGAGCAGGCTTTTCCTCGATGCTCAGGGCCCGGCCCGAACGGTCGAAATCCACTACGCCATAGCGCTCAGGGTCACGCACCTGATAGGCGAACACGGTGGCGCCGTTTTCTTTAGCGTTCGCCGCCTGCATTAAGTCCGACAGATCGTTGCCATAAAAGATGTTATCGCCCAGAATCAGCGAGCTGGGGTGGCCTTGCACGAAGTCCTCCCCGATCAGGAAGGCCTGCGCCAACCCCTCGGGCTTGGGCTGCACGGCGTACTCCAGCGCAATCCCCCACTGCGAGCCGTCGCCCAGCAGCTGCTTGAAGCGCGGGGTGTCTTCCGGCGTCGAGATGATCAAGATCTCGCGCATGCCGCCGAGCATCAGGGTGGTCAGCGGGTAGTAGATCATCGGCTTGTCGTAGATGGGCAAGAGCTGCTTGCTGACGGCCAGGGTGGCGGGGTAAAGCCGGGTGCCGCTCCCCCCTGCCAGAATGATGCCCTTACGCGGCGCAGTCATTGCTGCTTTGCCTCAGTAGATTGGGCCGCAGCAGGCTCCGCACTGGCGAGACGCCCGGCATACTGCCGGTTGTAGTACTCACGGAACTCGCCGCTGCGAATCGGTTCCCACCACCAGCGGTTACCCTCGTACCACCTGGCCGCCTCAGCCACGGCCTGTTTGGGATCGTATTTGGGCTGCCAACCCAGGCTCCGCAGTTTGTCTACATTCATGGAGTAACGGCGGTCGTGTCCGGGACGGTCGGTCACATGCTTGACGAGGCTATGATCCTTGCCCAGTGTCTCCAGCACGATGTCCACCATTTCCAGGTTGGTCATTTCGCGACCAGTGCCAACGTTATAGACCTCGCCAATATTTCCCCTGAGCAGCACCGTTTCGATCCCGGTGCAGTGGTCATAAACGTGGGCGTAGTCGCGCATCTGCTGGCCATCGCCGTACACGGGCAGCGGCTCACCCAGAATTGCATTGGTGGAAAACAGCGGCACGGCTTTTTCTGGATACTGGTAAGGCCCCACGTTATTGGCCCCGCGCGTGATGGTTACAGGGATACCGTAGGTAATCGCATACGCCTGCACCAGTTGGTCGGCTGCTGCTTTGCTCGCTGCGTAAGGGCTACGGGGCGCAAGTTCATCGGTTTCGACGCTCTGATGCCCGTCCTTGATGTGGCCGTACACTTCGTCGGTGCTGATGTGATGCAGGCGGATGCCCAGCTCACGGGCGACTTCGAGCAGCACATGGGTACCGCGCACGTTGGTTTCGGTAAAGACCAACGGCCCCAGAATGCTCTGATCCACGTGGGTTTCAGCCGCGAAGTTGACGATCAAGTCGACATCATTTTCCTGACAGGTTCGGCGCACTAAATCCATATCGCCGATGTCACCGACCACCAGCGACAACGCAGGGTTATCCCATAGATCATGCAGATTTTCTTTGCGCCCGGCGTAGGTTAGCTTGTCGTAGACAACGACCTTGCTCTCGGGATGCTGTCCCAACCAGTAGCGCACGAAGTTGCTACCGATAAAGCCGCAGCCGCCGGTCACGAGAAGAGACTTCCACTGCTGTTTGTCAGAGGGTTGGTTGCCTTGAGTCATAAATTAGTTCTCCTGTTCACGGCGCTGTAAAGCAGAGTTAATTTGTTGACGCAAACTCGCCCGGTAAGCCGCGCCACTAAACTGCTGTGCACTTTGAGCAATCAGCTGAGGCGAAAGCCAGTCTAGCCGCTCAAACTGTTCCACTGCTGCATTGAGAGATTCAGATGACCGCTTGGCAAACAGCCAGCCATTTTTGCCATGTTGCACGGTATGCCGTACTCCGCCTTGCCCCCAAGCGATCACTGGAGTTCCAGACGCAAGGGCTTCAACATTGGCAATACCGAAGTCCTCTTCCGCCATCGCGAGATAACCGCGT
This sequence comes from Deinococcus radiodurans R1 = ATCC 13939 = DSM 20539, assembly GCF_000008565.1. Taxonomy (GTDB): domain Bacteria; phylum Deinococcota; class Deinococci; order Deinococcales; family Deinococcaceae; genus Deinococcus; species Deinococcus radiodurans. Next base: position 45,335 of record NC_001264.1, on the reverse strand, counting down.
GCCCGACTCAGAATCTCAGCCACCTGAGGACTACTTAGCTTGCCAGTAAATTCGATATTGGGGCCAGCCATGGCCCGCAATTCATCAAGCTGAGGCCCATCACCAATCACAATCAGCCGGCGTCCACTTGTAGTAAAAGCCTTAACCATTAGATCTATACCTTTGAGCGGCACCAAGCGGCCAACTGTTACGTAATAGTCGTCGCGTGTCTCAGCTGGCGCGAACTGCTCGGTGTCCACAGGTGCAAAGAGGATTTGCGCTTCACGGTGGTAATACTTCTGCAAGCGCTGCGCACTGAAAGGCGAGTTGGCAAGCACTAGGTCTGGCCGTTGGAATGCTGCCAGATCCCACAACCGCAGGTAATGGTAACCGAGCGATGCCGCTAACCGCTTAATTCCCCCGCCTACCCCGAAGGCTGCCAGGTCCTGATGATAGGTGTCCCAGGCATAGCGCATGGTCCGGTTTACATAGGCCATATGGAGTTGATCAGGCGTACTGATCACGCCATGAACGATGGCAAACGTATTGGAGAGTACGAGATCATAGCTTGTAAGGTCAAACTGCTCGGCGGCGTAGGGCATTAAGGCGATCAACTTGCGGTGGTCTCCGATTGGCAGGCGCTGCAATCCCGATGTGCGAATCTGCTTGCTCTCTATAAGCGGTGACTGGCTTCCGAGCTTATGGAGTAGAGTATAGATGTCAGCCTGAGGGAATAGCGCCAACTGCTCCTCCAGCACCTTCTCTGCCCCGCCGTAGCTCACCAGCCAGTCATGGATAATGGCAACTTTCATATCCCTAACCTTCGGGCTGCCTGCTCCAGCACCTCACGTGTCTGTAAGGCTGTACGTTCCCAACTAAACTGCTGAGCACGTTCTAGGCCGGCAACACGGAGTTCATCTCGAAGCTGCCCATCACTCGATATGGTCTGCATAGCCTGGAGAATAGAGACATGTAACTCAGGGTTGATAAGTAGGGCTGCCTTATCTGCAACTTCTGGCATAGATGTTACATTGGATGTTATGACAGGAGTCCCACATGCCATTGCCTCTAGAATGGGAATACCGAAACCTTCGTAAAGGCTCGGAAATAGAAAGGCGACTGCCGATGAATAGAGCTTTGGTAGTATCTCGTCGCTTACTTTATCCATAAATTGAACGCCTTCAGGCACATAATCTAACTTAAATGATGAGAAGATACTCTCTCTGGAACCTATAATAACTAAGCCTAGATCATCAGGCCGTCCTGTCCTCTCCCAGGTCTTCCAGACTTCTAGTACACGCCTAAAGTTCTTTCTCTCTTGCAGTGCACCAACCATCAAGAAGTACCTCTCCGGTAATTTTAAAAGCTGTCTCTCGTAATTATTTAGAGGTATAGGACGAAAGATTTTGGAGGCCGCCAAGGGAGTTACAGTAATCTTATCAGGTGAAACTCCCAAGTGGCTCACAATTCTATTCTTTGAGTACTCCGAAACTGTCAGGATATGCCCGACCCTGCGTGACAGTTGCGGAAGAATCATCTGATATGCCTTAGAAAACCTTCTATCGAACCACTCTGGGTGCTCAAAAGTTGCCATATCATGAATAGTTACAACTTGTCGCTCCACTGTTATAGGTCCAGTATTTGAAGGACTCCAAAGAAGTCCTTTAATTCTAGCTGGCAAAATTAACTGTTCCCACAAATGTCCTCTGATTCCATTTTGCCAATGTGGAGCTGGACTTATCGTCGTCTGATCGGATAAGACACTGGTTATCTCTCTGGCGTATCGTTGTACACCCGTCACTCCACGATCAACGAAACTGCGCCCATTAATATCTATCATTATTTATATCCTAATATCAACTGATTATAATTTCGGTCCTTACATGAAAAATTTGTCATATCATATTCCTCACAACCATATATAAGGTATTCTTCTAAATTCTCTTCTTAATAGACTTACAAAAGTCTTCCCTAGTTGCCTAATAGCTATAGGTAATAATGGGAATGGTGATTCCTTTAAAAAGAATTTACGCATAGATCTAAAAATCATTCTGGTCTGAGCGTAGCTTTCCTTATTTACCGATCCGCCCTCTTTGTGGTAGACGTTAGATTGCTTAGCCACTTTTAGAAAATACCCTTTCCTTCTAGCTCTGATGCAAAATTCTGTATCTTCCCAATACATAAAGAAATCCTCATTCAGTAAGCCGATACTTTCTAAGGCCTCTCTGCTTACTAAAATACTAGCCCCAAGTAAGTAATCCAATTTATCTACATCATCAAAAGTCTTGATATGCCTACCAGTACCAGTCAAAAAATTTATAGTACCGCCACCAACAGCTTGCACACTCCAGGGAAACTCAATGTCCCTAATAATAGAACCAACAATTGCCTTCTTGTTTCTCTTTATCTCTTCTATCATGTTCGGTAAAGTAGTTTTATCTACAATGGTATCATTATTTAGTAGCCATACATAGTTATATCCACTTGATAGGGCTGCTCTGATACCAACATTGCATCCGTATGCGAATCCTCCGTTCTTTCCGCTCTCGATAACTCTTACGTCCGTAAAGTGTTCTTTAATCACATTAATCGATTCGTCTTGAGAGTCATTATCAACAATGATAATATCGCATTGTCGGATTTCGGCAGCAATTAGAGACTCTACACATTTAACAGTATCTTTGGCACTTCGCCAGTTTAGTAATACTATTGCAGTACTGTTCATTTTTATGTTCCCCTACTCCACTTCGTCAGAAGGTCTACATATTTTCTTGGCTGTAATATCCAAACAAAGAGTCGCCAAGTGCCGTTTTTAAAGAACCCTCTACTTAATATAATTGTAATCCGTCTTAGAAGTGTAACATGATCTAATTGACCAAATTCTGCTGCCGATTCAGATTCCTGTCGTATAGGAAACCTTCTTGCATAATGAAGTGCAGTGTTATAGTAGTTTTTACGCTCTAAACCTTCTCTTATGACCATCTCATTATTATTACTCAATGTAAGTCGCTTAATTATAAATCTATAGTTATATCTATGAGCACCTACAACATTACTTGTATGCTGACGATAGTTTGTTACTACATCATTTACCCATACTACTCTTCCCTGCCCACAAGCGACCAATGCAAGCCAATGATCGTGCATACTTATGTCGCTAGGCACCGGTAGTGCCCTATTTAAGAGCTCCCTATTAACTATCATTGCACAGCCAGTAACAACATTCTGAGTAAGTAATAAGTTGAATTTGTCTCCCCATTCGGGTTTTAAGTTTTGGTAATCCCAAAATGAATCAGAAATGCACTCACCATTTTGATTAACTACCCTGAGGTTGCCATGGATAAGCAATGGAACATCATCTCCATACACACTTTCGTAAAAGCAAGCCCAGGATATGAGTGTCCTTAAGCGTCCAGCTGGCCATACATCATCCTGATCAGCGCATAAAACATATGGAGCATCTGTTAAGCTAAGTAAATAGGAGAAGTTTTTGGCAGCACTCCCACAATGTGGAGCGTAGATTAACTTCACCCTACTATCCACCTTCGACCATGACTCCAATATAGCAACAGAATCATCTGAAGAGCCATCGTCATGGATAAGCAGTTCTCCATCTTCAAGCTGTGAAAGTATGCTTGATATCTGACTATTTAAATACCGAGCCCCATTATAAGTTGCCATTACTACTTGATATGTAGGTCTAGAATTTTTCATCTACCCTCCTTACAACCGATACTCTACCTATACAGTAAATAGTTACAGCCGCAATAAAGAAGTAAGGCATCCTGGCTGAAAACATGCCAGCTGTCCTTAGTTGATCTAAAAGTAAAATATAAGCGGCTGGAAATAACAAAATTCCCATCTGACTACCTTGATAAAAAAGATTGTAAAGATAACTACTAATAATAAATACAAGTAGGATCAATAAGATTCCAAATAATCCAGCATCCAATTGCATATAGGCATAAATCCCAAGTGTATTGTATCCAGGATCCGCACCCAAGGCAGCGACATAATTGAAGTCATCTTCCCTGCTCTGAATGGGCAAACTGCCAAACAAACCCTCGTAAACTGCTCTAAAACCTAAAAGGTTATTAATAATCGGTAATCCGAAAAGAGAGCTAAACGTCCAGTATAGCGGTTCACGCTGTAGATCACCAACTATGATATTGGCTCCTTGATTCAAAGAGATAGTGTAATATTTTAAAAGAATTTCGCTGCCTTTAATAATACCTCTTTCGCCAAACCTAATGGCTTGAAGATAAGACATACCTATAAAAATCGAAACAGCTAAAAATAGCATAGATGCGATCTTTCTAGCAGAAAGACTCACTCTAGTACACAGTACTATAATACAAGACAGAAGTGGTTCCAGAAAAAGAGTCCTAGCTCCGTAAAGACTAGCTAAAAAAAATGTTATTCCCAGACCTAAGGCTAGTATTATATACTTCTCCTTTCTCTTCATCAGGATCACAGGTACCACGACCACCGGTAAAAAGAAGTTTACGAAGATAAGCTTCCTGATATTGTCTGGGCCATCCCTTTGAAGGAAAGTCACGATATCAGCTGCACCCATATTATTTAAAGCACCGCCAACGCCTCCATAATAGGGTACTATATTTGATATAAGCCATATATTGCACACGCTGATTCCTATGATCATACCCACACCAAAAATCTCTTGCGCCCTAGAGAATCCTACGTTGCGCATATTACTTAATTTACTAGGTTTTCTAATATAGAACCAAACAGTGTAATACACGACGTATACTACATAGGGAGCAGTAATATAAAGTATATAGTGCCAATCATTATAGTATCTATCCTTGACAAGTAAAACTGCCATTAGCGTTTGAATTCCTATTAGGATTACTGGGTTAAATATAGATGAAAGTTTCCTTTGTTTATACTCCTGCATTTACGCCTCCATCATTTACGCCATTATCTTTCTTCGCCAAAAGAGTAAGTTTTAAATATAACTCCCTATTAAAAGTGTCTCATATATACAATTAATTGTATAATCCAAAATATAGTTGGTCTCCATGTAAAAGGAAAAAGTTGTTCGTAGTCACCTAATAGGAAAAATGCCTTGTGATTCTTTTTCAATCTTTATTGAATATATCCCAAGCTGGAAGAGAGCTATAACCTCAGGAATGACTACAGCATAAATCATACCTTTGCCCCCCATGGTTGGCACCAATAACCCAATTAGAATAAGAGCAAGAATGCTAATCAATGCATATATCCTAGTCACTAAGCGTTCTTTACCACTAGGTATAAGAATATGATATACGATTACTGTGTTTATAGCAGTTAACGGAAATAATACTAATAAATGGCGAATATATATTAAGGATTGTCCATATTGAGACCCGAATAAGAGTTTTACTGCTAATGGAGCGAAGAGCCAACCGAGAAAGAGTCCCAATATTCCGATAAGAGAGTATAAATACAGGAGATGTTTAGCTAGGGAGAAACCTTTAGATGGACTTTCTGCAAAAGCGCGAGCTGATTTAGGGAGCAAAATCTGGTTGAGGGGTCCTAATAGGCTCAGCCCAGATCTGACCAGCCTGTCTGCATTACCGTACTGCGGAACTAATCCAGCTGGCGCAAAAATACTGAACAGGAATGTGCTAGCTGCTGTATAAATACTTGTTAAAACGGTAAAACCGGAAAGAATAATTCCTTCTCTAAGAGCATTCCATCCCCCTAGGAAAGATAAAATAAAGCCAGATATTTCTCTCCAAAGTCTAACTAGAGTAATCGTATGTACTATTAAGAGAGCAACGACCTGCAGGAACAAGACCATATATGCATCTGCTGTACTTTTAATTAACCATATACTTAAAATTATATAGAATAGACGTCCCATAATCTCTATGGTTGAGAAATAATACATTTTTTCAACAGCTTGATAATACCACAAAGGACTAAAGCTCTGAGCTGCAGCCCATGCTAAAGCCCACCACGCTAAAGCTGGGAAACGTTCCAGTAAACCGAATTGAGTAGTCAACCAACAAATAAAGGCAGCTGGAATCAATAACATCAGCTTAGCGCTATATACATTACCCACATCCACACGAACCTGCGTCAGGTTTTCTCGGTTGATTGCAACCTTACGAGATAAAGAAAGGGTGAATCCAAAATCTATCAGAACAATCAGCCACATAGCCAAAGCCTGTGCAGCTAGCACCCCACCCCAGGTAGCCGGCTCAATAACACGAGTAAATAAAGGCAATAATAGGATGAATGAAAAGGCTCGTAGGAAAAATGCACCGTAAACCACCACGGCACTCCCTCCCCTACAAATCAATTGTCGACCACTTGACACGCTTAGTACGCCCCCTTACCCATCAAAACAACACGTACTGTTTGTATTAAGATAAGTACATCTAACCAGGGTGTCCAGTTGGCAATATAAAATCTATCCATATCCAAACGCCTTTCAAATGTACTCTGACTGCGTTCATTGACCTGCCAGTAGCCTGTCATTCCAGGGTTGACCAAGAGAATTTCCCGAGCCATATTTCCCATTTTTGATTGTTCACGTGGAAGATAAGGCCGAGGACCGATCAAACTCATCTGTCCTAACACTACATTGAGGAGCTGTGGCAATTCATCCAAACTCGTTTTTCGCAAAAAGGCACCAATTCGAGTCACACGGGGATCATCCCGCAGCTTATGAAATTTCTCATATTCTGTGCGGCGAGCAGCGTCAGCAGCAAGTAGTTCTACTAGCCGCTCCTCAGAATTCTGGTACATACTTCTAAATTTGTAACAAGGGAAAGTCTTACCATTACGGCCAAGTCGCTCAGCTTTATAAATAGCTGGGCCTTTGCTATCCCAACGGATGAGAAATGCTATGGCTATGAGGATTGGAAAAATAAGGAACAAACCAACAACAGACAGCATCAAATCAAGCGCACGCTTGATCAATCGCGCCTGTACGCTCTTAAGGTTATTTTTGATCTCTAGGGTAGCAATGCTACCAATATTGTGCGGTTGTAAAGCTTGGTTGGGTACCCAGAAAAGATCAGGTACCACCCAAGTGAAAGGATAAACAGCATAGACACTATTGACTACCCGCTGCTGCACTTCAGCACGGGCACCTGGAATAGAAATCAGAGCTTGGGCCGTACGCGGCACGTTCAGGGCGTCGTCCAGAGTGCCGACGATAGGCACACCTTCGAGCAGGGTTCCATGCAGCGCGGGGTTATCGTCGTAGGCGACCACCGGATTAAGCCCATAAGCCGGGTTGCTCCTGAGGTGGGCGATGGTCAAGGCGGCAGTTTGCCCAGCCCCGATGACACTGATGGCCCGCCCGTACTGCCCGCCCCGGATCAGCAGGGAACGCAGGCCATAGCGGATCAGCAGCGCGAGGACCAGAATCAAACCCCACTGGAGCACCAGACCAAGCGCACTGGGCGCCAGCTGGTGCACCGCAAAAGCCGCCGCCAACTGAGCGCCCAGCAGCTGCACGGTTCCGACCGTATGCAGACGCAGCTCGGTCTGGGGCGAACGGCCGTAGCCGGGGTAGAGCCCCTGGTAGGCCCGCCATAGGATCCAGAAGCCCACCCAGATCAAGCTGTCACTCCAATTGAGAACTGGGCGACCCGTGGCCCTCAGAAAAAGTGAGGTCAGTTCCAACGCCACCACAGCACTGAGAAAGTCTCCTAGCACCAACGATAGAGACTGGGGCAATTCGGACAGACGTAGGGAACGGGTACTCCGGTCAGGAGCCATCCCCAGAGTGGACGGAGAAGACGAGCGCAAGCCCATGCCGTTACTGAGCGCTCTGCTTGCGCGGGCTATAGCCGTAGCCGTAGCTGTAAGAGTCTCTACTGGACGCCGACACCTTATTGAGAATGAAGCCCAGCATGGGCAAGCCTGAGCCCTGAGCGCGGCGGATGGCCTGACGCACCATCTGCACACTGGTCCGCCCTTCTTCGGTGATCAGGAGGACGCCATCGACATGCTTGCCGAGCACCAGGCCATCGGCAATCGCCAACAGGGGGGGGCTGTCGATCAGTACCAAGTCATACGCTGCGCTCCAACGAGAGAGCAAAGCGCTCAAGTCTGTGCGGTTGAGCAAGGCCAGGCTGTCATGCAGGCCTGGCCCGGCAGGCAGGACGTGGACATTGGCTTCCGCCTCCATTACCTGCACGTGCTCCGGTTGGCGCAGGGCGTCCTGAAAAGTGCGTACGCCCCCCTCACCCGTAAGCTGCACCCAGTGTTGGTCGCGGTCGTACTTCTCCCAGACTTCCTGCTGGGTACCTCGCCGTAGATCGGCGTCAATGACCAAGACCCGCTGACCACTGCTCGCCAGACCGTCCGCCAGGGTAGCCGTCAGGCTGCTCTTGCCTTCACCGGGCGCAGTCGAGGTGATCATAATGCGTTGGCCCCGCCGCTCCGAGAGTTGAGAAAGCAAATTGACACGCAAAAAGCCCACGGCTTCGTAGAGTCCGGCCGCACGGGCCGCACGGACGATCCCACTCATGACGATGTCACGCTGACGTAGACGCGGGATATTGCCCAGCACTGGGAAGCCCAGTTGCAAGAGGTCATCCTCACCCCGCACGGTCCGGTCAGTGACGGTCCGCAAAGCCGCCAGTCCGGTGCCCAGCAAGAGAGTCAACAAGCCCGCCAGGACGGCGTTGCGGGTCGGACGCGGCGCAACAGGCCGCAGTGGCTCGACGGCAGGAGCAACCAGTTCCAGAGAGCCAGCCACCCCTTCGGTCTGGATCGACGCTTGCGCCAGGTTGCGTTGGGTGTTGGCCCGCGCGGCGATCAGGGTCTGACGGTCCACCTCATCGAGATCGCCGGCGCCCAGCTGACGGTCGATCTCCGCTAATTGAGCACGCAGGCTCCGTTCGGCGCGCTGCAGGCCTTTGAGGGCCCGGCCCCGGTCCCAATTGAGCAGCGACTCGGCCGCCGCGTCGGCCAGAAAGGTGGCGGCGCGGGCAGTCGGCCCCTTGGCAGTGACGGTGTACACGCCGTTGGCGGACATATCCAGTCGGGACGAGAGCTCGATGGTCCGAAGTTCACGCTCCTGCAGCTCTTTTTGCAGGTCCCCACCGATCTCCTGACGCACCGGCTGAGGAAGCTCTGTGGTCTTCTGCACCCGGCGAATAATGTCCTGCATAACAACAGGGCCTTGCAGAGCTTCTTGCAGGGTGCCTTCGGGCAGCGTGGACGCCCGAACCAACGACTCGCCAGCACCCGGAATGCCACTCGTCCCAGCCGTCACCAGACTTGATGAGCTCTCGTATACATCTGGTTGTGACTTGGACCAGAAATAGACCGCTGGGGTCACGAGGGCCGTCGTCAGCAGAATCCAGGGCAGGCGACGCCGAATACCCTCCCATAGGGCGCTGAGTTCGATTTCCTGCTCAGCATTCTCAATGTGCAGGTCAGTGTTCGAGGGTGAAGGGTTGACTTTTTGAGAGGCGGTCATGCGAAACGCTCCAGTTCGGGGTGGGCTTTGAGTTGCTGAACGACTTTCTTGATGTCCTGGGTGCGGTCCTTGCGCACCACCAGGGTCACGTCCTCAGCCCGCACCACCACCACGTCATCGAGGCCGATGGTAGCGATCAGATCATCGCCGTTGGTGGTGTAGAGGATAGCGCCGCCCGTGTCCAGACCCACATGACGGCCCACAGCCACATTGTCTCCCTCACCTTTGAGCAGCCTTTCCAGCGCGTTCCAGTCGCCCAGATCGTCCCAACCGAACTCGGCAGGAATGACGGCCACTCGGTCTGACTTTTCCAGAATGGCGTAGTCGATGCTGATCTTCTCTAACTGGGGGAAAGTGGTTTGGAGTTGAACACGCCGGGCTGATGCAGTGCCCGCTGACATGACTTGGTGTAATTGCTTATAAAGCTGCGGCTGGTGCTGCTCGAACGCCGCCAGAATGCTCTGCACGCGCCAGATGAACATGCCGCTGTTCCAGGTGTAGCGCCCGGTATCCAGAAAGGCCTGAGCAGTCACCGCATCCGGTTTTTCAGTAAAGCGTGTGACCGAGAAAGCAGGCAGTTCACCGGGCTGCAAGACCTCGCCCTGCTGGATATAGCCGTAGCCGGTAGACGGAAAGGTAGGAGCGATGCCCACCGTCACCAGCCGTTCAGACTCCTGCGCCACTTCTATGGCCCGCTGAATGACGCGCTCGAAGGCCTCGACGTCTGTTACCCGGTGATCTGCCGGAAAAACACCCATCACAGCCTGGGGATCATCCTGAGCAATCCAGAGTGCGGCGTAGAGGATAGCGGCGGCAGTGTCCCGCGCCGCGGGCTCGACCAGCAGGTTCTCGATCGGCATCTCCGGCAACTGCTCGAGCACCTGAGAACGGTAGTCGTTGCCGGTCACGACCACCACACGGTCCTGTCCCCCGCCCAGCCGCGCCAGGCGGTCACTGGTGGCCTGCAGCAGACTGCGTCCCGACTCGTCGAGCGTCAGAAACTGTTTGGGGCGGTGGCGACGCGAAAGCGGCCAGAAGCGCTCGCCGCTCCCTCCCGCCAGAATGACTGGAACGAAACTACTCATCTGAACAGCTCCTCGGCAAGCGGTCGGCACATGGCATCAACGTACTTTAATGCCTGCCTCAGCGAACACATGCATGAGAATTTCTCATAAATTCGTCAGCTTTGTGGGCCTGATACGGAGCTGAACTCTTCTTCAGAGATGTCGGAAAAGCGCCGCCATCTCTTCCGCGCCGCTCAGCTCCGTATTTTCTTTGACTCACCCCGTTCGGAAAAACAGTTTGATGATCCAAACTCTTTTTCAAAGTGGTCTGAGTGGGGGTCAGGCCAACTCGACTACACTGGCATCACTGATCGTCAACTTATGGGTTTTGGGAAGTGTCCGGCCCCCACGCACCTGGGCTTTGACGCCGATCAGGCAATCCTGCAGACGAGTCTGCACATTCTCAATGACAACCCCACTGTCCACCGAGCTGTGCTCTATCTCGGCGTTGCGAATCACAGTTCCCCGCCCGATGCTGGTAAAAGGCCCGATGTAAGCGTCTTCAATAATCACATCCTCACCGATGATGACAGGGCCCACGATCTTGCTGCGCAGCACCTTCGACGAGGCCGGCACGATTACGCGGCCGGTCATGCGGGAGCCTTCCATATCGCCTTGAACATCGGTTTCGATTTGCTCGAGCAGCAGCCGGTTGGCGTCCAGCAGGTCCGCCGGGCGACCCGTGTCTTTCCACCAGCCCTCGACCCTCTGACCGACCACCGTCTGACCCCGTTCGATCAGGCCCTGGATGCCGTCGGTGATTTCATATTCACCCCGCGCAGAGGGGGGCATCACGTCGAGTACCTCAAAAATCTGCGGCGTAAAGCAGTACAGTCCCGCGACAGCCAAGTTGCTGGGCGGGTCTTTGGGCTTTTCGACCAGGCGAGTGATTTGCTCACCGTCGAGCTCAGCCACTCCAAAAGCTGTGGGATCAGCCACCTTGACGAGGGCGATCAGGGCTGCCGGGTGCTTCTGATGAAAGCTCTCAATGAAAGGACGAGCACCAAACTCAAAAAGGTTATCGCCGAGATAAACACAGAAGTCGTCTTGTCCTACCCATTCACGGGCAGTCAGGACGGCGTGACCTAAGCCAAGCTGATCGTGTTGATTGATCAGTGTGAGCTTTACATCACGAATCTCGCGCACCGCATGCTGGATCTCGTCACGCGTCACATCAGAAACCACGATGCCGATGTCGGTGATTCCAGCTTCAGTAAGCGTCCGAATCGCGTGGCGAATAATGGGTTGTCCGGCCACTCGCAGCACTGGCTTAGGGCGAGTAAAAGTCAGAGGACGCAAACGGGTGCCCAGGCCAGCTGCCGGGATAAGAGCCTTCATGAAAAGTATGCTAATGCCTGACCGCAAGTCAGCCGCTTACGTTCAGGCCAGCTCAATAAAAGATTCAGAATGGTTGCCAGTTTCAAATTGTTGAAGCGGTCATCAACCAAACAGCGAAATTGCCCTCTGCCCCATCCGTCCTGCTGTGGATGTTAGGGCAAAGAGCAAAATCAAGCAGCTACTCAATACTTTTGCGCCACCGTCTTCGTCTGGAGGAACCAAAACAGGTAATCAGGGCCGCCCACCTTAGCGTTCGTGCCGCTCATGCCGTAGCCGCCGAAGGAATGCGAGCCACTGAGCGCACCAGTGCATTTGCGATTGAGATAGAGGTTGCCGACGTGCATCAGCCGCCGCGCCTCGGTCAGTTTGTGGGGGTCGCGCGAATAAAAGGCGGCGGTCAGGCCGTAGTCCGAATCGTTGGCGAGGTCAATCGCGTGCCGCCAGTCGTCGGCTTTAGCGAAGGCGAGGACCGGGCCGAAAATTTCCTCCTGAAACAGCGGGTCTTTCGCGTCCACGTCGGCGAAGATGGTGGGCTGGATGTAGTTGGCGCTCGCCTCGCCACTGTCTGCCACCTCCATTTCTCCGCCGCCGCAGACGAGGCGGGCCGTCCCTTTGCCGTTTTCGATGTACTGCCGAATTCGGTTGGCGCTCCCCTGGTGGATGACCGGGCCGACGGCGGCGTTGTGCTCGGGCAAACCCACCTTCAGCGCTTCGGTCAGCGTCTTGACCTTTTCAAGCAGTGTGTCGTACACGCTTGCCTCAGCGATGACGCGGCTGCACGCGCTGCACTTCTGGCCGCTGTAGCCGAAGGTGGAAGCGACGATGCCAGCGGCGGCGGCGTCTAGGTCGGCATCAGCGCAGACCACGGTGGGGTCCTTGCCGCCCATTTCGGCAATCACGCGCTTAAGGAATTTCTGGCCGGGCTGCACCTTCGCCGCCCGTTCGTAGATGCGGCAGCCGATTTCGCGGCTCCCGGTGAAGGCGACCATCCGCACGTCCTTGTGGTCCACCAGCGGGTCGCCGAGCACATCGTCGCTTCCGGTGAGGAACTGAACGCAGTCACGCGGCAGCCCGGCCTCGAACAGCAGGCGAATGAGCAGCCAGGACGAGAGCGGCGTCTCGCTCGCGGGTTTCCAAATCACCGTGTTGCCCGCCGCCAGCGCGCCGAGGGCCATCCCCAGCGGAATCGCGCTCGGATAGTTCCAGGGGCTGATGACGGCGACGGCGCCGAGCGGCTCGTAAACGGTGGTCACGTGCTCGTCGGGCATGGGATAGACGGGTTTGCCCTGCGCCCACTTCAGCGTTTCGCGGGCGAACACCTCGCAGTGGTCCACACACTCGGCGATTTCGCCGTCGGCCTCGGCCCAGTTTTTACCGTTTTCGAGGCTCATGACGGCGTTCAGCTCCATGCGGCGCGAGCGCAGCAGTTGCGCGGCCCGCAAGAAGATGCTCGCGCGTTGCAGGGGGTCGGAAAAGCGCCAGCTCTGGAAGGCCTCGTTGGCGGCCCTGACCGCCTCATCGAGTTGCGCCGCCGTCGCGTTCTGGAAGTGCCAGAGCTGTTCGCCGGTCGCGGGATTGGTCACGGTCAAGGTGCCGTCGCCCTTCACCTGCTGCCCGCCGACGAGCAGCGGAAAGGTCTGTCCGGCGTATTTCTGACGGGCCTGCGCGTAGGCGGCGGTTTGCGCCTCGGCCACAGCGGGGTCGGCAAAGTCGAAGTAGGGTTCGTGCTGGAAGGGAAGCAGGCCGTCTAAGAGGGTGGACATGGTGGAACCTCCGGGGGTGGGAAAGCGGGAGAAAGCACTGGCGCGGTTGCCCGGCCAATGCCTTTGCCAAAAGCGCTGTTATTTCAGTTCTTGAAACACCCCGCGCATGATGTCCAACCCCGTCGCCGCTTCCTCGCGCGTCAGGATGAGAGGCGGGCTGATGCGGATAACCGCTTCGCCGCAGTCCAGGTTGAGCAGGCCCTTTTCAAACATCATCATGCTGGCCTGGTCGCGCAGGGCGCCGTCGGGGGAGCCGTCGGGCTTCACGAACTCGATGCCGATAAAGAGCCCCCGCCCGCGCACGTCGCCGATGAAGGGGAACTCGTCCTGCATTCCTTTCAGCTCGCCCAGGATGAAATCGCCCACCTGCGCGGCGTTGTCCATCAGGCTGTCGCCGCAGCCCTCGTGCTTCACCTGGCCTTCGAGTAGGTCCAGCGTCGCGTGCGAGGCCGCCGCCGCGACCGGGTTGCCGCCGTAGGTGGAGCCGTGCGAGCCGACGGGCCACGTCATCACGCTTTCTTTCGCCAGCAGCGCCCCGAGCGGCATGCCCGACGCGATGCCCTTGGCCGAGGTGATGATGTCGGGCTGCACGTCAAAATGCTGGAACGAGAACATCTTCCCGGTGCGGCCCATGCCCGCCTGCACTTCATCGAAGATGAGCATGATGCCGTGCTTGTCGCACAGGGCGCGCAGCCCCGGCAGGAAATCGGCGGGCGGCACGATGTAGCCGCCTTCGCCCTGCATCGGCTCCACGATGATGGCGGCCACCTCGTCGGCGGGCAAAATCCCCACGAACAGGCTTTCGATGTGGTCGATGACGGCCTGACCGCAATTTTCGGGCGTGCTGCCGAGCGGCGGACGGAAGGGGTTGGGGTAGGGCACGTGCGAGACGGCGGGCAGCAGCGGGCCAAAGCCGCGCTTGTACTTCGTCTTGGAGCCGGTCAGCGTAATCGCGCCGTAGGTGCGCCCGTGAAAGCTGCCCATCGTCGAGATGATGTGCTGACGCCCGGTGTGGTTGCGGGCGAGCTTGACCGCCGCTTCCACCGCCTCCGCGCCCGAGTTGGAGAAGAAGACGCGCCACTTTTCGCCCGGACGCTCGACATGCTTGACCAGACGCTCGGCGAGGCTGGTGGTGATTTCCTGCGGGTAGTCGGTCAGGCAGACGTGGGTGAATTTCTCGATTTGCCGCTGCACCGCCTGCACCACATGCGGGTGGGCGTGCCCGGTGGTGGACACCGCAATGCCCGCGAAGAAGTCCAGCATGGTGTTGCCGTCCACGTCGGTGAGCCACACGCCCTTACCAAAGTCGGGCACGAAGGGGTATGGGCGCATGTAGGACGTGGAGAGGGTGGCCTGGTCACGGGCCATGATTTCGGCGGTCTTGGGGCCGGGGAGGGAGGTCTTGAGGTCGGGCTGACGGGGTTTGGCTTGGGTGGCGGTCATGGGATAGCTCCTTGCAGGTTGAAAAAACTTAGGCCTCGGCGCTGCCCTGCTCGCGGGCATCAAGTTCGTCGTACACGAAGGCGGGAAGGCCGTTTATCCAGCCTTGCGTCAGGGCGAACTCGTCAATCTGGCGTCCAGGAATGGGGCGCTTGAGTTCTTCGGGAATGGGCGTGACCACCGGGACATCGGCGTAGTCACCAAGTCGCCCGGTCGGGTCATAGCCAAGGTCGGACTCTGCGAACTCGCCCGCGAGGAACATCCGCTCAATCTTCTTGACGAGGTTGTAGGTGAGCTGCGCGTGGGCTGGAACCTCACTTCGGGCGGCGTACTGAACGTAATAACCCGCTGCCAAATTCCAGTACATCGCCAGGGCGACGGCGCGGTCACATTTCCCGCTCCGCACCATCCAGCGCAGGGCGTCCACCGCGAAGTCGTAGTTGGTGTTCTCTACGAAGGCGAGCCACATATCCTGCGGTTGCTCTTCCAGCCAGTCCACGGTGATTTGTAACGCCGGGTCAAGGACGAGGGGCTTGGCCTTTCTTGCCACGCCTCAGTCCCCGCTGACCGGCTGCGGCGCCTGCACCATCCCGTCCGGCGCGGTGTCGCTCACGCCGCTCGTCATGTCGCCCGCGTGGGGCGCGCTGCCCCCGATGCCGTGCGCGGCCCACTTGTCTTGGCGGCTGTTCAGGCGGTGCTGTGTGGCGCCGGGGCGGTGGCGGCTTTCGCTGAATTCGCGCGGCTCGATGGAAATGCGCTCGCCTTCCATCAGGCCGAAGATGCCGGTCTGGCCGGGTTCCTTGCGAATCCAGTCGTCAGGAATCGCCATGTCGGGGCCGGTGTAATCGGTGGGCTCCGAGTAGGCGGCGATGTAGCCCTCGAAGTTGCGCAGAATCAGCTTCTCAGGGCTGTGCGAGAGCACGTAGTTGGGCGCCACCGGAATCTTGCCGCCGCCGCCGGGCGCGTCCACCACGTAGGTCGGCACGCTGTAGCCGGAGGTGTGGCCGCGCAGCGATTCCATGATTTCCAGACCCTTACTGACCGTGGTGCGCAGGTGCCCAGCGCCGTGCACGAGGTCGCACTGGTAGATGTAGTAGGGGCGCACCCGAATTTTGACGAGCTCGCGCAGCAGCTTTTGCATGATGACCGGGTGGTCGTTCACGCCGCGCAGCAGCACGCTCTGGTTGCCGAGCGGCACGCCCGCGCGGGTCAGACGGTCACACGCCTCGGCCACTTCGGGGGTGATTTCCTTGGGGTGGTTGACGTGAATGTTCATCCACAGCGGATGGTGTTCGGCGAGCGTGTCGCACAGTTCCTGGGTCACGCGCATGGGCATGAACACGGGCACGCGGGTGCCGATGCGGATGATTTCGATGTGCTCGATTTTACGAAGTTCGGAAAGCAGGCGCCCCAGCACCTTCGGCGCGAGTGTGAGCGGGTCGCCGCCGGAAAGCAGCACGTCGCGCACCTGCGGGGTGTTGCGCAGGTAGTTGAGCTGCGCCTCATACTCGGCGGGATTGAACGTCTCGGTGGGGTCGCCCACGATGCGGCTTCGGGTGCAGTAGCGGCAGTAGCTCGCGCACTGGGTCGTGACCAGCATCAGCACGCGGTCGGGGTAGCGGTGCACCAGCCCCGGCACGGGCGAGTGCTTATCCTCCGCGAGAGAGTCTTCCATCATGGAGGTGAACGGCTGGAGCTCCTCCTCGGTGGGAATCACCTGACGGCGCACCGGGCAGGTGGGGTCTTCGGGGTCCATGAGGGACGCGAAATACGGCGTGATGTCGAGGCGGAAAATGCCCTCGGCGGACGCACCCCGGTACTCGGACTCGGTGAGGGTCAGGACTTCCTGCAACTCCTCCACACTGTTGATGCGGTTCTTGAGCTGCCATTTCCAGTCGTACCACTGCTCGTCGGGTACGCCTTGCCATTTGGCGGCGCGGTGCCCACGCGGCAGCATCTGCTGGGCGCGGACGGTGGACTGCGGGTGCAGCAGGCGGGTTTCGGACATAGGGCACCTCCGGGCGCAGGGCACGCACAGGGGCGTGGCCCCCGCCTGATTCGCGGGGAGAAACGTTGTTGCTTGTTGGCAAGTGTAAAGGGAAACCCTGGCATCTGTAAAGCTCGGGTCACCGGGGCAGGCTTACACCCGGATGCTCTGAAATCGGATTGAAACCGTATCAGAGCCTGAAAACCACTGCGCAAACCGTGCTCACGTCACGCTCCGCCATGTGGATGGACTGGGGGCTGGGCCGGGCGTTTTCTTGCAACGACGCCTGCCTTCCCACACTGGAAACCGGGGACAAACCGGTGCTGGGCAGCGGCCAAGCCAACTGCAAGCCAACTGGGACGAGGCCCTGCCGCTGTACCTTCGCCTACAGCCCGCTGGCTCCTACGGCCCGCTGGCCCCCGGCCGGTGCAGGTGTTTTTCATCTGCTGGGGCCAGCGCCCGCATGCCGCGAGCAACCCGTGGGCGACGGCATAGGCCTCGCCACTCCCCTCCATCTCCTGCGCCGCAGCTTTGCCACTCCGTCCTGCTCGGTCTTTGGGCCTCGCTCTGGACTCAGCTCTCCGAGTCCGCTCGCTGGGAAGCCGCGCCATCTTTTTGTCCAATGCTCTAGCGTTCGCCGCGCTCGATGCCCAGTTCGGCGAGCACCTCCGCCGTGTGCTGCCCCGGCGTGGGCGGGCCGCGCCGCACCGGGAGACTCTGACCGCCGAAGCGCCAGGGGGGCGAGGTGACGGTGGTTTCCTCCAGCGCGGCGTGCGGCACCCGGACGGCGACCCCGCGCGCCTGGACATGGGGGTCTTCAAAGACCTCGTGCATGTTGTTGACCGGGCCGCAGGGCACGCCCGCCGCTTCCAACTTCTCGCTGAGTTGAGCGCGGGTGAAGCCCATCAGCGCGGGGAACAGTTCGGCGTTCAGTTCTTCGCGGCGGCGCACCCGGCCCTCGTTGGTCGCGTAGAGCGGATTGGCGGCCAGCGAGCCGAAGCCCAGCGCGGCGCAGAACTTTTCCCACAGGCTGTCGTTGCCCACGGCGAGGTTGATCAGCCCATCGGCGCACTCGAAGGTGCCGTAGGGGACGATGCTGGGGTGGTCGTTGCCTGCGGCCCCGGAATCTGCCCGCCAGTCAGGTAGCGGCTGACCTGGCTGGTACCAAGGGAAATGACGCCTTCGAGCAGGTTCACGTCCACCCGCGCGCCCTCGCCGGTGCGCTCGCGCTGGTAGAGCGCCGCCAGAATCGCCTGGGTGATGAGCGCCCCGGCGAACACGTCGGCCACCGCCACGCCCACCCGCTGCGGGGGGCGGCCCGGCTCGCCGTTGTAGCTCATCAGCCCACCGAGGCCCTGGGCAATCACGTCGTAGCCGGCGCGGTCGCGGTAAGGGCCGTCGAGCCCGAAGCCCGAAATGCTCGCCAGGATGATGCGGGGAAAGCGCGCGTGCAGCGTCTCCCAGCTGAACCCCAGGCGGTCGAACGCGCCGGGCCGGAAGTTCTCCACCACGATGTCCGCCGTGCCGAGCAGCGTCCACGCCGCCTCCACGTCTTCCTCGCGGCGCAGGTCGAGCAGCACGCTGCGTTTGTTGCGGTTCACACTCAGGAAATAGGTGCTTTCACGGGCCTCGCCATGTTGCTGAAAAGGCGGCCCCCAGGCGCGGGTGTCGTCGCCTGCGGCGGTTCCACCTTGACCACGTCGGCGCCCAGGTCGCCCAGCAGCATGGTGCAGTACGGCCCGGTCAACACCCGGGTAAAGTCGGCCACCCGGACACCGGACAGCGGCAGGCCAGCGGAATGCTCAGTCATACAAAGACCCCTCGGAAACAGCTCGGATTTAACCACTCGAATTGGATGCCGGGCAGTCTACGCCCGCGCCCGCGCCGCGCTGTGACCGGGTGTCGTTTTACAACTCGAAAGAGGGGAAGGGACAACGGAGAAAAGCCGACTAGAAGGGGTAAAAGACCTTTACTAGACAGCCACCGCTCACTCAACTGGACTCAGACAGAAAAACGCACCCTTACCCCTCGCTTCGCTAGGCCCTCCTCCATCAAGTAAAGGGGCGAAAAATGCAAAATATTCT
The DNA here is from genome assembly GCF_000008565.1 of Deinococcus radiodurans R1 = ATCC 13939 = DSM 20539. Lineage (GTDB taxonomy): Bacteria > Deinococcota > Deinococci > Deinococcales > Deinococcaceae > Deinococcus > Deinococcus radiodurans. The sequence continues at coordinate 26,226 of NC_001264.1, read as the reverse complement.
GTTCAGTGCGCTACTGCCCAGCTGACAGCGGACGCCGCTCCACCAGGCCGAACCCGAACCCCGTCCAGCGCCAGGAACTGACCGCCACGGGACGGCCTTCCCGGCCCTGGGCATAGGTGGTTTCCCAGGTGACCAGGGTGCCGCCCGGCTGCACGGCGAGCCGCGTGACGGGCCGGTAGAGGGCGCTGCCTACCCAGATGTTGCGGTACTTGCCACCCGGCAGCGGCTTGAGCACCGCCACGTGGGAACTGTCTCCCCCGGCGTCATGGTTTGAGGTGATAGGTGTGCCGGACGCCGACCAGCGGGCGATGGGCCAGTCTTTCCAGGGCCGCCAGACGCTCAGCACGCATTCCGGCGTCCCGTCGCCGGTCACGTCGGCGTAGGCCACGGCGCGAACGTCCCACGTCGCAGGCAGGTGCAACTGCGTGCAGGGGGTTCCCGGCGCTCCCCCGGCCAGCCCGCTGGACACGCTGAAGCACACCAGGACGGCCCCCAGGCCCCAGCGATTAAATCGTTGCATGCTGTTCCTCACTGGCTGGACACAGCGGGAGGCCGAGCCGCTCCCGAACCGCTGTTCGTTCGGCTGCTCTGCCCGGCTGTACCCGTCCGGCGCGGCTGAAGGTGGGGAAGGCGCACGCCTGCATTTTGCCCTGCTGGAGGGTGACATGCACCACCGCTCCGGCCCAGGTCGCGGGGTAAGGCTGGTCGAACAGCAGATTTCCGAGGCTGTACAGCACCAGAGCGCGGCCCAGCCACTCGTGCCCTTGCAGCACATGTGGCCCACTGCCGACCACCAGCCCGGCACCAGCGTCTACCAGCGCCCGGGCCTGCTGGCGCTGCCGCGCGGTCACGCCGTTGTATTCCGCGCCCCAGTGGGGCAAGACCACCACCAGGTCGGCCTGCGCTGCGGCCCGCCTGACCTCCGCGAGCGGCGGCGGGGACCGGCCGTCGTCCAGGTAGGCAAGCAGGGCGAGGTTGACTCCTTTCACGTTCAGCCAGGTCACCTGCCGGGACACCGGCACGAGGCCGGAGCCGCGCAGCACCTGTTCGTTTTGCCGGCGGCCAGCTTCTCCCCCGTCCCCGGCGTGGTTGTTCTCGGTGCTCAGGGCAGTGAACGGACGCAGCGCCGCCACGGCTGCCGGACTGGCGCGCAGGTCGATGCCGGACGTCGCTTTGGGCCGGTTCGTCAGCGGAGACTCCAGATTCGCCAGCACCACGTCCGCCCGGAGTGCCCCGGCGAGGGGGGCGAAGGGCTGGCCGCCCGGCTGATACGCCCCCCGCGCCAGGTTGATGTCCCCGCCAAGCGCGAGGGTGAGCCCCGCCGCCAGTGCTCCCCCGCCCAGACACAGGCCGCTCAGGCCGAGGCGGGTCAGCGTTCGCAGAGCCCTGGGGGTCATTTCACCCGCACGCCGTCCAGCCACGGGTGGGCGGGCGGGAGCTTGCCCCCGGAAAGCTGTTTGCGCCACGCCTCGTCGGTCAGGCGGCCAGAGAGCGGCACCGTGAACTCGTACTGGCTATACACACCGCCGTGCGCAACCTGAAGTTTGCCGTTCCAGTCGGGCACCAGCGCGTACAGGTCGTCGACGAAGCCGGTTCCCTCTTCGAGGGCCAACTCCTTCCCGTCGGTGGCGACGTCGGCCACCACGGCGGACATCGCGTTCTCGTCGAACTCGCTGGCTTCCTGGCCCGGCTCGGTGGGGTCGGCGCTCGCCATTTTCATCTGTTCCAGCCAGCCGCCGTAAAAGTGCAGGCGATCGTTCTCGTCTCTGGACAGCAGTTTGCCGCTCAGTTCAGAGGTGGTCGCCTTGTTCAGCAGCGCCAGCATGTCGCGCAGCTCGTTGAGGTTGTTGGCCGTCTTTTGCGAGAGTACGCCCTGATCTTTCAGTACTTTGCGGGTCAGGGCTTCCAGCGCGCTCAGGCGCGTCCACACCGCCGGATTCGGCTCGACGTAAGCGCGGGGATACTTGGGCGGTTCCCCGCCCGCGCCCATCTCGGCCATCGTCTGTTTGGCGTAGAGCAGGGTGTCGTGCCGCAGTTCGGTCCACGAGCCCAGGGCGGTCAGCAGCTCCTTGCGGGTCCAGGCGGGGGTGCGCATGAACGCCGGGTAGCGCGCGTCGCGCGGGTCAGGCTTCGCCAGGCCGGCCAGCACGTAAATCCAGCCGTTGTACACCGTGCTGTTCCAGTCGGCGGGCTGGAGGGCTTTGAAACTCGTCCGCACCTGTTGCAGCTGGGAAGAGTAATTCTGGTAGCTCGTCTCCCCGGAATTCCTGAGGATATTCAGCGCCGCGTCGCTGCCCAGCCCGGCCAGCAGGTCGAGCCCGCGCGGCAGCGTGCGGGGCTTTGCGGGCGTGCCGACCTCGCGGTAAACGAGGCGCTGAAAGGCGGCCCCGTCGAGCGTGAAGCGCTGGCCCATCAGGCGGAACCCCTGGGTCTGGCGCTCACGCACGTCTTTGCCTTCACCCGGCTTGGCGACGACAAACACGCTGTTGACTTGCGGCACCGGCAGCGCGGCGAGGGCCGCTTGAAAGCGCTTCAGGGTAGCGGCGTCGGCAAGGGCCCTCACCTGGCCGCCCGTCGTCTGTTTCAGGACGCGGGCATACTGGGTGAAGTCGAGGTCGTCGCTTTTGCCGACCAGCAGGGCGGTGGGGTTGTACACCCGGCTCCAGAGCTTCTGCGCCTCGGCGTTGTTGGTCAGCAGGGTGGTCAGCAACGCCGCCGTGCGCGTCTCACCGGGTTTTTCTACCCGCAGGTTCATGCGCCCGAGCCACTGCATGGTCCGGAAATAGCGCTTCAGGGCGTCGCTGCGGGTGTAGTGCCCGCGCGGAACGTACTGCGAGTAGTCCTCCGTCATTTCACTGGCCGTGAAGATGCTCGACGGGGCGATGCCTTGATGGGCCTCGATTTTGGCCAGTTCGGCCTTCACGACGCTCTGCACGGGTGCCGGAATCGCCGCCGCCGGGTCGCTGAGGCGGCGCGCCACTGCGAGGTACGCCACCGTGTTCAGCGCGTCTCCCTCCAGCGGTGTGCCCTTCAGTGCCTCCCACTGCTTCACCGCGTCGTTGAGCAGCAGACTGGTCATTTTCGTGGCCGCCGGTACGAGGGTTTCACGCTCCAGGTCGCGCAACATCTTGTCGAACACCAGGTGGTAGATGTGCAACATGCTGTCGGTCGTCACGAAGGCCGGCTGATCGGCGTAACGGCCCTGCTCGTAGGCCGCGTCGAACTGTCGCCAACGCGCCGGAGCAATCACGAACCCGTTGCGGCTGAGAGCCGACTGCTGAGCGGCGTTCAATCCGGGCAGCTCAAGGTCTTTGTTGCCCTTGAGGACCGCCGGGTTGCTGACCTGCCCGAGGTTGACCGGCAGGGTGTAGGCCGCAGCCTGGGAGTGGGCCAGGAGGCTACCTACGGCGAGCAAAAGCCACCGGACACGGACCGGAGTGAAGCGGGACATGCCGTATGATAGAGAGCTTTTGTCAGTGGTACTCACCGCCCAGCTCGGAGGACTTGTTGTGGATAAGCAGGGACGGTGAACTGGGGTAGACACCCTGGCTTAAGACACGTCTCCCCTCTGTCTGATTCTCAGTCACCTTAAAGTGTGTCCTATGCGAAAAGCACTTCAGGCGATGGTCTGTACGGTCTTGCTGAGCGGTCTGGCCGGTGCTCAGCAAGTCGTCATGGACACCCGAAAGTTCTATAACCCCATTGAGCTTTCAGCCAACCAGCAGGCCAGAATCCTGCGCGAGGTGCGGGCGTTCACCGGGACGAAGCCCTGCGGCAACGGAGAAGTCCGTGACGAGATCAAAGGCTCGTTTACCCGTGCAGGGGCCAAGCAGACGGCTTACCTCGTCATGCTCTGCGACACGTTCGAAGCTGTGCCCATGCGGACTGATTACGGCCGCCTGGTCGTCTACGAAGGTGGGCGCATCGTACGTGTCGTTAAAAATATCGGGGACAGCATTGGCAATGTGGGCGACCTCAACCTTGATGGCGTCGATGACCTGCTCTTCCTCGCTGCTTTTGGACCCCAGATGGGGGAATTCAGTGAAAACGCCAGCGTCGTCACTCTGGCTGGCGGCACCTTCAGGACGTTTCTTGACCTCAGTGAAGCTTTCCTGGACACCTGCGACAGCGGTAAAGCGAACAGCAGTATCTCGGCCCACCGCGTCACAGTTCAGAAGGGCGTCAGGCCGCTCTTCACCGATACGCTCTATCTGGCAAATTGCAACGCGCGCAGCAGCTTCCGTCCGGGTGTGCAGCGCCGGATCTGGAGTGACGTGAAGTGAGGCTGGGGAAGGCTGACAAAGGGAACTGCACTAAGCAATGGCGCCACCTAATCAATAGTCCGTGCAGTTTTGGAATTCAGCTAACCAAGCTGCGATAAACACGGCGTTTTTTGTCCCTCCCTCCTTGCGGGGGAGGTTGGGATGGGGGAGCGCAAATGGCGTCCTAGACAGCAAGATCTTGATCGCCCTCTGTAACGACCACAAAACTGCACGAACCATTGACCTAATGCCGCTCGGCGAGTCATCGCCATTTTGCCAGTCCAAAGTCACCGCTCCTTCAACGTCACCGGCAGCCCGCTCACCAGCAGATACGCCTCGTCGCTCGCGGCGGCGCAGCGCTGGTTGACCCAGCCGAGCACGTCGCGGTAACGCCGGGCCAGCGCATTGTCGGGCACGATGCCTAGCCCAACCTCGTTGGTGACGAGAATGGTGGTCGGGACGCCCGCGCAGGCGGCAAGCAGTCGGTCTGCCGCCGCCAGCATCGCCTCGTCGGTCCAGTCGGCGAGCAGCATATTGCTGACCCAGAGGCTCAAGCAGTCGAGCAGCAGCACGTCGCTGCGGAGCTGTTCTACTTGCCGGGGCACGTCGAGCGGTTCTTCTACCGTGCGCCACCCGGCGGGGCGGTCCGCGCGGTGGCGGGCAATGCGGTCCCGCATTTCGTCGTCGAAGGGCTGGGCGGTGGCGAGGTAGGTCACCTCTCCCCCGGCGGCAGCGGCGCGGCGCTCAGCAAAGGAGCTTTTGCCGCTGCGGGCGCCGCCAGTCACGTAAATCAGGCGGCTCACGCTCTGCCCCCGCTCCACTCCCATTCCAACGTCTGCGCCCAGGGCTGAAAGCCGAGCTGCACGTTGATGGCGAGCATGGCGGCGTTCTCCTCGGCATTGTTGGTGCGGACCCACACGGCGCCGGGGCACTCGCGGCGAAGTTGCTCCACCATCGCGGCCTTGAGCCACTTGCCCAGGCGTTGCCCACGGGCGGCGGGGCGCACGGCGGTGGCCCCCTGGTAAACGAGGGCGGCGCGTTCGGGGCTCCAGAACGTCTCAGTGTAGCCCACGAGTTCGCCGGTGCGGGTGTCCTCGGCGGCGAGCAACAGGCGGCGCTCACCCAGCGCGGCGCTCTCGGCTTCCTGCGCGCGCACCAGCTCGGGCGTGACGACCCAGTCGTCTTCCTGGTCGCTGCCGCGCGGGGCGGTGTTCATTACCATCATCAGGTCGGCGGTGCGGGCCAGGTAGTCATCGGGAACGGTGTCCCACAGGTGCAGGCGGTAGGGGTCCCCCTCCGGGCGGCGCTGCCAGTCGCGCAGAAGGTCGGACGGAACGGCGGCGAGCTCCAGGCGGCTGGTCCGGTTGTCGAGCCGCACCTGCGCCCCCAGTGAACGGGCGAAGGGTTCCCCCGCCGGCGCAAAGTTGGTGGTGAAAAAGACGATGGTCGTTCGGCCCAGTTCCCCGGCCCGCTCAGTGAGGGCCGCCGCCAGAGCCCGCCCCATCCCGCGTCGCCGCTCGTCCGGGCGCACAAGGAGCTGGGCCCGCGCCGTGTGCAGGTTTTGTGTCTGGCTGTAATTGAGCGCCGTGTAGCCCAGCGCCCGGGCCCCGGCCCAGCTCACGAACAGGTCGTTGGCCTCGTCGGGGGTGACTTGCAAAAGCAGGTCGGCCTCGCGCTCCGGCAGCAGCGGCGGGTCTTCGGGATAGGCGACGGCGTAACAGTCGGCGAGGAGTTGACCCACAGCGAGGCGTTGGGCCGCAGACGCGGCGGCGGGGTCGAACCGAACAGGGGGAGCAATCGTCGTCATGATCGCAGTGTGTCGCCTGGGCCGACGCGGGTGCATGAGCCATCTGGCGGAGGGGGCAGTCACCGGAAGGAGCTGACGCCGCGCTGAACCCAGGCTTTATACTGAGAAGGCTATGAAAAAATCCTTATTTCTGCTGACCGCCCTGCTCGGCGGCGCCGGCCTGAACACGGCCCTGGCGGCGCCGCTGACCGTCACCATCCTGCACACCGACGACCTGCACGGGCACCTCGAACCGACCAAGGTGGGGCAAAACACCTATGGCGGGTACTCGCGCCAGACCACGCTGGTCAAGCAGTTCACTGCGAGCGACCCCAACCCGCTGGTGCTCTCGGGCGGCGACACCTTCCAGGGCACGCTGTTTTTCAACCTGTACCAGGGCCTCGCCGACGTGCTGTTCATGAACTATCAGGCCTATCAGGCGATGGCGGTGGGCAACCACGAGTTCGACAACGGCCCCGCCGCGCTCGCCCGCTTTGCCCAGAAAGCGAACTTCCCGCTGCTCGCCGCCAACCTCGACGTGAGCACTGAGCCGCTGCTCAAGGACCTCGTGAAGCCCTACGCCGTGCTGAGCGTGGGCGGCGAAAAGATCGGCGTGATCGGCGCGGTGACGCCCGACCTGCCCACCATCAGCAGCCCCGGCCCCAACGTCAAGATGCTGGAGCTGATGACCTCGCTGAAAAACAGTGCCGACCAGCTCCGCGCCCAGGGCATCAACAAGATCGTGCTCGTCTCGCACCTCGGCTACACGGTCGAGCAGCAGGTGGCCGCCACCGTGCCGGGCATCGACGTGATCGTCGGCGGGCACAGCCATACCCTGCTCGGCACCTTCGACAACAAGGATTTCCCGCCGTCGGAAGGCCCTTACCCGACCGTCGTGCAAAACCCCGACGGCAACAAGACCCTGCTGGTCGCCGCCTGGGAATGGGGCAAGGTGCTCGGGCGCCTCAAAGTGACGTTCGACGACGCGGGCGCCGTGACGGCCTGGGAAGGCAACCCCATCCCCGTGACCAGCGACATCGCCGAGGACGACACCGCCCGGCGCATGATCGGGACACTCAGCGTGCCGATCGCCAACCGCGCCAGCAGGTCGTGGGCACCACCGCCAGCGCGCTCGACGGCTCGCGTGAAGTCGTGCGCCGCCGTGAAAGCACCATGGCGAACGTCCTCGCCGACGCCGCGCTGCTCGCCGGGCAAAACGCCGGGGCCGAACTCGCGCTCGTCAACGGGGGCGGCGTCCGCGCCAGCATCGACCAGGGGCCGGTGACCTTCGAGGAAGCCATCACCGTGCAGCCCTTCGGCAACACCCTGACCGTCATCACGCTGACGGGCGCGCAACTCAAGGCCGCGCTGGAATACGGCGTCGCCACCTGGAGCGAAAACAAGGGTCAGTTCCTGCACGTCTCGCGCGGCATGAGCTACACCTTCGACCCCACCAAACCCGCCGGCAGCCGCGTGAGCGCCGTGACCCTCAACGGCCAGCCGCTCGACGACGCCCGCGCCTACAAGGTCGCCACCAACAACTTCACCGCGAGCGGCGGCGACGGCTTCACCATGTTCAAGGACGCGCCGAAGCTCGAAACCGGCACCCTCGACGTGGACGTGCTCGTCAACTACCTCAAGGCCAACCCCACGCTGAATGCGCAGCCCGAAGGCCGCATCGTGATCGTGAACGAACCGAAGAAGTAAAGAGCGTTAAAAAACCGCTGAGGCCCAAGTCACGGGCGCTCAGCGGTTTTTTTGATTCCAGAGATAGAAAAAGACACCCTCACCCCTCGCTGCGCGAGGCCCTCTCCCATCAAGGTAGAGGGTCAAAATCACATGGTCTCTTTTGTCAAATGCCCTAGCTCAGTGCCGGGGCGGACGCATGATCAGGCACGTCGTGGTCGCGTGAGCGTAGATGCGGCCCTGTTCGTCCACAATGCGGCCCTCGGCCACGCCGGTCTGCCGCGTCACATGCACGACCTCTCCGATGGCCTGCACTTCGGGGCCACCGGCAATCAGCGGGCGAATGTAGTTCACCTTGAGTTCGAGGGTCGTATACATCGCCCCGGCAGGCAGGGTGCTCTGAATGGCGCAGGCCACCGCCGAGTCGAGCAGCCTAGCATAGACACCGCCGTGCACGCTGCCGATGGGGTTGTACTGAAAGTTCTGCGGCTTCAGGCGAAAGACGACGCGGCCTTCCTGCACGTCTTCGAGCCGGGGCGTTTCCATCCCCAGCGTGGCGGCGATAGGCGCCGCCGGCATCTCGCCGCGTGCGATGGCCTGCAAGTATTCGAGGCCGCTGAGGTGTTTGATCTTTTCGGGATCGAACTCGGGGTCGGTCCAGCTGTAGGTGCGGGTGTGCTCGATCATGGGGAGGATGATGCGCCCGCACCGGCCTGAAAAGAAGCCGCGTCCCCCGCCGGGTTGCGGAAAGGACGCGGCGAGGGCCAGGACTTTAACGGGTATAGGCCTTCCTCAGCACCTCGGCCACTTCGGGGCGGGTGAACTCAGGGGGCAGGTTCTCCCCGGCACGCAGCTTCTCGCGCACTTTGGTGCCGCTCAGTACGAGGTGGTGCGAGGAGTCGTGCGGGCAGGTGCGGGGGCTGACCAATTGGCCGCAGCTCTGGCAATAGAAGGTGTGCTCGAACTTCAGAATGCGGATGCCCAGTTCCTCGGCGGTGTAGGTGTTGAAAATCTCCTGCGCGTCGTAGGTGCCGTAGTAGCTCCCGACACCGGCGTGGTCGCGTCCCACGATGAAATGGGTGGCCCCGTAGTTGCGGCGGCTCAGCGCGTGGACAATCGCCTCACGCGGCCCGGCGTAGCGCATGGCGGCGGGGTAGACACTCAGCAGCGTGCGCTCCTGCGGGTAGTAACCGCGCAGCAGAACCTCGTAGGCTTCCATGCGCGTCTCGGCGGGCACGTCGTCGCCTTTCGTCTGCCCGACCAGCGGGTGCAGCAGCAGGCCGTCCACCAGTTCCAGCGCGACTTTTTGCAGGTACTCGTGGGCGCGGTGGATGGGGTTGCGAGTCTGAAAGGCGACGGTCGAGCGCCAGCCGCGCGCCTCGATCACCTCGCGCACCTCGGCGGGGGTGCGGTGGGCGCGGGGAAACTCGCCGCGCGGCACCTCGAACAGCGTGACCGGCCCGGCCAGATACACGTCGCCCTGGGCGTAGAGCGCCGCCACGCCGGGGTGCGCCTCCTCCTCGGTGCGGTAGACCTCACGGGCTTCGAGGCTCTTCTGGGCGGCATACTTTTCCTCGATGTCGAGGGTCCCGACCGGCTCGCCGCCGTGGGTCAGAACCACCCGGCCACTCAGCCCGGCTGCCTGCTCCGCCGTGACCGGCAGCGTGATGGGCAGGCTCCAGGGCGTGCCGTCCGCCAGCCGCAAGTGCTCGATGATGCTGAGGTAATCGGCCTCGCCCACAAAGCCAGTGAGCGGCGAGTAGGCTCCCGTCGCAATCATTTCGAGGTCGGCGAGACTGCGGCTGCTCAGCTCCAGCCGGGGCCGGCCCGCGAGTTCAGCGGGGTCGAAGTCCTGACCGGGCCGCCAGATGCGGCGCACCAGCGAACCGCCCAGAGGCGTGGGAAGGGTGACGGGAGCGGTTTGGAAGGTCGTCATGCGGGGTCTCCGTTGATGGTCAGGGGAAGCTGATCGAGGGTTGATAGTTGATGGGAAAGGTCAATTGATCAGTGAAAAAGAAAGGCCTCTGAAAGCCGGGGCCCTTACAACTTGTTCTCGCCCTGCCACAGTCCGCATTCGGTCTTGCCTTTGCCTGCCCAGCGTCCGGCGCGGGCATCTTCGCCGGGTTTCACGGCGCGGGTGCAGGGCCAGCAGCCGATGCTCAGAAAGCCGTCGAAGTACAGCGGGTTGACCGGCAGGTCGTGCTCGGCGGCGTAGGCCTCGAGCTGCTCGCGGGTCCAGTGGGCCAGCGGGTTGACCCGGCGCCGGGCGCCGCCTTCCTCCACAAAGGGGATGTCGGCGCGGGTGCTCGCCTGATCGCGGCTGCGGGCGTTGAGGAGCGCCGAGGGACCTTGCTCCTTCAAGTAGCGCTGCAAGGGGTCCACCTTGCGGGCCGCGCAACAGGCATCGGGGTCGCTGGCGTAGAGATCGGGGGGCGTCTGTCCGTCATCCGGCGAGGCGCCCGCGTTCAGGGTCACGAAGGTCAGCTCAGGGTAGCGGCTTTCCAGCCGGTCACGGGTCGCCAGCGTTTCGGGAAAGTGGTAGCCGGTGTCCACAAAGACGACTTCGCCCCGGTAGCCCGCCTGCGCCGCGAGGTCGAGCAGCACCACGCCGTTGAGGTTGAACGCACTCGGCATCAGCAGGTCGGGGTGCGCGGCCAGCGCCCAGCGGATGATGTCGCGCGGGTCGGTTTCGGGGCCAAAAGCGGGGGCCGAAGCGTCGGCATGTCCCGGTGCGCTGCGGGGCGCGCGCGGCTCAGTCGTTAGAGGCCCGCCGCCCTGTTCGGGAGTTCTTACTTCAGCGGTCATCACTCAGCCTCCCCAGCAGTTGTTGCACCCCGTCCTCCACACTGATGCGGTCAGTCCGCAGGTGCAGGTCGGGATTCTCGGGCGCCTCATAAGGGTCGGAGACGCCGGTAAAGTGCGGGATTTCTCCGGCGAGCGCCTTGAGGTACAGCCCCTTCACGTCGCGCTCGGTGACGACTTCCAGCGGCGCGTCCACGAACACTTCCAGCGCGTTCGGCAAGCTGGCGAGCACCTCGCGGCGGGTGTCGGCGTAGGGGCTGATGGCGCTGACCAATACCGTCACCCCGTGCTTGGCGAGCAGCCCCGCCACGAAGGCGATGCGGCGCACGTTGGTGTCGCGGTCCTCCCTGGAAAAGCCCAGCCCTTTGGACAGGTTCTCGCGCACAGCGTCACCGTCAAGCAGTTCCACCGCTTCGCCGCGCGCCGACAGTTCTTCAAACAGGGCCGTCGCCAGGGTGCTTTTGCCCGCGCCGGAGAGGCCGGTGAACCAGACGACGCGGCCAGCCTTATTAACCCTCTCCCCCTGTGGCAGAGGGCCTTGCGAAGCGGGGAGTGAGGGGGAAGCGCTCACGCGTTCACCAGTTCCTTTCCACCGTCCAGCACGGTGTCCGGCACGAAGCGGTCGGCGCCCACCCGGTCGGCGTACTCCACGAAGCTCTCGCCCGGCGTCTTGTTGGCCTTGAAGTCGCTGATCACCCGGTCGGTGTACTCGGTCAGCCGCTCGGCGGGCACGATGCCCCTTAGCTTGGTGCCGGTGCGCTGCGCCTGCCCGATGCTGCCGGCGAGGTGGACGTTGTAGACCTCGTCCTCGCCGCCGGTCTCCTTGTTGGCCCGCAGCGCGCCCATGAAGCCCAGGTCGGCCACCTGATAGCGGGTGCAGGCGTTCGAGCAGCCGGTCAGGTTGATGACGAACGGCACGTCGAGGTCGTTGTGGCGCGGCTCCAGCACGTCGATCATGCCCGCCACCCGCGCCTTCGTTTCGGTCTGCGCCAGGCGGCAAAACTGCGTGCCGGTGCAAGCGATGGTGGTGCCGCGCAGGGTGGCCTTGGGCGCCAGTTCCAGCTCCTGCAACTCGGCCACCAGTGCGCCCACGTGCTCGTCGGGCACGTTGGGAATCATCATGTTCTGGAAGGCGGTGGTGCGCAGGTATCCGTTGCCGTACTGTTCAGCGAGGTCGGCCAGGCGGCGGGCCTTTTCGGGGGTGATGCGGCCCACGGTGGTGGTCAGCACCACGTAGTTGAGGCCGTCTTTCTGCGGGTTGACGCCCAGCACGTCGCTGCCGCCGAAGCGGGCGACTGGCGCGGAGGGGCCGTCACGCAGCGGGCGACCCAGGTACTCGGTTTCCACGATTTCGCGGAACTTGGCCGGGCCGAGGTCCTTGATGAGGTACTTCAGGCGGCTCTTTTTGCGGTTCACCCGGTAGCCGTGGTCGCGGTACGCTCCGACGATGGCGCGGCCCACTTCGACCACTTCATCGGGCCGGATGAACACGCCCAGCCGCTCGGCGAGGTGAGGGACTGCGCCCAGGCCACCGCCCACCCACACGTCGAACCCAATTTCGCCATCGACCTCATGGGCCAGAAAACCGATGTCGTTGATGAGGTGAATGCCTTCGAGCTCGGGGGTGGCGGTGATGCTGATCTTGAATTTGCGCGGCAGGTCCTCGAAGTCGTGGTTGCCGCTGAGGGTGCCTTCCATCGCGGCGGCGAGCGGGCGCACGTCGATCTTCTCGCGGGCGTCGAGGCCGGCCAGCGGCGAGGCGATCACGGCGCGCACGGTGTCGCCGCAGGCCCCCTTGGTGTGCAGGCCCACCGTTTCCAGCCGGTCCAGAATCTCGGGAATGTCCTGAATCCGCAGCCAGTGGAACTGGAAGGCCTGACGGTCGGTCACGTCGAGCAGCCCGCGCCCGAAGTCCTCGGAGATGCCGGCCACGACCCGCAGAGCGTCAGTGTGCAGCTCGGCGGTGGGCACCTTCACGCGCATCATCAGGAAGCCGTCTTCCTGCGGGCGCTGGGGGTAGACGCCGGCCCACTTCAGCAGGTCGATTTTCTCGGGGTCGATTTGCCCGGCGGCGGCGTACTGGGGAATCAGGTCGAAAATCTGGAACGGGGGCAATTCTTTTTTCAGGGCTTCGATATCGGACATGGCGGCTCCAGAGAAAGCGGCGAAAGAGGGGGCAAAGCCTCGCCTGGACAACTGCCCAGCGGCGCAGGGCCTTTGGTTGATCAAAAATGTAAACTTCCATTGTGGACAAAACAAGTCAACAACTTGAAGTTGTCTCGACGGGTACAGCCGCCAATGGTGGCCGAACCCTCATTCTGCTCGGTCATGGGTCGCATCTGAACGCGGATTCGGCGGCGGCAGTGCGCCGTCACGCCCGGGCAGTGCGGGCACAGGGGCTGTTCGACGAAGTGCTGGAAGGCTCCTGGAAAGAGGAGCCCTCGCTGCGGCAACTGCTGCGCCTCGCCCGCTTCCGTGACGTGACGGTGGTGCCGCTGTTCGTGTCGGAGGGGTATTTCACCGGCACCGTCATCCCGCGCGAACTCGGCTTTGAGTGGCGTGGGCCGGTGCCGCCGGGGGGCCTGACTGCGGTGATAGATGGCCACCGCGTGCACTACACCCGGCCTTACGGCGTGCATCCCGATATGGCCGAAGTCATCGCCGCGCGGGCCGCCGAGGTGTGCGGCGAGTGGGACCCCGCCCGCACCGCGCTGGTGGTCCTCGGCCACGGCACTGGGCGCGACCGCCAGAGCCAGCAGGCCATCGAACAGGCCGCCGCTGCCCTGCGTGGCCGTGGACGCTTTGCCGAGGTGCAGGCGCTGTATCTCGACCAAGCCCCGCGCGTGGACGACTGGGCCGCGCTGACCCGGGCGCCCGACGTGGTGATCGTGCCGTTTTTCGCCTCCGAGGGCTGGCACACCCAGGACACCATCCCGCACGACCTCGGCCTGACTGGGGCCGTGACAGAGTTTCCAGAGCTGCCGGGCGGACCGCGCCGGGTCTTTTACAGCCGTCCGGTGGGCACGCACCCGGCCGTGACCCGCGTGATTGTGCGGCTGGTGGAAGACAGCCTGGACGCGCCCCTCAGCCCCGAGGAACCCGCGTGGCGGGCGGCGGGTGCGGCCCTGCTCCGCGCCTCAAGTGGTGAAGCTGGCCTCGCCGTGGGTGAATTGCAAGTCACGCCTCTTCCCGATGGACGCTGTGACTTGCGCTCCCAAGTGGACGCAGGCCGCACCGATTTGACGACGGTAGCCCTCAGTGACCTATCGGCCTGGACGGGTCGCACAGCGGACGGCACCCACCGCCCGATTCGCACCCAGCGCTCGCTGCCGCGCGGCTGGTGGGCCGAAGTGGAAACCAGTGAGCTGCGGGCCGCCCTGCACGCGGTTTATCCTGCTGTGCTGGAGGAAGCCTATGCCTGGGAGAACGGCACCCTGCCGGTCATTCCCTGGACCGACACTGCCGAGCGGCAAAGCGGACTGTACGCGGCAGTTAGGCGCGCCAGCCCCGCGCAAGTGGCGCAGGCGCGGCACAAAACCTGCGCAAGCTGCCTCCGCACGCCGCTGTGGGCGGGCGAGCCGCTCAGCGCGACCTTTCTGACGGGCGACCCGCAAGCCCTCCCCTGCCCCGAGGCCTGCACGCTGCTGGTCGCCGCCGTTCGTGAAGAATTGGGTTCTCATCAGGAGACCCCCGCACAAGGAGAAGTCACCCATGTCTGAAGTTTCGTTGCCTGCCGCGCTGCCCGCTCCTTTCGTTTCGCTGGTGGGGGCCGGCCCCGGTGACCCCGGCCTGCTCACGCTGCGTGCCCGCGAGGTGCTGGCGCAGGCGGACGTGGTGCTGACCGACGCGCTCGTCAGCCCGGCGCTGCTGGCGCACTGCCCCCAGGCGCGGGTGGTAGAAGTGGGCAAACGCGGGTTCCTGCCCTCAGCCAAGCAGGAAGACATCAACGACCTGATCGTGCGCGAGGCGCTCGCGGGCGGCGGACAGCGGGTGGTGCGGCTCAAGGGGGGCGACCCCTTTGTCTTCGGGCGCGGGGGCGAGGAGGCGCTGGCGTGCCGGGCCGCCGGGGTGCCGTGCGAAATCGTGCCAGGGGTGAGCAGCGCCGTGGCAGCGGCAGCCTACGCGGGGATTCCGGTCACGCACCGGGGGCTGAGCCGCAGCTTCGCCGTGCTGACCGGCACCGACCGGCACGGGCCCGCCGCCTATGCCGAGATCGCCGGGGTGGACACGCTGGTGTTTCTGATGGGCGTGCGGCACCTGCCGCAGATTACGGCGGACCTGATCGCGGCGGGCCGTGACCCGCAGACCCCCGCCGCCGCTGTGCAGTGGGCGAGCACGCCGCAGCAGCGCACGGTGCGCGCGACCCTCGGCACGCTGGCGCAACGGGCAGCCGAGGCCGGCTTGGGCGCGCCCGCCGTGACCGTGGTGGGTGCGGTGGCCGCGCTGCACGACGACCTCGACTGGTTTTGCCCGGCGCCGCTGCCGCTGCAAGGCGCGCAGGTGGCCGTTACCCGCACCCGCGAACAGACGGGCAGCGAACTCGCGGCCCTGCTCAGCGGACGCGGCGCCCAGGTCAGCGAGATTCCGCTGCTCCGTTTCGTGCCGGCCAGCAGCCCGCGCACACTGGTGGGCGCCCTGAACGGCTTCGATGGCTGGGTGCTCCTGACAAGCGAACAGGCAGTGCGGGCACTCGCGCGGACACTGCTCGCCGCTGGGCGTGACTTGCGGGTGCTGGCCCGCGCCCGCATCGCTGCCGTGGGCAGCGGCACCGCCTGGACTCTACGCGAGTACGGCCTCGCTCCCGATTTCGTCCCCACGCGCTCCGGCTCGCGCCACCTCGGGGCCGAACTGCCCGCCGCGCCCGGTGAAGTTGCGCTGCACGTCGGCTCGCAGGACACCGACGCGGTGCTCGAAATGGCGTTGAGCGCGCGGGGCATCGAATACGTGGCCGCCGAAGCCTACCGCAGCGAACTCAGCGAGCTGACCCCGGCCCAGCGCGAGCAGTTGCAGGAGGCGCAAGTGGTGACTCTGGCCTCGGCGGTGGGAGCGCGCGCACTCGCGCAGGTGGCGGGCACCAGTTTTACCGCCGCCGTCATTGGCCCGCAGACCGAACTCGCCGCCCGCGAAGCCGGATTTACCCGCCTGATTCTGGCCGAGCAGCCCACCCTGGCGAGTCTGAGCGACGCGGTGCAGCGGGCGTGCCGGGCGGGGTAATCACGGTTGAGCCCCAGTCCACACTTCAGAGCCAGCCCCGCTCCCGCGCCTTTCGCGCCGCCTCGGCCCGGTTCTCGGCGCCGAGTTTGCCGATGGCTTCGGAGAGGTAATTTCGCACCGTTCCTACACCGATGCCAAGTTCGGCAGCGATGGCAGCAGTACTCCTCCCAGTTTCAGCGGCCCGCAACACCTGGATTTCACGCTCGGTCAACGGGCTCTGGGCATCCCAGATTTCCTCGGCGAGGCCTGCGTCTATGGCCCGCCCACCCGCGTGAACCCGGCGAATGGCGTCTGCCAGTTCGTGCGAAGGAGCGTCTTTGAGCAGATATCCCCGCGCACCAGCGTCCAGGGCCCGGCGCAGGTAGCCCGCCCGCGTGAAGGTCGTCACGATGACCACCCGCGTCTGGGGCGCTTCCTGCCGCACCCGCTCCGCGAGGTCGAGGCCGCTGAGCCGGGGCATCTCGATGTCGGTCACCAGAACGTCGGGCCGCAGCGTATGCACCTGCATCAGCGCCTCTGCCCCGTCCGCCGCCGTGCCGACCACGTCCAGGTCGTCTTCGAGCGAAAGCAGCGCGGCGAGCGCCCCCAGCACCAGGGTCTGGTCCTCGGCCAGCAGCACCCGAATGGGCGAAGACCCCGCGCCCGTCTCTGGCAGGGTCACGACGTTTTCTCCAGCAGCTCAGGGGCCTTGAGCCCGGCAGTTCCGGCACTCAGCGGCACGAAGGCTTGCAGACGCGTTCCCGTGTGCCCGTCGCGTTCAAAGGTTCCGCCCATGGCGCGCAGTCTCTCACGCATGGAGTTCAGGCCGGTGCCCTCGGGCGCGTCGCCGCCCCGGCCATCGTCCTGCAAGGTCAACTGAAAGCCGTTTGCCTGCCCGCGCAGGGTCAGGCGCAACTCGGAGGCGCCGGAGTGCCGCACCACGTTGGTGACCGCCTCGCGCAGCACCATCGCCAGGGTGCTTTCGAGGTCGGCGGGAAGTTCCGGCAGGGTGTCGGTGATGACCAGCCGAATCCCCGCCGCGTCGAGGGCCACCTTGGCGCGGGCGAGTTCGGCGGCCAGCCCGCTGCCCCGGTAACCCTGCACGGCGGCGCGCACTTCGGAGAGCGCCTCGCGCGAGATGCGCTCGACCTCGCGGATTTCGGCGGCGGCGCGCTGGGGGTGTTTTTCGGCGAGTTTGCCGGCGAGCTCGCTCTTGAGCACGATGACGCTCAGGGTGTGGCCGAGCAGGTCGTGCAGGTCACGGGCAATGCGCTCACGCTCGGCGTCGGCGGCCAGCTTTTCCTTTTCCAGTTGCACCTGGGCCAGCCGGCGCCGGGCCCGCAGGCCGCGGTAGGTGGCGTGATTGGCATAGGCCGATGCCAGAATGAAAAGGAGAAAGATGAAGTCACCCTGCGACCTCTCCGGCAACGTGAGGAGCCGGCCCACCATCAAAAGGGCGTTGATGGCCGCGCCGCCCAGGGCCACCCACTGCCGCCGCTGCCAGCCGATGAGGCTGCCGCCGTAGACCAGGAAACTCAGGGCGCTCGGCCCATACAGCCAGTCTCCCAGCGCCCACATCAGGAGGGCCGACAGCCAGCCAACATAAGCCCAGCGGTCGTCGGGGTCGCGCTTGCCAAAAGTAAAAACGTAGACGGCGACGAACGCAACCAGGGTTCCCCAGAACAGCACCTGCTCGGACCAAGGGCGCGGCTGCCCGGTAAAGGCCTGAATGGGCTAGACCAACCAGACCAACCACAGCAGCGGGAACAGGTCCCAGAACTGCGGCCTGCGCTGAGGCAGGCGCCAGTTCTTCAGCGGGGATGAGGCGGGGAGGCGCGGCACTCCTCAACCCTCGCGGCTTTCGTCACGCTTGAGCCCCCAGACCGCCAGGGTGCCGAAGACCAGGGTGAAGGCCGCCAGCGCCAGCCAGTGCGCCGGCTCGCTGGCCGTCTGTCCACTGACCGTGTTCGTGGCGATTTGACTGACGTGGTAGGCCGGCAGCAGGGGGGCGATCTGCTGCACAAATCCAGGCAGCTGATCAAGCGGCACAAAGAGCCCCGAAGCGAATGACATCACGACGCTCAGGATATTCGCCAGAATCTGCGCCGCCTGTGGACTCGCCAGAAACCCGATGCACAGCCCCAGCGCGACCAGCGGAATCATGCCCAGCAGCAGCTTGCCGGCGAGCAGCAGCGCGAGTCCCAGCGGCAGCGTGACCCCGCCAGCGAAATGAGCGAAGGCGTAGAGCAGGGCCAAGCTCACCGCCCCGAACGCGAGCGCCGCCAGCGTCTTGCTCACGAAGTACAGCGGCACCGGCAAAGGCGAGGAGCGCAGCAGCCGCAACCAGCCCCCGCTGCGCTCAGTGGCGACCGCCGCCCCGAAACTGAACAGAGCGAGACTCAGCAGCGAATAGGCCGCGAACTGCGTCAGGATGACCGGCCCGACGTGGGGGTCAGTCGCCCCGTACTCCTGAACGGCGGGCAGCCCGAACAGCGCAAAGAACATCACCGGAAAGCCGATGGCCCCGACCGTAAACATCGGACTCCGCAACAGGCGGCGCAGCTCGCCCAGGGTCAACTGTGCCAGAACTGGGAGGGCGGAGGTGCGGCGGGCAGGAACATTGGGCAGGGTGGTCATGGTGGGTTCTCCTTGGGAGCGCGGTGGGCGCAGGCTGTGTTTTTCAGAACGAAACGGGAGTGGGCGTTGCTGAGAACATCTTCCTGTCGGCGCCGGCCAGGGCGCAGTGCCGGGTGTCAGGCGCTGCGGGTGACAGCTGTCATGTCCTGCGGCCCGGTGAGTTGCAAATACGCCTCTTCCAGCGTGGCCCGCCTCACTTCGAGGTCGCTGAACGTGGTGCCCGAGCCGATCAGGGCCGCGAGCAGAGCTTCGGGGACGCTGGTTCGCAGGTCGGCCCGCCCAGCCGCGTCCACCTGCACCGCGCTCACCCCCGGCAGCCGCTCCAGCTCGGCCTGCACCAGATCGGAGACGAAGCTCACCCGGGCGCCGCCCACGCCCGAGCGCAGGCCCTGGGGCGTGTCGTCGGCCAGAATCCGGCCTCCATTCATTACCACCACCCGGTCGGCGGTGCGCTCGGCTTCTTCGAGGTAATGGGTGGTGAGCAGGATGGTGCGGCCCCGCGCCCGCAACCCGGTCACCGCTTCCCAGAACGCGGCGCGGCTTTGCGCGTCCATCCCAGTGGTCGGCTCGTCGATCAGCAGCAGCTCAGGGTCGCCCACCACCGCGAGGGCAAAGGCGAGGCGGCGCTTTTGTCCGCCCGACAGCTGCGCGGCGCGGCGTCCGGCCACCGGGCCCAAGTCCGCCAGTGCCAGCGCCTCGTCTACGCCCAGCGGCGCCGGGTAAAAGGACGCGAACAGCGTGACCGCCTCGCGCACCGTCAGACCCGCCGGCAGGGCACTTTCCTGCGGCATGGCCCCGATCCGCGCCCGCACATCGTTTCGCCGGGGATCGGCGCCCAGCACCCGGACCTGTCCGGCACTCGGCGCACTCAGACCGAGCAGCAGGCCGATGGCGGTGGATTTGCCCGCCCCGTTGGGCCCGAGCAGGGCAGTCAGTTCGCCGGTGCGCAGGGTGAGGTTGAAGTCGCTGAGCGCGGTGACGTGCCCGTAGGTCTTGCTGACTTGCTCGAAGGTGGTGATCATGCCCTCAGAGTGCCGCGGGCTCAGGGCAGGGCGTAGTGCCAGCTGTCAGGCGACCCGGATGACATTTGTCAGCCCCGTCATTTGTCAGGGCAGTCACGTCCCCTTATGAGACTTCACACACAGTGACACAGTGATCTATTGGACCGGCGGTCATCCCCTCAACTGCGGACCATGACGAACTGGAACAGGGAGCAGCCCGCCCCCCACGCGGGCGCGACGGGACCGAATTCTTCGCCAGGCGCCACCATGCAGCCGCTCGAACGCTCGCTGACGGGGGCGGTGGGCGCCGCGCTGGCCGCTGCGGGGCTGCGCAGCCGTTCAGGACTGGAAAAAGTGGTCCTGACTGGCCTCGGCGCGGGCCTGATCGCGGTGGCGGCGCGAGGGCAAAACCCGTTGGCGACGGCGCTCAAAATCGAGCAGAACGACGAAGGCGAAACTGTCGTGCGCGACGCCGTGACCATCGGCAAGCCCGCCGAGCAGTTGTACGCGGTCTGGCGCGACCTGCCGGGCCTGCCGCTGCTGATGACCCACCTGCGCAGCGTGGAAGTGCTCGACGACAAGCGTTCGCGCTGGACGGTCGAAGCCCCCGCGCCTCTGGGCACCGTGAGCTGGGAAGCCGAACTGACCGCCGACGAACCCGGCAAACGCATCGCATGGCGTTCACTGCCCGGCGCCCGCATCGAAAACAGCGGCGAAGTGCTGTTCCGTCCTGCTCCCGGTGCTCGGGGCACCGAAGTCGTGGTGCGCCTGACCTACCGTCCCCCCGGCGGCAGCGCCGGCGCCGTCATCGCCCGGATGTTCAATCAGGAACCCTCGCAGCAACTGCGCGACGACCTGATGCGCTTCAAGCGTGAGCAGGAACTCGGCCACGCCCCCACGGCCCAGGGCCAGAGCAGTGGCCGCGCCGCCCTCACCCCCCCCAACAAACGCGGAGACCTGGTATGAAAGCAATTGTCTGGCAAGGCGTCAACAAAGTCGGTGTCGAAACGGTTCCGGATCCCACACTGCTCCTGCCCACCGACGCCATCGTCAAAATCACTTCGACCGCCATCTGCGGCTCGGACCTGCACCTGCTCGACGGGTACATCCCCAGCATGGAAACCGGCGACATTCTCGGCCACGAATTCATGGGTGAAGTCGTCGAAGTCGGCAGCGAGGTCAGGAAGCTCAAGGTGGGCGACCGGGTGGTCGTGCCCTTCAACATCGCTTGCGGAGTTTGCGACCCCTGCAAACGTGGCTTTTTCAGCGCCTGCGACAACTCCAACCCGAATCACCGCATGGCAGAGGCTCTCTACGGCGCCACCAGCGGCGGGGCTCTGTTCGGCTACTCGCATATGTACGGCGGCTATGCGGGCGGGCAAGCCCAGTACGTGCGCGTGCCGTTTGCCGATGTGGGGCCGTTCAAAATAGAGTCGGGCTTGAAAGACGAGCAAGTCCTGTTCCTCACCGACATCTTCCCCACCGGCTACCAGGCCGCCGAGCAGTGCAACATTGTGCCGGGCCGCGACGTGGTGGCCGTGTTCGGTGCCGGGCCGGTCGGTCAGTTCGCTGCCCGCAGCGCGCAGATGCTCGGGGCTGCACACGTCATCGTGATTGACCGCGTGCCCGAACGCCTGGCGATGGCCGAAGCTGCCGGCTGTCAGACGATCAACTACGAGAAGGAAGACGTGCTGCTTTCCTTGCGCGAAGCCACTGGCGGACGCGGACCTGACCACGTGATTGACGCCGTCGGCATGGAAGCCCACGGCCACGGCCCCGGCTCCACCATGGACAAGGTGCAGCAGAACCTCAAGCTGACTTTTGACCGTATTACCGCCCTGCGCTGGGCCATCCTGAGCTGCGCCAAGGGCGGCACCGTCAGCATGCCGGGTGTCTACGGCGGCTTGGTGGACAAGATGCCCATCGGCGCGGCCTTCGCCAAGGGCCTGATTTTCCGTATGGGCCAAACCCACACCCACCGTCATATCCCCAGTCTGCTGGGCCGCATCGAAGCCGGGCAGATCGACCCCAGTTTCGTCATTACCCACCGCGCCTCGCTCGATCAGGCGCCCGAGCTGTACAAGACCTTCCGCGACAAACAGGACTGCTGCATCAAGGTTGTGCTCAACCCCTGGGCCTGAAGCCTTCAGGTGCTTGCCGGACGTCCCCTTTGGGTGGGCGTCCGGTTTTTTTAGGGGCCGTCCTGAGCGCCGGGAGTCACCTCAGCAAAGAGCTGCTGCGCCTGCGCCCAGGCCTCTGGGGTATCGATGTCGAGCAACTCAGCGGCCGGGCGGTCGATCTTCTTCAGCTCTCTTCCCAGTTCCCGCAGCAGCGTGCGCGGACCGTGATCGCTGGGCGGGAACTCATGCAACCGGGGCAGCAGGTCGCGGCGCAAAAGGGTCGGTGGCGCCGCGACCTCGCCGTAACGGGTGATGATCGCCGCAGGTTGCTCGGCGCCAAAGACCGTACCGAGCGCTTGGTGGGTGTCTCGGCGGACGAGGGGCATGTCCGCCAGAGTAAAAACCACTGCGGGCGCGGCCGACTCGGCCCACAACGCCTCGCCAGCCGCCTGAAAAGAAGACAGCAGCCCCTGCGCGGGCTGTGGGTTGGTCACCCAGCGCAGAGGCAGACCCTGCAGGGCAGCCCGCACCGCGTCGCCTGTCTCGCCGGGAGGAAGGACAGCCCAGACCTCACCGTAGCCAGCCTCAACCAGCGTTTGAGCAGCGTGTCGGCACAGCGGCATCCCACCAAGTGGCAGCAACGCTTTGGGTTGACCCATCCGGGTGCTGCGTCCTGCCATCAGCAAGACGGCAGCCAGTGAGGAGAGCGAGTTCATACCGGCAAGATAGGGCGCGAAGGCTGGGGCGCGTTGGCCCGATTGACGCCATTCCAGTTCACGATGGCCGCATATTAGAAGGCGCAAACTAGTTTTATTCCATCCTGCCTAATTCTTTTGACGGGCAGAAAGCGAGGTTGGCATGACCACCACTGATCTGAGAACAACTTATAGCTCCGTCACTCGCAGCCAGGCTTACTTTGACGGCGAATGGCGCAACGCGCCGCGCAACTTTGAGGTTCGTCATCCAGGCAATGGCGAAGTGATCGGCGAAGTCGCCGACTGCACTCCTACCGATGCACGCCAGGCCATTGACGCCGCCGAGGTAGCTCTGCGCGAGTGGCGGCAGGTCAACCCCTACGAACGCGGCAAAATCCTGCGCCGCTGGCACGACCTGATGTTCGAACACAAAGAAGAACTCGCCCAGCTCATGACCCTTGAAATGGGCAAACCGATCAGCGAGACGCGCGGTGAAGTGCACTACGCGGCGAGCTTTATCGAGTGGTGCGCTGAGGAAGCCGGACGCATCGCCGGTGAGCGCATCAACCTGCGCTTTCCGCATAAGCGTGGCCTGACCATCAGCGAGCCAGTGGGCATCGTTTATGCCGTGACGCCCTGGAACTTCCCCGCTGGAATGATCACCCGCAAAGCCGCGCCTGCGCTGGCTGCCGGCTGCGTCATGATCCTCAAACCTGCCGAACTCTCGCCCATGACTGCGCTCTATCTCACTGAGCTGTGGCTCAAGGCAGGAGGTCCGGCGAACACTTTTCAAGTCCTACCCACTAACGACGCTTCTGCATTGACTCAGCCTTTTATGAACGACAGCCGGGTCCGCAAGCTGACGTTCACCGGCAGCACTGAGGTGGGGCGCCTGCTTTACCAGCAAGCCGCTGGCACGATCAAGCGCGTCAGCCTGGAACTCGGCGGACATGCGCCCTTCCTTGTCTTTGACGATGCCGACCTTGAGCGCGCAGCGAGCGAAGTCGTGGCGAGTAAATTCCGCAACTCGGGTCAGACCTGCGTCTGCACCAACCGGGTCTATGTCCAGCGCGGGGTCGCCGAAGAATTTATCCGGTTGCTCACCGAGAAGACGGCAGCTTTGCAGCTGGGCGATCCTTTCGATGAGGCCACCCAGGTCGGTCCGGTCGTTGAGCAAGCAGGCCTCGATAAAGTCCAGCGGCAAGTGCAAGACGCCCTGACGAAGGGCGCACAGGCTACAACTGGCGGGCAAGTGAGCAGCGGCCTCTTTTTCCAGCCCACTGTCTTGGTTGATGTGGCACCAGATTCGCTAATCTTGCGAGAGGAAACATTCGGGCCAGTTGCTCCGGTGACTATCTTTGACACTGAAGAGGAAGGCCTGCGCTTGGCCAACGACAGCGAGTATGGATTAGCTGCCTACGCCTATACCCGCGATCTGGGCCGTGCCTTCCGCATTGCCGAGGGACTTGAATACGGCATTGTCGGTATCAACGATGGTCTGCCCAGTTCGGCAGCCCCACACGTCCCCTTTGGTGGCATGAAAAACAGTGGCGTAGGCCGTGAAGGCGGGCATTGGGGCCTGGAGGAATACCTTGAAACCAAGTTCGTCTCGCTTGGTCTTTCCTGAGCTGGGGGCATATTTTCCCAGCTGTTGAGAAGACGTATAAAGTCGAGGGTGATGCAGATTTAACTTGCGTCACCCTCGACTTTGTTCTTACCGGTAAGAACTGTTCAGCTCTGTTCGTCTATCGCCTGACGGACCCGCTCAGGCATTCGTGCCAGCCAGCGGTCGAGGGCTTCTCGCGTTGGTGTATCCAGACCCGATAGAAAACGCTTGCTGCTCAGGACTTTGGCGAAGTGCTCAGGAGTTACTGCGCTGGTCTGAGACGGCGTTTGCAAGGCCTGAAGCAGTTGAGAGCGGGACGCACCATTCTGGGCAAGCTTCAGGAGTTCGGCTTGACGTTCTGGGGGCGCACTCGCGACCACTGAGCCAAGGGTCAAGGGCAAACCAGCACGCAACGCTTCTAGCACAGGCTGAGGCCAGTTGAGGATACGCAGCTTATTTTTGGCAAAGGTCCGCCAGGTTTCCCCCATTGATCGGAACACCTGATCAAGTTGTTCATGCTCGTCGCCTGGGACGGCTCGCAGCAGTTGCATCAGGCGCTTGCGCGCTTCTTCCCTTTCCAAACCCAACGTCAACGCTATCAACTCAAGTTTCCCGTCCACCTCATCAATGACATTCAGGTTGTCGCGCTGCAAGTTTTCAATGAGGGCAGCAGCTCTGGCCTGCTCGTTGCTGAGCTGCCGAACGACGACCGGAACTTCAGCCAAGCCAGCCAGCTGGGCGGCTCGCCAACGACGCTCCCCTGCAACAATCTCGTACTGCCCATCCACCGAACGCACCAGCAGCGGCTGCAATACCCCATGCGCCCGGATACTTTCTGCCAGCTCACTTAGCCGCTCCAGATCAAAAGAGCGGCGGGGCTGGGTGCTTCCTACTTTCAGTTCATTAACGGGCAGGGCACGGATATCGTTGGCTTGACTGAGATCAACTGGCGTTTCACCCAACAGACCAAGCAGGTCGCGCCGACGCTCTGGACGACGCCGGGTCATGCGTTTTCCCCCGGATACGCTACGCCGATAGCGGCAGCTATATCAGCGGTCAGGCGCTGCACGTCGGCATGAACGGGTGTTCCCGGCGCATATTCGCTGACCGGGGCTCCCTGGGCCGTCGAGTCGAGCCAGACTGCTTCACGCTGCGGAACCGGGCGCGCCAGGGGAGAAAGGTGCGCTTTCAGATCGGCTAAGACTTCCTGATCGTGTCGACGCCGAGCGTCATAAAAGGTCGGAACGTACAGGGCCACCGTCAAGTCAGGCCGCACCTCACGGTATTCAGTCAGGGCGCCCTGTAACCCAGGCAAAGCATCTAGGCCTTTTTGTCGCGTCGGTACCGGCACGATCATCTGGTCAGCGGCCAGCGCGGCCAAGATGGCGAGCTGTCCAAGGCTAGGCGGACTATCAATGAGGGCTACGTCGTAGTCGCCGGATACCTCTGCTAAAGCGCGGCGCAGACGCCCCTGAGCACCGACTCGGCCCATCATCTGGCCTTCCGCCACGGCCAGACTGACATGTGCAGGAATAACGTCCAGGCCAAACGCCTTGACTGGGGAAGGCAGCGGCTGACCGTCCACGGCCACTGGGTAAACCGTCATCTCCCGCGTGACCCCAGAAATGCCCAGCCAGCCGGTCAAATTCGCCTGTGGGTCGAGGTCGAGCAGCAGCACCCGCAGCCCGCCCCGTGCCAGCTCATAGCCAACATTCAAAGTCAAACTGGTCTTGCCTGCGCCTCCGGCATGGTTGAACACCGTGAGTGTTTTCACAGCGCTCACCATATCCGAAAGGTCTGCAATCGACTGTTCCTCCTTGAACGTCAGGAAGTGCTGGACAACTGGTAGTACCGAAAAAATTAGATTGCGTAGAAACAGATGATTCTTCAGCACAAAAAATTTTCTTAATAGACCTGTAATTGTCTAGACGAATACCTGTGGCACTTTGTGGAGTTTGAATGACCCTGCCTGTGGCACTTTGTGGAATTACCTGTGGCACTTTGTGGAATTTGGGCCGTTTGCCTGTGGCACTTTGTGGAATTACCTGTGGCACTTTGTGGAGTTTGAGCGCCCTCGCCTGCGGCACTTTGTGGAGTTTGAATGCCCCTGCCTGTGGCACTTTGTGGAATTACCTGTGGCACTTTGTGGCAT
Organism: Deinococcus radiodurans R1 = ATCC 13939 = DSM 20539; assembly: GCF_000008565.1. GTDB lineage: Bacteria > Deinococcota > Deinococci > Deinococcales > Deinococcaceae > Deinococcus > Deinococcus radiodurans. The sequence continues at coordinate 286 of NC_001264.1, read as the reverse complement.
TTGGACCGTTTGCCTGTGGCACTTTGTGGAGAAAAAGGCCGTTTGCCTGTGGCACTTTGTGGAATTCGGGCCGTTTACCTGTGGCACTTTGTGGAGAAAAATCGAAAAACGCCGTCCTAGACGTGAGAACATGCCGCCCTATGATGATGATCATCATTTTTTTGTTTTTATCTTTAAAAGATTTGATCATTCATCAAGCGAGCAAACTTGGAGAGCTGAGTAGCGAGAGGGCAGGGTCTGGAAACGTGAAAATCAGCGTGTAGACTTTGGGTATGGCGAGCAAAGA